>CANDJC010000039.1 GCA_947384955.1 uncultured Eubacterium sp. | reverse complement strand
GCACCTTTAGCTGCTGGCTGCAGGCCAGGGCGAACTAGGTGCCGCGTCCCGTCCGGGGCCACAGCATAGACGCAGAATGCTTAGGGATTCTTAACATTCTGGAGCCGTCGCAGGAAGCCAGCGCATCTTCCCGTCACCCGGCGTCCGAGGGGCCAGCACATCCCCCTTATCTAATCCGCTATAGTTTATGTAATCCCAGTAACACAGAAATCCTCTTGTTACCGGGATTATTTTGAATTTGTATATAGGATAGGAGCAGAAAGTTTTAGATAACACGAATGGGCAGGAGCAGAAAGGATGAAGGCGGAAAGTTTATGATATTTGAAACACATGCGCATTACGAGGATAAGCAGTTTGATGCGGACAGGGATGCATTATTAGAATCCATGTATGAGAATGGGATTTCCAGGATTGTAAATGTCGGTTCCACAATAGAAACTACAAAGAAAAGCATAGAGCTGGCTGAAAAATATGATTTTATTTATGCGGCTGCAGGCGTGCATCCGAGCGAGACTGAATGTCTGAATGAGGAAAGCTTTGCATGGCTTCAGTTACAGGTGAAGCATCCGAAAGTAAAAGCAGTCGGGGAAATCGGACTGGATTATTACTGGGATAAAGAGGCAGCAGTCCGGGAGAGACAGCGTTACTGGTTTAAAAGGCAGCTGCAGCTTGCGAAAGAAGCATCTCTTCCTGTGATTATCCATTCCAGGGATGCTGCGGAGGATACGCTTGCGATTATGAGAGAAGCTTTTCAGATGCAGATACCGGGGGTGATTCACTGCTTCTCTTATTCACCGCAGACTGCGGAAGAATATATTAAAATGGGATATTATATCGGAATAGGAGGCGTGGTTACCTTTAAAAATGCGAAAAAGCTGAAGGAAACGGTAGAAAAAATACCTCTGGATAAAATTCTGCTGGAAACGGACTGTCCTTATATGGCGCCGGAGCCATACAGGGGAAAGAGAAACAGTTCCGTGTATCTTCCGTATATTGCCGCAGCGATTGCGCAAATCAAAGGAGTTACTGAGCAGGAGGTTATCCGGGTTACAGAGCAGAATGCGTTACGCATGTATCAGATGCGGGAAGAAGAATGACAGAGCAGGAAGCCGTCTGTATGACAGAGCAGAGTGCGTTATGTATATATCCAGCTGGGGCGGAATGTATCATAATGCAGGATAAAATGATGCAGGAAGGGAATTATACATGGGAGATTTAATTTATCCGCAGAATACGATTGCAGTATTGCAGAAGTATCAATTTAATTTTCAAAAAAAGTTCGGGCAGAATTTTTTAATTGACGCGCATGTCATGGATAAAATCATAGCTTCGGCGGGTGTGACAAAGGATTCATTTGTACTGGAAATAGGGCCTGGAATCGGTACAATGACACAGTTTTTGTGTGAGTCTGCAAAGGCTGTGGCAGCAGTGGAAATTGACAAAAATCTGATACCGATTCTACAGGATACACTCAGCAGCTATCATAATGTGGATATTATTCATGAAGATATTTTAAAAATGGATATCGGGCAGCTGGTTTTGGAGAAAAACGGCGGGAAACCAATCCGGGTTGTAGCAAATCTCCCTTATTATATTACAACTCCGATTATCATGGAATTGTTTGAAAGCCGTATTCCTTTAGAGAGCATTACGGTTATGGTGCAGAAGGAAGTGGCGGAGCGGATGAAAGCGGATGCGGGAACGAAAGAATACGGCGCACTGTCACTTGCGGTACAGTATTATGCAAATCCTGAAATTGCAGCGAATGTGCCGCCGAACTGCTTTATACCGAGGCCGAAGGTAGGGAGCGCGGTTATCTGCCTGAACTGTCATAAAAACCCGCCGGTGCGGGTAAAGGATGAAAACCTGATGTTTGATATTATCCGGGCATCTTTTAATCAGAGGCGGAAAACACTTGTAAACGGACTGAATAATTTTTCAAAAATACCGCTTACAAAGGAGCAGATAATACAGAGTATTAAAATGGCGGGAATGCCGGCGAATGTGCGCGGGGAGACACTGACACTTTCTCAGTTTGCAGAGCTGTCAGACTGTGTATATGATATGATAAAGAAACCTTAAGCGGGTTTAAAAATGTTATCCGTGAGTTTTTCTTTATATGAAGAAGTTATTAGAAAATAAATGGTATTTGGAAATCTCACTGTCAGGGTTATTTTTTCAAAGGACTTGTCATATAATACAGCATGATAGAAAAAATAAAAACTGCATTATCACTGATTGTTATTATTATATGTCTTCCATACCTTATCACTTTTGTAGTTCAGGGTGATTTTTTAAATGCTCCTGTCAGAGAGGAAGCTGCTGAAACGATAGATGAGGATACAGAGCTGATTATCCTTACGACAGCGAATGAAATACCGCTTCAGTATGAAAAAGAAGCCCTCAAAGCGCAGACAGTCATTGCACGGACGAATATTGCATATGCCAGAGAACATGACGAGCCTGAGCCTGAAAAAATATCGAGAGAAGATATGCGGGAACAGCTTGGGGCGAAAGATTTTCAAAAGTATTATGAACTGCTTTTAAACTGTGTTCAGGAAACTGCCGGTGAAACAGTTACCTATGAAGGAGATACGGTAAAGCTGCCGTATCATTATGTCAGCGCCGGGCGGACCAGAGATTTTGCGGAAACAGGCGGGACGATGCCGTATTTAAAAGCAGCAGACTGTGCAAATGATTTGCGGAGCGAGAAGTTTTTAAAAATTGAATTTATGGATATCAGGCAGTTTCGAAACAAGCTGCGCGCCGCTTTCCCGGATACGGAATTTCCAGAAGAAGATGTTCAGAAAATGGCTGCTGTATCGAAACGGGACAGCTCTTCTTATGTAATATCAGCAGAGATTCCGGGGAAGAAAATAAGCGGCGAGGAATTCAGAAGCGCTTTTTCTTTAAATTCACCCTGTTTTTCGATAAAGGAAACGGACGGAAAGGTACGGATTATTACAAAAGGGTACGGGCAGGGATATGGAATGAGCCAGTACGGGGCAAATGAGATGGCGAAGGAAGGGAGCAGCTATACGCAGATACTGGAATATTTTTACAGCGGGGTGCGCATCGGGGATTAAATTTATAAAATTATCATAGCATCCTGACTGAAAGCATAGATATGATAATAACATATTAAATCAGGATTATAGTATGAAGCTGCTTTTATTTTTGTCAGATACCATGATTCCGCTTTTGATATTTTATATCGTAGTAACGGGGCTTGTGCAAAAGCAGAATATTTATGAAGAATTTATTCACGGCGCCGGGGATGGGTTTCATACCGTTCTTAAGATTATGCCGACTTTAATCGGGCTGATGACGGCGGTTGGTATTTTGCGGGCATCCGGGCTTTTGGATGCGGTATCGTCGCTGTTTGAAAATATAATCGGAAGTATTGCTGGAAAAAATCTGATACCGGGGGAAATTATTCCGGTGTTTGTAGTAAGGCTGTTTTCGAATTCCGCGGCGAACGGGCTGGTATTAGATATTTTTAAGAAATTCGGTACAGATTCGCAGCTGGGAATGACTGCGTCGATTATGATGAGTTCCACGGAAACGGTATTTTACACAATGTCTATTTATTTTATGTCTGTAAAAGTGAAAAAAACCCGCTGGACACTGTCTGGAGCGATGCTTGCTACGATTGCGGGCGCAGCGGCGAGTATTGTTCTGGCAAGGTATTTTATGGTATAATGAAAGGCACAAGGCTGGATGTCCGGGCGGTTTATGCTGAGCGCACGGCGGCTTCGGACGGAATGTTAATTTAAACAGAGCGGAGGAAAAACTATGTCAGCTGATGCAGTAAAAGAATTACAAAAAATGATAACGGAATCTGATAATATTGTATTTTTCGGCGGTGCCGGAGTTTCTACGGAAAGCGGGATACCTGATTTTCGAAGCGTAGACGGTTTATATAACCAGAAATATGACTATCCGCCGGAAACGATTTTAAGCCATACGTTTTATATGACCAAAACAGAAGAGTTTTACCGTTTTTATCATGATAAGATGCTTTGTCTGGATGCGAAGCCGAATGCGGCGCATTTAAAGCTGGCGGAATTAGAGCGTGCCGGAAAGCTGAAGGCTGTGATTACGCAGAATATTGACGGACTGCACCAGATGGCGGGCAGCAGGGAGGTTTTAGAGCTTCATGGAAGCGTGCACCGCAATTACTGCAGAAAGTGCGCGAAATTATTTGATGCTGCGTATATGAAAAATCATGAAGGCGTGCCGTGCTGTGACGAATGCGGGGGAGATATCAAGCCGGATGTAGTGCTTTATGAAGAAGGACTGGATACAGTGACTATGCAGCGGTCGGTATCTTTTATTGCGAATGCGGATGTACTGATTATCGGAGGCACGTCGCTGGCTGTTTATCCGGCTGCCGGACTGATTGATTACTACCGCGGCACAAAATTAGTATTAATTAATAAATCTGCGACTCCGATGGACAGGCGTGCGGATTTGCTGATACAGGGCAGCATCGGGGAGGTTTTCGGGCAGATTCAGGTATAGATGGAAAGGAATTCACATGGATATTGAGCCGGGAGATATTCTGAGGTTAAAGAAAAAGCATCCCTGCGGCAGTTTTGAATGGGAAGTGCTCAGAATCGGGGCAGATTTCCGTCTGAAATGTACAGGGTGCGGACGGCAGGTTATGATGGAACGAAGGACAGCAGAAAAAAATGTAAAAAAAATTCATAAAAAACTTGCAAATAACGGGTAATCATGGTATCATTTGTATTCGTGATATAATAAATTCCTTGCTTTTTCCAGTAAGGAAGAGGCCAGAGACCAAAAGGAGGTACAATTCGCATGAACAAATATGAATTAGCACTCGTTGTGAATGCTAAAATCGAGGATGATGCGAGAGCAGCAGTGGTTGAAAAAGCAAAAGAGTATATTACCCGTGCCGGCGGTACAATTACCGAGGTAGAAGAATGGGGAAAGAAAAAGCTTGCTTATGAAATTCAGAAGATGAGCGATGGCTTTTACTATTTCATTCAGTTTGATGCATCAGCAGCTGCTCCGGCTCAGATTGAACAGAAGGTCCGCATTATGGACAATGTTCTTCGGTTTTTATGCGTTAAGAAAGACGAGGCATAACCGATAAAGGAGATCATAGTATGAATAAAGTAATACTTATGGGACGACTGACAAGAGACCCTGAAATCCGTTATTCTCAGGGCGAGCAGTCTACAGCAGTTGCCAGATATACATTAGCGGTCGACAGACGCTTTACAAGAAATAATGCCCCGGACCAGCCGACAGCAGATTTTATCGGATGCGTGGCATTTGGCCGTGCAGCGGAGTTTGCAGAGAGATATTTGCGCAAAGGAATCAAAATAGCAGTGACTGGCCGGATTCAGACCGGAAGCTATACAAACCGGGACGGGCAGAAAGTATATACGACAGATGTTGTGATAGAAGACCAGGAATTTGCAGAGAGCAAGAATGCGAATTCTGAAAATACCGGAGGCGGATTTGCGCCGATGGACAGGCCGTCTCCGAGTGCAGCCGGAGATGGTTTTATGAATATTCCGGACGGAATCGACGAAGAGCTGCCGTTTAATTAACAGGTGCCAGCAGAGAGCTGGATTTTAGCAGGAGGTAATAGTCATGGCTTTCAATAGAAATGAGAGAGGCGACAATCCTCGCAGAAGAACGATGCATAGAAGGAAAAAAGTATGCGTATTCTGCGGCAAGGACAACGTTATCGATTATAAAGACGTTAATAAATTAAAAAGATATATTTCTGAAAGAGGAAAAATCTTGCCAAGAAGAATTACAGGTAACTGCGCAAAGCATCAGAGAGCGCTTACTGCAGCAATCAAAAGAGCACGCCATGTAGCATTAATGCCATACGTGCAGGAATAATACAAATTCAGAGAGAACAGTTTTGCCGGAATGCAAAGTCCTGGGCAGAGCTGTAACAGTAGACCGCCACATGGACAGCCGTGTGGCGGCTTTTGTCATTTATTGTCTATAAGTTAAGAAAGCAGATGGAATTTTATGAAAAAAGTAAGTAAAAAATTATTGTTATTGCTGGTTTTATTCCTGTTTTTAGGAATTTATTACTATATTACCCTTCCGGCCATTAATATCCACGCAGCCGGATTCTGGACGACACTGGGGCTTTTGATTGCAGCAGTTACGGTTTTATACGCAGTCATTCAGATGCGCAGACAGTCAAAATCGAATGTCGTGCAGGTGAAAACGGTAGAATATGTATTCAAAGAATTCAAACTTGTAAAAGCGGGCTGCGCTTTGCTCATCCTGGTGTTTCTCATATTTGCGGCTGGAAATATTTTATCTTCACCGATTGTAAACGCTGATAAGTACCAGAAGCTTATGACTGTGAAAGAAAGCGATTTTACAGAAGATATCCAGCAGACAAACTATAATACGATACCTCTTCTGGATAAAGAATCCGCGGAACTGTTAGGAAACCGGAAAATGGGAAGCATGGTAGATATGGTTTCACAGTTTGAGGTAGGTTCTGACTATACCCAGATTAACTATAAAGATACTCCGGTGCGTGTGACGCCGCTTGTATATGCCAATGAAATTAAATGGCTGACAAACCAGAAAACAGGCATTCCGGCATATATCAGAATCGATATGGCTACGCAGAACACAGAATGCGTCAAACTGAGCCAGGCAATCAAATATTCCAAATCCGAATATTTTAACCGCAATATTTACCGTCATCTTCGTTTTCATTATCCAACTTATATATTTGACGACCAGATATTCTTTGAAATCGACGATGAAGGCACACCGTACTGGGTATGCCCTGTCAAAAAATTTAATATCGGCTTATTCGGCGGACAGACAGTGGGAAATGTGGTACTGTGCAATGCGGTGACAGGAGAATGCACGGATTATCCGGTAGAAAAAGTACCGAACTGGATTGACAAGGTCTATTCAGCAGAACTGTTAACCGAACTGTATAACTACTACGGAATTTATAAACACGGTTTCTTTAACAGCATTCTTGGCCAGAAAGACTGCCTGAAAGCGACAAACGGATATAATTACATTGCGCTGGATGACGATGTATGGGTATACACAGGAGTAACCTCCGTCAGCGGCGACCAGTCCAATGTCGGATTTGTATTAATGAACCAGCGTACGATGGAAACGAAATATTACAAAGTGGAAGGGGCAATCGAAGACTCCGCTATGTCCTCGGCAGAAGGCCAGGTGCAGAATCTCGGCTACCAGGCAACTTTTCCTCTTCTGTTGAATATTTCAAACGAGCCGACTTATTTCATGGCCCTGAAAGATGGCGCCGGCCTTGTCAAAAAATATGCTATGGTTAATGTGCAGAAGTACCAGTGGGTTGCTATCGGGGATACTGTGAAGGAATGCGAAAAGGCATATGTATCACTGCTGGGCACAAACGGGATTACAGAGGCGAAGGATGAAAGCCTGTATGAGCAGATTACGGGAAAGATTGCGGCGTCGGCTCCTGTGGTGATTGAGGGGAATACGCATTATTATGTGGCGCTGGAGAATTCAGAGGATATATTTGATGTTGATGTGTCGGATAAGAATCTGATTGGGATTATACGGTATCAGACGGGGGATGTGATTCGAATGACATTCTCACGGGAAGAGAGCGGGCTGCATACGGTTACTGAGATTCAGTAAAGGGGGAGTTTTCGGCCTCCCGGACGCCGGGTGATGTGGAAATGCCCTGGATTTCAGCTCCGGTTCCAGAATGTTAAGAAGCCCTAAGTATTCTGCGCCTGCGTTTTGGCTGCGGACGGTCGCGGCACCTAGTTCGCCCTGGCTTACAGCCATAAGCTAAAGGTGCCGCTTCGGCTTCGCCGCCTGGTTATTGAGCAGAATACTAAGGGCTTCTAAACATTCTTCCAATGTCGCAGAAATCCAGGGCATTTCCACATCACCCGGCTGGTTTTGGCTGTATTTACGTGAATTTTTGAACGTCTTGAGGAGAGTGTTCTTATGTCGCTGGAATTCAGGGCATTTCCACATCACCCGGCTGGTTTTGGCTGTATTTACGTGAATTATATGAACGTTTAGAAGGAATTCTTCGTATGTAACGCGTCCCGTCCCCGACAATCTCCCCCTTATCCCAAATATGACACACTTTTTTGTATACATCATGAAAACTCTTTTATTTAATGCTTTAACATGATATAATGAATACTATCTTTTTGGAAAGGCAGCAGAAGGCAGAATGAAAAGAAATATAAAATTTAAAGGGCGTCTTAGAAATTATATGTACAGCCCGATATTGCTTACAGTCTTGCTTGTATTCATGAATATACCGATATACTATTATCAGCTGGAGGCTGGGTTTGTTACTACGGGATTTACACTGGTATATTTTCTGATAGTAACGCTCAATTACCAGAGGAACAAACCTTTTTTTGTAAATGAGCTGATTAATTTTGCGACGCAGTACGGCACGGTCCAAAGGAAGCTTTTGAATGAATTTGATATTGCATATGCGCTGATTGATTATAATGGAAAAATTCTCTGGGTCAATGAAAAGTTTACGGAGATGACGGGGAAGGATAAGGAGTATCATAAGTCAATTACATCGGTGTTTTCGCATATCACAAAGGAAATTCTGGAAAAGAACAGGACGGAGTCACAGCTGCATATTGGCTGGGGAGGGCGGGAGTACCGGGCACAGCTGAAGCGTATTGAGTTTTCCAGTATTACGCCGGAGAATGATATGGTTTCGGTTGAAGGCAGCGGCGAATATATGACTGCCCTGTATCTGTATGATGAGACGCAGCTGAATAAGTATATCAGGGAAAATGACGACCAGAAGCTGGTAACGGCGCTGATTTATATCGATAATTATGAAGAAGTATTAAACAGTATCGAAGATGTGAAGCAGTCTCTTTTGATTGCCCTGATAGACCGGAAAGTCAATAAGTATTTTTCGGGGATTGACGGGCTGGTGCGCAAGATGGAGAAAGATAAGTATTTTGTAGTGTTCCGTTATGTTTATCTTTCTAAAATTGAAGAAGATAAGTTCAGTCTTCTGGAAGAAGTCAAGACTGTGAAGGTAGGAAATGAGATGCCTGTGACGCTCAGCATCGGAATCGGAAGCATGGGCGATACTTATAACCAGAGCTATGAATATGCGCGCATGGCAATCGGCATGGCGTTAGGGCGCGGAGGCGACCAGGTTGTTGTGAAAGAAGGGGACAGGATTACTTATTTTGGAGGCAGCTCCAAGCAGGTAGATAAAATGACACGGGTAAAGGCCAGGGTCAAGGCAAATGCGCTGCGTGAGATTATTGAGAGCCGCAGTCATGTCATTGTTATGGGGCATCATATTGCGGATGCGGATTCTTTTGGCGCGGCAATCGGTGTATACTGCGCTGGGCGTGTGCTGGATAAGAAAGTGCAGATTGTTCTCAATGAAGTAACGACGTCTCTGCGGCCGACGAAAGAATGCTTTGACGAAGAGAACGGATATGAGCCGGATATGTTTATTACTGGGGAAACTGCCATCGAACTGACGAATAACAATACGCTTGTTATGGTTGTAGATACAAACCGGCCCAATTATACAGACTGTCCTGAGATACTTGAAAAGACAAAATCGATTGTTGTATTTGACCACCACAGGCAGGGGAGCGAGGTTGTTGAAAATCCGATTCTGTCTTATATAGAGCCGTATGCGTCATCTACCTGTGAAATGATAGCGGAGGTTTTACAGTATTTTACAGAAAATATCAAGCTGACGTCCTGTGAGGCGGATGCGATTTATGCTGGCATTTTAATCGATACAAATAATTTTATGCAGAAAACCGGGGTTCGTACGTTTGAAGCGGCTGCTTATTTAAGGCGGTGCGGAGCTGAAGTAACCAGGGTGCGCAAGATGCTGCGTAACGATATGGCAGATTATAAAGCCAGAGCCGAGGTTATGCGCCATGCTGAGGTGTATCACGGGGCATTTGCAATCTCAGTATGTCCTGCGGATAAAGTGGAAAGTCCGACCGTGGTGTCTGCGCAGTCTGCGAATGAGCTGCTGAATATTATCGGAATCAAAGCTTCTTTTGTCATGACCGAGTATCAGAACAAGATTTTTATCAGTTCGCGCTCCATAGATGAAATCAATGTACAGTCTATTATGGAACGCCTTGGCGGCGGCGGACATGCTAATATTGCGGGCGCACAGCTGTCAGACTGCAGCATTGAACAGGCAAAACAGAGAATACGTGAAATTTTAGATGGAATGATAGAAAAAGGAGAAATCGAAAAATGAAAGTAATTTTATTGGAAGATGTAAAATCAGTTGGCAAAAAAAATGAAATTGTGGAAGTCAGCGACGCGTTTGCACGTAATATGCTGATTAAGAAAAAACGCGGAGTCGAAGCTACCAGCCAGGCTTTAAATGACCTGAAGCTGCGTAACAGGCGGGCAGAGAAAGATGCTGCGGAGAATCTGGCGGCGGCAAAACAGATGGCAGAGGATTTGAAAGAAAAACAGGTAGAAGTAAAAATAAAAGCAGGCGAGGGCGGGCGTACGTTTGGCTCCGTATCTACAAAAGAAATATCAGAAGCAGTGAAATCACAGCTGAATTTAGAACTGGACAAGAAAAAGATGCAGCTTGCGGAGCCGATTAAGGCACTTGGGTTTTATGATATTCCGGTAAAGCTGCATCCTCAGGTAACAGGAACACTCAGAGTGCATGTGGCTGAAGGCTGAGAGAAATGGAAGAAGCACTTATAAAAAGAACAATGCCAAACAGTATCGAAGCGGAACAATCGGTAATCGGCTCTATGATGATGGACCGGGCGGCGATTATTGCCGCTTCGGAGACGTTAACGGCACAGGATTTTTATCATAACCAGTATGCAGTATTGTTTGAGTCTATGTTAGAGCTGTTTAATCAGAATCAGCCTGTAGACTTTATTACGCTGCAGAATAAATTGAAAGAAAAAGACCTGCCTCCTGAAATCAGCAGTCTGGAATACATCAACGACCTGGTGGCAGCAGTCCCGACTTCTGCCAATATCAGATATTATGCGGATATTGTAAAAGAAAAGGCCATGCTGCGCAGGCTGATTAAAGTAACAGAAACGATTCAGAATGACTGCTACGGCGGCAGCAAAGACCTGGAATCGATTTTTGCCGATACGGAAAAAAATATATTTCAGCTGCTTCAGAGCCAGGACAGCGGCGAATTTGTGCCGATTAAGCAGATTGTAATCAATGCATTAGACCGTATTGAAAAAGCATCCAGAATCCAGGGAAATGTCACCGGCATAGCAACCGGATTTATCGATTTGGATTACAGAATGTCCGGCCTGCAGCCTTCGGACCTGATACTGGTAGCCGCACGTCCTTCTATGGGCAAAACAGCGTTTGTATTAAATATTGCGCAGTATACAGCGTTCCACAGCGACCTGGCAACTGCGGTATTCAGTCTGGAAATGTCAAAGGAGCAGCTTGTAAACAGGCTGTTTTCACTGGAATCCAGAGTCGATGCGCAGGTGCTTCGCAACGGAAATCTTTCAGATGCGGAATGGGAAAAACTGATTGAAGGCGCAGGGACCATCGGCCGTTCTAAGCTGATTATCGATGACACTCCCGGTATTTCGATTACAGAACTGCGTTCAAAATGCAGGAAATATAAGCTGGAGCATGATATCCGTCTTGTTATTATCGATTACCTGCAGCTGATGTCCGGCAATGGAAAGACCGACTCCAGACAGCAGGAAATCTCAGAAATATCCAGGGCACTCAAAGCGCTGGCAAGAGAACTGCATGTGCCTGTCATTGCGCTGTCTCAGCTAAGCCGTGCAGTGGAACAAAGACCAGACCATCGGCCGATGCTCTCAGATTTGCGCGAGTCCGGTGCAATTGAGCAGGATGCGGATGTGGTTATGTTTATTTATCGTGACGATTACTATAATAAAGATACAGACAGAAAAAATATCGCAGAAGTTATCATTGCAAAACAGAGAAACGGCCCGATTGGGACTGTAAATTTAGTCTGGCTGCCGCAGTATACAAAATTTGCAAATATGCAGAAAGACTGAAGTTAGGAAAGGATGTGTTTTTATATGGAGAGATTAACATGGGAACAAATACAAGAACAATATCCTGACCAATGGGTAGGATTGACAGATGTGCAGTATATGGATAATGATGGAATTTCTGTGGAATCTGCTGTTGTTAAATACACAGATAAAACAAAATCTGAGCTTACGAGACTTGTATTGAAAGGTGAAATTATTTCACGCCATACAAATCCAGACGGCCATTTACAGTTTGGAATGGCAGGTGTATTATGAAACAGTTTACAATGAGACTTGATAAAAAACATCAAAGACCAGTTGTAGTATTGAAAAACGGACTTACTGCTCTGCTTGATACAGGGGCATATATTCCAGTATGGACTGATGATGAAGAAATTCTTACTTCTTATCTTGGAGCAGTATTTGTCAGGGATAATATAAAGTTATCAGGTTTTGGAGGTACAGCATATGGTAATTTATACAGGGTAAATATTGATTTGGGCGGTATTGTATATCCTAATATGCATATTATTGCAAATAATGATATTGATGCTTCTTTTAATTTTATATTAAGTGCGGCTATGTTTGACGGGCTGATTTATCAGATAGATACAGTAAATCATGTGTTGAATATAGATGTTCCAGATACAGAGAGCATTGTTCGTAATCTTAGAATAGAGAGCAGAGATGGAAGACAGTTTGTTTTGTGTAATGGAATAAAACAAGAATAACGACAAAAAAGCATTGTGTTTTTTCAGAATAGAATACACAATGCTTTCTTTTATGTAAAAAAGTTATCTTCATGCTTTTCAGATTTTTTGATTAATTCTCTTTCATATGACAAAATACTGCAAATTATCTATTAAAAATCCCCTTCAGCTGTTTTTTCCTGTCAATATTTCACGATGAAATAAAATTGTGCATGGACATGCAGTAGGCTATACTTGATTACAGAAGTTATATGTTACAGTTCGGCGCGGGGCTGGATATTATACAGTGCATGCAAAGCCGGGCTATAGCAGTTAGAATGCTTCGACCCGCCATGCATTAGAAAAAGGAGGTTTTCTAAGTGGAAAAAGTACGTTATATGATTTCAGATGCAGCAAACATTGTGCAGGTTGAATCACATGTTCTGCGGTACTGGGAAGATGAATTGGAACTGACTGTTCCGAGGAACGAACTGGGACACCGTTATTATACACAGGAAAACATACAGGAATTTTTAAGGATAAAAGAATTAAAAGAACGTGGATACCAGCTCAAAGCAATCAGGCTTATTTTGCAGGACGAAAAAGAGCGTAAGGAGGAGAGTAATATGGAGCCGGCAATTCGTATTGAAAAAGTAGATGGCATGGAAATCGGTGAGGAGGTATGTCAAAGGGAAATGTCAAAAAATGAAGTAATTCATGTAACACAGAAAACCAGTCAGCTGAATGAAGACGCTCAGCGTGAAAAACGCATGGAGCAGTTTCAGTCTATGATGACAGAAATCGTGCGCAGAGCAATCAGTGACAACAATCAGGAGCTGGGCGAGGAAGTAGGACTTCAGGTCGGTGAGCATGTCATTAAAGAAATGAATTATCTGATGCGCACACAGGAGGAACAGGAAGAGGAACGCTTCCGAAAACTGGATGAGGCAATCCGCAGCATGGGAAAACACGGCAGGCGCCGTATGAAGAAAGAACGGTTAAGCCGCAAAGAACGAAAACTGCTAAAAAGCAAAAATGAGCTGGCTCCGGATTTAATGATTTAAATGAAACATAGATTGCTTTACATATGGGATAATAAATAAAACCGCCGGAGAACCGGCGGTTTTAAAATGTTTACAGTGAAGTACAAAACTTCCTGTTACCAGCAATGTTCTTTTGTATGTAACACAAATTCACAATGGGTAATTAGCCCTCTTCAATAGCACCTGTAGGACATGCACCAGCACATGTTCCGCAGCTAACGCAGGCATCAGCGTCGATTTCATATTTTCCTTCGCCTGCAGAGATTGCACCTACCGGACATTCTCCTTCACATGTTCCACAGCTAACACAAGCATCTGTAATTTTGTATGCCATTGTTAAAATCCTCCTTATAATTTGATAGATACGAACCTTGTCCGCTGAAACTATTCTAATACAAAAATGCAATTAATACAAGTGGGAAAATGAAACAATTATACGCGGACTGTATTATTTTAAATACAACTATCCGATTCATTTATATTACTGCTGTTCTCGGGAGAAAATGCAAGCAGATATTCAGGGGTGGTATCTAATAATTCTGCAAAAATAGCCACCTCATAATCAGCCACAAAACGAATTCCAAGTTCGATTTTCGTAATTACATTTTGTGTCAGACTGCTGTATCCAGCCAGAGATGCTTTAATTTCAAGTTTTTTTGCAGACAGATGTTTCTGTTTCCGCAATTCTCTAATTCTTATACCGCATACATTTTTGCGGTCCTGATTATACCAGAATGCTTTCATATTTAGTACCCCATTTAAGTATTCCTGTTAAGAATTTTTCTTGATTATAGTATCAATTTCTGATAATATTATTCTTAACAAGAATAAAAGTAAGAAAGATAAATGTAAGGAGATTACAGATGAATAATTTTGATGCCATTAAAAAACTTGCTAAAACAGATAATATTGTGAATTATATTGAGGATGGTATATGTAATATGAGAGCAGAAGAGGAATCAGGTTATCGGAAAGCTGATGAAAAATGCGAAGATTTATTTGATACAATTGATAAGATTTATAATACAGACAGCAGAGAAAATATTGGCATTTGTGCAGCTGTATCTGATTTTTACAGTGCATGTCAAAACATTTATTTTAAGGCCGGGCTGCTTTCGGGATTTTATATTAGTAAAAATATAAATAGTGATTATCTGAAGCTATCAGAAGATGAAATCATGAAATTAATGATAAAAAAGGTGACTACACAAATTGAGAATGAATATAAATAATGTATCTTAATAAAACAGCAGTTTACAAGTTTTTGATTCTATACATATATAGATTACTCTGCCATAATTAGGTACAATATATAGTTCAAATTTTCACAGAAAGCATTGAAATATAAAAAAGCTGTAAACTGGTGTTAATAAAATAGTACAAAATTTTTATCAGCTGCAAGATAGCAACAGTTCAGAAAGACTCCTGAATCACTTTTATTCGGTGTACAGTAAATATACACAAATATATCTGAACTGTAATAGATGATATATAAAAACAAATAAAACGTAAACTTATAATTTGACATTAAAACAGCACTATAGTATATTTATTAGGAATAAGGGCAGATTATGAATGCCTGAATACTAAGAAAAGGAGAAACAGATTATGGCACAGCAGGTTACAAAAAATACAATGATAGGGGAACTGCTTCAGATTAATGAAAAAATTGCACCGATTTTATTAAATATCGGAATGCACTGTCTTGGATGCCCGTCTTCTCAGATGGAAACAATCGAAGAAGCAGCTATGGTTCATGGAATTGAAGCAGATTCGCTTGTGAAAGAAATTAATGATTTTCTGGCACAAAATGAAGCATAAATGAGATATGCAGTTTCATTAAATGAATAGTAATTAAAAATGAAAGCTGGGTACAATGCTGAGGAGGCTGTATCTGGCTTTATTTTTTTATGGGAAATTGATTGTTGAACGTTGTTTCTGAACGGACGCCGGAGGAAGGAGATGTTTCCTTTCTGATGTTCCGCTTCCGAAAAGCAGGAAGTTCTAAACTTTCTGCGTTAAAGCTGTGGCAGCGGACGGACCGGCGCCTGATGCCCTGGCGTTACTGGAAGCTCTAAGAAGTGGCACTGGCAGGCGCCTTTTGGGGACTTCAAAGTTTTATTATAATAAAGGCGGTGTGTCCCCAAATCCTGGATATTGAGCAGAAAGTTAAGAACTTCCAGCTTTTCTCCAGAGTCACATCAGAAAGGAAACATCTCCTCCCTCCGGCTGGTATTGGCAGAATTTTATTTATTAGTTCGGGTTCTAATTTTTAATGTTTAAACAGATTGTAATGTAAAACCATTTAACTCAGAAATCCAGATTAACTTTGAATCCGCCAAAAACAGCTGGATGGAGAAACTTTTTCCTTCTGATGTGACTCTGGAGAAAAGCTGGAAGTTCTTTGTTTTCTGCTCAATACCCAGGATTTGGGGACACTCCGCCTTTATTATAATAAAACTTTAAAGTCCCAAAAAGGCGCCTGCCAGTGCCATTGCTTGGAGCTTCCAGTAACGCCAGGGCATCAGGCGCCGGTCCGTCCGCTGCCACAGCTTTGACGCAGAAAACTTAGAACTTCCTGCTTTTCGGAAGCGGAACATCAGAAGGAAAAAGTTTCTCCATCCAGCGTCCGTCCAAAAACAACCTAAATCCCCAATTACTCTTCCATTTCCCAATTCCTTTTCTCCACAATTCCTCGTCAGAACATAAAAAACAGGGCATAACACTATGCCCTGTTTTTACATGCCCTCCCAAAAATCTCATCCAGTGAAAAGGTCATTTCTCAAAAATCATCAAATAGCCGCAAACTGCTGTAACGCCCTGCTGCGTATCATACAGTCAAAATGTTCATTAAAATAAGCTTCTATGGAATCTGTAAAATTAATCTGTGTAGAGTATTCAGATAAAATATTGCATACTTTGTTAAACTCCTCAGGTGTATGAGAACTTTTATGGACTACGAGATAAAATACATGACTCTGTGAGTCGCGGAACAAAGTATTGTCTCCATGGTAATAACCTTCTAATACAGCTGAGATTTTAGACATCGTATCCAGATTATGAATCAGGAACAGTTTTGTCAAATCAACAGGGATTTCGATAGCAGGAGAACTAGGAACAGTTTCTTTCGCTTCACGTCTGACAGCCTGATCTAATGGAATGAAGTCTTCTGGTTTATTCTTTTTCTTTTTCACATTTTCTGTATTGGCTCTGGCTTCCTGCTGAATCTTCTGGAACCAGTCTAAAATATCATTGGCGCTGGCAGCTTCGTAAGGTTCGCCCTGGTCTGAGCCATAGCCTGAGAAAGAATCATCGTAATCAGCATCTGAAAATTTGGAGAAACGGGTATCCAGCTCTTCCGGGTATTCTACTTTGGTAATCAGCAGAATAATGGTATCGGATGATACTGGAATTGCTTCTATCATCAAAGGGATATCGTCGGCTTCAAATCCAAACTCATAAGAAGCTTGCTGCATCATATCGCGAAAGAGATTTTTAGCTTTTTCGGTGCCGTATGCCAGTTCACTAATCTTTAAGTGGCGGTCTGCGAGATCTTCCTTAGTCAGTGTGCAACGAATCTGGGTGTCACTTACTTTTTCGATTTTCATTGAATCACTCCCTTAATACTTTCTTATGGTATATTGTATTATTTTAAAATTGCAATTGTCAGCTTGAAGTAAACAAAGTATATAAAAAATACATATGTTAGTCAAGCATAGAATGTACATATTTTTTAAAATTTTTATAAAAATTTAAATTTTTTCAAAAAAAGACTTGCAAAATGGATTCTGACATGTTATAACAGTTACAAGAGATGCTTACACCCTTAGTCAGAAAGGAGTAAAAGCATTAATATATCAACTTTGTCCGGCAAGTACCGTTTTGTTTCCTGTATTGGACAGGGAAACAGCAGTGAGGTATTTCTAGCCGAACACAGGAAACTGAAGGCGTATCGTGCAGTTAAGTGTATCAGTAAGACAGCACATTCCATGCAGCCGCAGTTTCTTCTGGAAGCAAATATTCTTAAAAATCTGAAACATCCCGGTATCCCCACTATTTACGATGTAGAAGAAGATAATGAGTCATTTTATATTATTGAGGAATATATCCAGGGACAATCATTAGAAGCATTTGTGCTTCATCATGACTGTATTTCCATAGATACGGTAATCCATATGGCACTGCAGATTTGCGATGTAATAAAATATCTGCATGAACAGAAACCGGAACCGATTATTTATCAGGATTTAAAGCCTGAACATATCATATTATGTGGAAAACGTATTGTTTTAATCGATTTTGGCATATCATCTTTTATTACCAGCAGCGGAAATACATTCCAAAATTTTGGGACAGAAGGATTTGCACCTCCGGAAAAATATCAGGGTATTTCCTGTGATGCCAGAGCAGATATTTACGGCATTGGAAAGATTCTGGAATTTATGGCTTCGAAGATGTTAAAGGAAGAGTTCCAAATTCTAAAACCGTTTATTCAAAAAGCCACAGCTTACACCAGAGAGGAACGTTATGTTTCGATTTCGGAATTGACGGCTGAGCTGAATCAGGTTATAAATAACGGTTATCAGAATTATCAGCACAAAAAAACAAAGCATCTCTTAACAGAAATAGCAGTAGCAGGAACACAGCCGCGGGTAGGAACGACACACCTGGCAATCGCGCTGACCTGTTTTTGCAGTCAGTATTACGGCCCGTGTATCTACCAGGAATATCATAAGTCGGACTGTATCAGGCTTTTGGCAAAAGAAGATACCGGATACATGAGAAAAGACGGACTTGTGATATATGAAAAGTTTCGGGGCATGCCTTATTATGGCGAAGGAATTGCAAAATGGGACAGGGCAGAGAAACTGTATATTCAGGATTATGGCGTACAGATAGAAGATATTCTGGAAAGTGAAAAAAGACTGATAGTTGTCATGGGAAGCAGACCATGGGAATGTGAACAGACAAGGAACCTGTTAAAAAAAATCAGTCTTCGGAAAAATCTTGTACTGATAGGTAATTATGGAGATAAAATACAGGCTAGAAATCTGGCCAGAATGTACCGGCACCGTGTTTACTGTTTTCCTCTGGACGCAGACCCGTTTCGAATGACTAGGGAAAAACGGAAATGGTTCGAAAAGCTTCTGCTGCAGGAAGGATGGTGAAGAAACTGAATGGATTTTTAACCAGAAAACTGAAAGAGAAGATCAGTATTGGTATTGTAGGGATAGGATTGGGATGTGGGGCTACGCATCTTACAATTGCACTGGCAAATTATCTGCAGTCTGGCTTGGGAAAAAAGACCGCGGTAATTGAATTATCAGGCCGGCAGGATTTAAAAAATATGATGCAAAAAGAAGGAAAAGGAAAACAGAAACTGCTGAATGTTCAGTATTTTACGGATATTTGTGTGGGGAAAGTACCGGAAATTATGAACAGCGGATATGAAGTTTTCTTATTGGATCTTGGAGGAGATTATTGTGCAGCCAGAGAAGAATTTTTACGCTGCGACCGGAAAATTGTAATTGGCAGCATCAGCCCATGGAGAGCCTTTGCTTACGAGCATTTTATAGAAAATGTAATTGCATCAGAAAACTATCAAATGTGGGAATTTCTGGTTTTGTTTGCAAATATTCTGGATAAGAAGCAGATACAAAAAAGATACGGAATGCATATGTTAAGCGTGCCCTGGATTGAAAATCCATTTTACTTAAAAAAAGAAGATATGATGTTTTTGCAAAAAATAATTTAGGAGGATAAGAAGATTCTAAGATACCGGACGAAAATAATGCTGTTGTTTGGAATATCAGGAGCATGTATTGCCGGGGTTCCGCTGGCTTTGATGCTTATGATTCAAAGCTTTCGCACTGCAAGCCTGGACCGGCAGCTGAATCATTACAGAGAGCTGGAAGAGCAGGGACTGTATCTGAATGTATGGATGCTGAAGAAAGATATTAACGCCGGAGAAAAAGTTAAAAGAGCAGATCTGGAAAAACACAGACAATGGGTTTCCGAGAAAGATAGTATCAAAATAGCAGATATCAGTCAGATATCAGGGAAGGCAGCAGTAAAAGCATTGAAAAAAGGAACTATGATAGAAACAGAAATGTTTTATCCGAAAACTAAGAAGAAGCTTAAAAACAAATCATAAAGTATCTGACAAAGATATGATGGGGAATTTATTATATCACAAAACAGCATTTTCGAATTGCCAGTTCTGCATGCATATGATTTGTCAGAAAATAGGTGGAGGGATGGATAGAAAACAATTATTTATCGAATTAAAAGATATACAGGACCGGGGAATTACCATTTTTTTAGAAGGAGAACAAAGCACACCGGAGAATGTTTCGGACCAGATGTTTATTCACCAGGAGTATTCTTATATGAGGGATTATGTATATGATGAAGAAGAGGGGGTGGTTAAGGAGCTGCATTTTGATAAGGTGCGGAATGTTTAAAAACGGTACCGTATCAGATGATAAAAGATATCTGAACTGATATGGTGAAAGTGTAATTTTGGTAATATTATTTATGGAAAAGGAAACCTCAATGCCTTTCATTACATAGATACCAGACACACTTGTAAAGAATAATTTTGCAGGCGGAATGAAAAGTATGGGGATACTGCTTTCATCCGCCTGTTTTTCATGTTATTTTTTGTGGAATTCTGCTGTCAGCGACCTATATTTGTAAAAGATGTCAGGAATGTTAAGATTGTTTCTTGTAAAATATGCTGCAACAAGCTATAATAAAAAAGGCCATGAAAAAAGTATATCAAAATACATAGGAGGAAAGCGATGAAGGATAAAATAATACCGATAGCGGCCGTATTATCTCTTATTTTTATTATACTTGTAAGTATAATTGTCGGAAAGAAAATAAAGCAGTATGTACCGAGCAGCGAGGAACAAGACCTTGAAACTTATTTTGGAATTACCTCGGAAGATGAGATTGCAATTGAACTCAATCACAGTATAATAGAAGAAAAAGCTTTATTAAGAGATGGTACGATTTATCTGGATTATAATTATGTCCATGATTCTTTAAACGACCGTTTTTATTGGGATACTAATGAAAATATACTTCTATACACGACATCTTCCGATGTAATCAAAGCGTCAGCAGACAGTAAGGATTATTATATAGGAAGAAAAAAGGACAGCAAGCCGTATAAAATCGTTTTGGTAAATGTAGATAAGACGTATATAGCACTGGATTATGTTGCTGAATATACGAATCTGACTTATGAGCATTTTGAAGAGCCGCAGCGTATTCTGCTTCAGACAAAATGGGATACGGTGATTAAGGCAGCAGTAAAGAGAAAAACACAGTTGCGGGTAGAAGACAGTGTAAAGAGCAATATTTTAAAAGAACTCGAAAAAGAAGATACGGTGCTGAAGCTGGAAACATTTGATGACTGGACAAAGGTGGCTACGGAGGACGGTCTTATTGGTTATGTACAGAACAAACGTCTCGGTACGGAAACAGAAGAGGAGCAGAGCCATGAATTTGCAGAAGATACTTTTACGCATCAAATCAGGGATTATGAAATCTGTATGGCATGGCATCAGGTAACGGTACCGGAAGCAAACAATAATATTGTAAATGTGCTGCAAAATACAAAAGGTATCAATGTAATTTCACCGACATGGTTTTATTTAAATGATAATGACGGAAATATCGCAAATCTGGCAAGCACAGATTATGTGAAATACTGCCATGACAAAGGAATCGAAGTATGGGGACTGGTCAGCAATCTGGAAAACAGCGAGGTTAGTTCAACGGAAGTGCTGACACATACATCCAAGCGTGAGAATCTGGAAAATCAGATTATAGCGGCAGCCATTCAGTATGACCTGGATGGAATCAACGTAGACTTTGAAGCGTTAGAGTCAGCGGTTGGAGAAGGATTTATTCAGTTTATCCGGGAACTGTCTTTAAAATGTGATGGAAATGGAATTGTGTTATCAGTGGACAACTATGTGTCATCTGAATATACAAAGTTTTACGACAGGGAAGAGCAGGCTGTATTTGCGGATTACCTGATTGTTATGGCATATGATGAGCATTATGCGGGCTCGAAGGAGAGCGGTTCGGTTGCTTCGCTTGGATTTGTAACAAAAGGAGCCGATGACATTCTGGATGAAGGGGTGCCGGCAGAGCAGGTAATTCTCGGAATGCCGTTTTTTACAAGGGTATGGGCTGAAACACCAAAAGACAGCGACGGCGACGACGCGGAATCTGCTTCAGAGAATTATGTGCCGTATGAATTATCCAGTGAAGCGGTAGGAATGCTGTCAGCACAGCGTCTGATGGAAGTAAACGGAGCTGAAAAAACATGGCTGCATGATATGGGACAGTTTTATACAGAATATGTGAATAATAATATTACATATAAAATCTGGTTTGAGGATGTCAGGTCTATAGAAGAAAAACTGAAAGTTATGGATTCCCATGAATTTGCAGGCGCTTCTTTCTGGAAACTGGGACTGGAAGACCAGACAGTGTGGGACACAGTGATTAAGTATATTAATTAGTAATATAAATTCCAGGATTAAGTAAATTGAATAGTGATGATTCCAATATTCTGTCATATGTATATTATAGAAAGTAACGGTTTAAAAAATTGCGGAGGCAGAGGATTTGAAACAAAGATTGGAATTAATCATGTCAGTTGTTATTTTAGTCTGTGCCTGTATACTGGCCAGGTCAGGTGCTGTTTATGTAACAGGCAGAAAGGTGGAAAATCAAAAAGACTGTATTGTGGTGGATGTCGGACACGGAGGTTTTGATTCTGGAAAAATCGGAGTAAACGGTGAACTGGAAAAGGATATTAATCTGCAGGTTGCATTAAAATTAAGAAACGTATTGGAAGAAAACGGATTTTCTGTTATTATGACCAGAGAAGAGGATAAAGGTCTGTACGATGAAAGCGCCAGTAACAAAAAAGCTCAGGATTTACAGAAACGGTGTGATTTGATTAATGAAAGCAAACCGATACTGACAGTCAGCATTCATCAGAACAGCTATACGAGCCCGGAAATTAAAGGCGCCCAGGTGTTTTATTATACAACGTCATCTGACAGCCAGAAACTGGCAGAAATCATTCAAAAGACGCTGATTGAGCAGGTTGACCCTGAAAATCACAGAGCGGCAAAGTCCAATGACAGCTATTACATGCTCAAAAGGACTTCCTCTACAATTGTGATTGTAGAATGCGGTTTTTTAAGTAATCCTGAAGAAGCAGAAAAGCTTTCAAATGAAGAATATCAGCAGAAAATGGCTGATGCAGTCTGCATGGGAATCTGCCAATATCTTGGAAGGAATATGGAGGAAAATCGTGCAGATGATGTGAAAGAAGATGATAAAAAGAATGAGAGCAGCAGTGCAGAGGAATAGACAAGAAAAGAAGAAACAAGAAAAAATTAATCAGGAAAAGAAGAAACAAGAAAAGATTAATCAAAAAAAGATTAATCAGGATAAGATGAAACAGGAAGAGAAGAAAGAGATACAGACAGTTATCAGGAAAATGGATGAATCAGATATAGATGCCGAGGCAGTCAGACAGGCAGGAAAGATTCTAAGGGAAGGAGGGCTGGCTGCATTTCCAACGGAAACAGTGTATGGTCTTGGAGCAGATGCGCTTCAGGCAGAAGCCTCCCGGAAAATCTATGCGGCGAAAGGAAGACCTTCGGACAATCCGCTGATTGTTCATATCTGCTGTATGCAGGATTTGGAAAAAATTGTAAAAACTGTACCGGATACTGCGAAAAAACTGGCAGATGCATTCTGGCCGGGGCCGCTGACTATGATTTTGAATAAGAATGACAAAGTTCCATATGAGACTACAGGCGGGCTGGATACAGTGGCAGTCCGCATGCCTTCAAATAAAATCGCACTGGCGCTGATTCGGGAAGGCGGCGGCTTTATTGCGGCTCCAAGCGCAAATACATCAGGAAAGCCGAGTCCGACACTGGCTGAACATGTGTATGAGGATTTAAACGGGAAGATTCCTGTGATTCTGGACGGAGGACAGACCGGTGTCGGGATAGAGTCTTCTATTATAGATTTAACAGAAGATATTCCGGTAATTCTCCGCCCGGGCTGTATTACTATGGATATGATAGAAAACGTAATCGGCAGGGTGCGCATGGACCCCGGACTTGTAACAGAAGGGGTCGGACAGAAGCCGAAAGCGCCGGGAATGAAATATAAGCATTATGCGCCGAAGGCGGATATGTATCTGGTGGAAGGGGAAGCGGAAGCTGTCGTCAGAAAGATTAATCTTCTTGCAGAAAAGAGAACGGGCGAGGGGAAAAAAGTTGGAATTATAGGAACAAAAGAAACTGCACAATATTATAAGAATGGGATTGTCATGAGCATCGGGGGAAGACAGGAAGAAGAAGAAATAGCACACAATCTCTACAGGATATTAAGAGAACTGGATAATTCTGATGTGGATATTATTTATTCCGAAAGTTTTTTAACACCGCGCATGGGGCAGGCGGTTATGAACCGTTTGCTGAAGGCAGCAGGACATCAGATTATCGAGGCCGGATCATTGGGGTGAATTTATGGATACATACAAAAAAATTATTTTTGCAGATAATGCAGGAAACAGCCGGGCTCCTATGGCAGCAGAACTGTTGAAAGAATGCTCACTGAAAATGCCGATTGATATACAGGCGCGCGGAATTGTTGTGCTTTTTCCAGAACCTTTAAATCAAAAAGCAGAGGCAGTCCTGATCAGCAACGGGATTACATTGGAGAATTATATGTCAAGCCAGCTGGAAGAAGAAGATTTTGCAAAAGATACTCTGGTTATTGTAATGGGAAGTACAGATAAGCAGAAGATTCTGGATATGTTTGAAAATGTGATACCGGAAAATGTGCATGTACTGACAGAACTTGTAGGAGATGAGCTGGAGATTATGGACCCTTACGGGGGAACGCTGCAGGCTTATGGCATATGCTATGAAACACTGAGCAAGTCTGTGAAAAAACTTGCTGTGATACTGAATAATTTAGCAGATAAGAACTAGTGCTTCCTTGCACTGGCATGCATCATGCAAAGCACAGGTACAATTTCTGGCAGGACGGAGCAGTATAATCATGGCACAACTTGGGAAAACTCAAATTGTGTCATTTTATATTTTAGCACGCATGACTGTGTAAAATGTTAATAAATGGCAAATATTTATAGACAATTCGCCGAATAGTGCTATAATAGATTAAAATGGTTTTATGCGCTTTGCAGGAAGAGAGGCATTTTATGAAGAACAGACGGAATGTATTCCAGGCATTTACAATGGTCATTCAGTTTGGCCTGAATATGCTGGTGCCGATTATTATGTGTACACTGCTGGGTGTCTGGATTGGTGAAAAATTTAACATAAAAATAATTACTATTCCTCTTTTTTTAATGGGAGCGCTGGCCGGGTTCCGTAATATTTTTATTATGGCAAAAAAAATCTATCAGAGTGATGACAAAAATAAATAAAAAAGAAGAGAGGAATCTGGATGTTTAGACGGTTGAATGATGCGCTTCCCGAGCTGCTTCTTGGCATTTTTATTTATGGAGTTGTCATACAGCTTGCCGGGGTATGGTTTGTGGAGGACAGGCTGCGCTACAGCAGCGGGCTTTGGATTGGCATTGTGACAGCTATGGCTATGGCATATCATATTGCACGGATTATTGCAGAAACGATTGATTCCATGGATGCGGCAAAAGCGCGGGGAAGGATTATTGCAAAGGGGATTGCGCGTTATGCGGCGGTAGCAGCTGTATTTACTGTTACGATGTATTTTGATCTTGGTAACCTTGTTACGCTCTTTTTAGGCGTAATGGGTTTAAAGATATCGGCTTATTTACAGCCGGCGTTACACAAATTGATGATAAGGGTAACGGGAAAAGGTGGTGTGTCTTCGGACAAAACGAATACTGTAGAAAGGGAGGTGAAAATGTGACAAATGCAATTGTAATGTCATCTGGCGCTGATAATATTGACTTTATGATACATGGATTATTTTCTTATAATCTGTTTGGACATGAAGTCTGGATAACGACATCCCATGTATGTATACTCATTGTTATGCTGTTTTTGATTGGTTTTGCTTTGATAGCAAATATCAAGATGCGCCATGCAACAGAAGTGCCGGATACATTCCAAAATATATTGGAACTGATTGTCAGTTCGCTGGATGGTGTTGTAGAAGGGACGATGGGAAAGAATTCTAAAAAATTCGTCAATTATATCAGCACAATTTTTATATTTATTCTGGTGAGCAATATATCCGGTCTTTTTGGATTAAGACCGCCGACAGCGGATTATGGTACTACACTTGCACTTGGACTGATTACATTTACCATGATACATTTTTGTCAGTTCAAGTATCAGAGCCCAAAGCAAATATGGACAGACATGTGTTCGCCATTGCCACCATGGCTTCCAATCTGGTTCCCAATTAACTTAATCAGTGAGATTGCGGTTCCGATTTCGCTGTCGCTGCGTTTATTTGCGAATGTATTGTCGGGAACAGTCATGATGGCTCTGATTTACGGGCTGCTGTCGAAGGTAGCAATTATCTGGCCGGCAGCGCTTCATATGTATTTCGACCTGTTTTCAGGCGCGATTCAGACATATGTATTCTGTATGCTTACGATGACTTATATCAGT
The DNA here is from genome assembly GCA_947384955.1 of uncultured Eubacterium sp. Taxonomy (GTDB): domain Bacteria; phylum Bacillota; class Clostridia; order Lachnospirales; family Lachnospiraceae; genus Eubacterium_J. Next base: position 10,656 of record CANDJC010000039.1, on the reverse strand, counting down.
CAGCAGCTGGATACAGAATAACTTACTTTAATCTTAATGAAAGAATATTTTTTTAGGAGGAAATTATTATGAATATCACAGGACAGGACTTAATTTTAGCATGCTCAGCAATTGGTGCAGGACTTGCAGTTATTGCAGGTATCGGGCCTGGTATTGGTCAGGGTATCGCTGCCGGACATGGTGCAGCAGCAGTAGGAAGAAATCCTGGGGCAAAATCTGATATTATGTCTACGATGTTATTAGGCCAGGCCGTTGCCGAGACGACAGGTCTTTACGGTCTGTTAGTAGCTATGCTTCTGCTTTTCGTACAGCCGCTGGTATAGAAAGTCTGAGGTGTGAAGAAAGACGGAAAGGAGGCTGAACTGAGCAGACATGGAAAGATTATTTAATCTTGATTTTCAATTGCTGAATGATGCTGTGTTAATGGCAATTGCAATCTTTGTATTGTTTCTGGCATTGTCTTATCTGCTTTTGAATCCTGTCAGAAAGATGCTTTATGACAGACAGAGAAAGATTCAGGGCGATATCGATAACGCAAAGAACGATAAAGACAAAGCAGCTGCCATGAAGGCAGAATATGAAGCAAAACTGCAGAATGCAGATAAGGAAGCGGAAGCTATCTTAAGTGAAGCACGTCAGAAAGCATTGAAAAATGAAGCACATATTATCGATGAAGCAAAACAGGAAGCTGCCCGCATCATTCAGCGCGCAAATGAAGAGGCAAAACTCGAAAAGAACCGCGCTATGGATGAAATGAAGCAGGAAATGATTACGGTTGCATCCATGATGGCTGCAAAAGTAGTTGCGGCATCTATTGATACAACAGTTCAGAGCAAGCTTGTAGAAGAAACATTGAAAGAAATGGGTGATTCAACATGGCAAAGCTAGTTTCAAAAACATACGGAGATGCATTGTTTGAGCTGGCTTTGGAGTCCGGACAGGAAGACGCGCTGTTTGAAGAAGCAAAGCAGATGCTTGAGATTGTCCAGACAAATGAAGATTTAGCAAAAATGATGAATCATCCGAAGATTGTAATAGAAGAAAAGCAGAAAATCATAGAGAAAATCTTTGAGGGCCGTGCGTCCCGGGAAATGACCGGACTGCTGATGATGATTATCGCAAAAGGCCATTACAATGAATTTGACAGTGTACTGGAATATTTTATTACACAGGTCAAAGAATATAAAAAGATTGGGACTGCCCGTATTACTTCAGCTATGGAGCTGTCTTTGATGCAGAAAGATGCGATACGCAGAAAACTGCTGGATACAACAGATTATGTGCAGTTTGAAATGATTTATGAAACAGACCCTTCTTTAATAGGGGGAATTGTGATTCGGATTGGCGACAGGGTCGTAGACGGCAGTGTAAAAAGCAGGCTGGAGCGGCTGACTTCCGAATTATCGAAAATAAAGTTACAGATGCCGTAGAAATATGGCAAATATAGTTGAAAGCAGGTGACTATTGTCCATGAATTTAAAACCAGAGGAGATTAGTTCAGTCATCAAAGAGCAGATAAAAAGATACGCAGCAGAGCTTGAAGTAGCCGATGTAGGGACCGTTATCCAGGTTGCTGACGGAATTGCCCGTATCCATGGCCTTGAAAATGCAATGCAGGGTGAATTGCTGGAATTCCCTGGCGAAGTATTTGGAATGGTATTGAACCTTGAAGAAGATAATGTCGGCGCCGTACTGCTTGGCGACCAGAAGAGCATTAATGAGGGCGATACCGTAAAGACTACAGGCAGAGTCGTTGAGGTTCCGGTCGGAGACGCAATGATTGGCCGTGTTGTAAATGCATTAGGACAGCCGATTGATGGCAAAGGACCAATTAAAACAGATAAATACCGTCAGATTGAAAGAGTTGCTTCCGGTGTTATTTCCAGAAAATCGGTAGACACGCCGCTGCAGACAGGTATCAAGGCAATTGATTCCATGGTGCCGATTGGCAGGGGCCAGCGCGAGCTGATTATCGGTGACAGGCAGACAGGTAAAACAGCCATTACGATTGATACCATTATCAACCAGAAGGGCCAGGGCGTGAAGTGTATCTATGTCGCAATCGGTCAGAAAGCATCGACAGTAGCTTCTATTGTAAAGACATTAGAAGAGTTCGGGGCGATGTCCTATACGACAGTAGTAGCTGCAACAGCCAGTGAGCTTGCGCCGTTACAGTATATTGCTCCGTATTCAGGATGTGCGATTGGCGAGGAATGGATGGAGAACGGGGAAGATGTTCTTGTCGTATATGACGATTTGAGCAAGCATGCTACTGCATACCGTACACTTTCTCTGCTCCTTCGAAGACCGCCAGGACGTGAGGCTTATCCTGGAGATGTATTTTACCTTCATTCCAGGCTTTTGGAACGTGCGGCAAGGCTTTCGGATGAATTAGGCGGAGGTTCTCTGACAGCGCTTCCGATTATTGAAACCCAGGCCGGCGACGTTTCGGCATATATCCCGACGAATGTTATTTCGATTACGGACGGTCAGATTTATCTGGAAACAGAAATGTTTAACTCCGGATTCCGGCCGGCTATTAACGCGGGACTTTCTGTATCCAGAGTAGGAGGCGCTGCACAGATTAAGGCGATTAAAAAGATTGCGGCTCCTATCCGTGTGGAACTGGCACAGTATCGTGAGCTGGCAGCTTTTGCGCAGTTTGGTTCTGATTTGGATGCGGATACAAAAGAAAAGCTGGAACAGGGTGAAAGAATCAGGGAAATTTTAAAACAGCCGCAGTATCAGCCAATGCCGGTTGAAAAACAGGTAATTATCATTTACGCTGCTACGAAGAAATATCTTCTGGACATTCCGACGGAAGATGTGCTTCGTTTTGAAAGCGAGCTGTTTGAATATATTGATACAAAATATCCGGAAATACCGGAATCTATCCGTACAACAAAGGTACTGGAAGAAGATATCGAAAAGAAACTGGTAAAGGCAATCGAAGAATGCAAAAAATCATTCCGGTAGAAAGAAAATAAGGCGGTGACAGATTATGGCCTCAATGAGAGACATAAAAAGACGGAAAAGCAGCATACAGAGTACGCAGCAAATCACAAAAGCCATGAAATTAGTTTCTACCGTAAAACTGCAGAAGGCGAAAACACATGCGGAACAGACGGACCCGTATTTTCAGCATATGTACCGTACAGTGACATCCATTCTTGCAAGGTCGGGCAATATGGATCATCCGTATCTGGCAGACAATGGTTCCGATAAAATAGCAGTTGTCGCGATTACTTCAAACCGCGGACTGGCCGGAGGTTATAATTCCAATATCATTAAAATGATACAGACCAGCGGGCTTCCAAAGGAAAAGGTACAGCTGTACGCAATCGGAAACAAGGGAAAAGAAACACTCGAGCGAAAAGGCTACCAGGTAGTTTTAGATGCGTCGGATGTAATCGAAAGCCCTTCCTATAAGGATGCAATGGAAATCTGCGACAGAGTGCTGAAAGATTATGCAGATGGAAAAATCGGCCAGATTTATCTTGCTTATACGCATTTTAAAAATACAGTTGTTCATGTCCCTACGCTTATGAAGATGCTGCCGGTAGAATTTTCGGATGCAGAGATACAGGCGGCTGATAAAAATCTGATTATGAATTATGAGCCGAATGAAAGGGAAGCTTTGGATATGATTATTCCAAAGTATGTGACCAGTATCTTTTATGGTGCGCTTGCAGAAGCTGTTGCCAGTGAAAACGGTGCAAGAATGCAGGCAATGGATTCTGCTACCAGCAATGCGGAAGAGATGATTAGTGATTTGTCTTTGAAATACAACCGTGCCCGTCAGGGTTCGATTACACAGGAGCTGACCGAGATTATTGCAGGCGCGGAAGCAATCAGTTAAGGCTGCTCGGGATGCCCAGTGGGGTAATATTTTAGAAAAGGAGTGATAGAAAAAAATGGCAGAAGCGAATATAGGGAAAATCACTCAGATAGTTGGTGCCGTCCTGGACATTAAGTTTACAGGAAAGCTGCCGGAAATTAACGAAGCGATTGAGATTACGCGGAAAGAAGGCAGCAGACTGATTGTTGAGGCAGCACAGCATCTGGGAGATGATACCGTTAGATGTATTGCCATGGGACCGACAGACGGACTGGTGCGCGGCATGGATGCTGTAGCCAGAGGTTCTGCAATCAGTGTTCCGGTTGGTGAAAATACATTAGGCCGTATGTTCAATGTACTTGGAGAACCGATTGACGAAATCGAGCCTCCGACGGATGTTGAATACAGCCCGATTCACAGAAAGGCACCGGCTTTTGAGGAACAGTCTACTTCTGCGGAAATCCTGGAAACCGGTATTAAAGTCGTAGACCTTCTCTGCCCGTATCAGAAGGGCGGTAAAATCGGTCTGTTCGGCGGCGCCGGTGTAGGAAAAACCGTACTGATTCAGGAGCTGATTCATAATATTGCAACGGAGCATGGCGGATATTCCGTGTTTACAGGTGTAGGCGAGAGAACGCGTGAAGGGAATGACCTTTATTATGAAATGAAGGAGTCCGGCGTTATTGACAAGACGACGATGGTGTTCGGGCAGATGAACGAGCCGCCTGGAGCCAGAATGCGTGTGGCTTTGTCCGGTCTTACCATGGCAGAATATTTCCGTGATAAAGGCGGAAAAGACGTGCTTTTATTTATTGACAATATTTTCCGTTTTACACAGGCCGGCTCGGAAGTGTCAGCGCTGCTTGGCCGTATGCCTTCAGCCGTAGGTTATCAGCCGACACTGCAGACAGAAATGGGTGCACTGCAGGAGCGGATTACTTCTACAAAGAACGGTTCCATTACGTCTGTACAGGCTGTTTATGTGCCTGCTGACGACTTAACAGACCCGGCTCCGGCTACGACATTTGCGCATCTGGATGCTACAACGGTTTTGGAGCGTTCTATTGCAGAGCTTGGTATTTATCCGGCAGTAGATCCGCTGGCTTCTACATCCAGAATTCTTGACCCGCGTATCGTAGGCCAGGAACACTTTGATACAGCCCGCGGTGTACAGGAAATTTTACAGAAATATAAGGAATTGCAGGATATTATCGCCATTCTCGGTATGGACGAGCTGTCAGAGGATGATAAGATGGTCGTTAACCGTGCGAGAAAGATTCAAAGATTCCTGTCACAGCCATTCTTTGTGGCAACACAGTTTACAGGAATGGATGGAAAATATGTTCCGGTGGCTGAGACAATCCGGGGTTTTCGTGAGATTCTGGAAGGAAAGCATGACGATGTGCCGGAAGGCCACTTCTTAAATGCAGGAACAATTGATGAAGTACGCGCCCGTATGAAGTAAGGGGTGACGTTATGGCAGATGCAAATAAATTATTTAAGGTAGAGATTATTACGCCGGAACGTGTGTTTTATACTGGCGATGCCGCTATGATTGAATTTACCACGACAGAAGGCGATATCGGTGTTTATAAAAACCATATTCCGCTGACGACAGTGCTTGCTCCCGGAATTGTAAAGATTACGGAGAGCGGCGGGGTGAAAAAGGCAGCAGTGCATACCGGGTTTGCTGAGATACTTGGCGATAAGGTGACGCTGCTGGCTGAGATTGCAGAGTGGCCGGATGAAATAGACAAAAACCGTGCGGAAGAAGCAAAGATGCGCGCAGAGCGGAGGCTTAAGGTGAAAGAGGCCGGGCTGGATGTGAAGCGTGCGGAGATTGCACTGAAAAAGGCTCTTGTCAGAATTGATGCGGTTCAATGACAGGGTGTGAAATAATATGAGAATAGCTGGGGCGCTGGATGCCTCAGCTATTTTATTATACTGATAACAAAAAGAAATTATTTCATTATTGTGCCTGGATTTTTAGAAGAAGGGCTTCCTGAAGCACCTGTGAGAAATTGATATCCATCGCCATAGCTGCTTCATTGAGCCATTCCGGTATACTTAGAGTTTTTTTCACGGCCCGGGAATTGGTTCGTTTCTTATATGCTGACATATCAAATTCGATTACTACAAGAAATGAATCTGGTTCTGGGGTTATCTGGGTCGGGTCTGAAGCTGCCGGTAATTCCTGGTGTTCTTCTTCGCGGCAGATAAGGGCCAGGCCAAGTGCATCTACGGCCATTTCATAAGCCTGTGCCATATCGTCACCCTGGGTGAGACATTCTTTAATATCTGGAAAAGATACCCAGAATCCTCCTTCTTCTGCTTTGTGAAATAATGCGGGATAAAATAATTTATTCATGTATAAATTTCCTCCATTTCTATTTAAGTCCAGCTTGTTTTAAAATGGCCTGTTCTAATCCTTTTTTCAAATTTGTATTATGATAAGGAACTTCAGTCTGGCATCCTGTTATATTATTTTTCATTTTTATATGAGAACCATTTTTTCTAACTTCTGCGAAACCATTCTTTTTAAGATACTTTATCATTTCTTTGGATGTCATGGGCATTTTTTGTTTATCCTTTCTTTATCATTATAACACGTAATATTACGTACTGCAATAAAATATTAGAGATGAAAAATAGAGGTGATTATGTATATTTTTACATATTGATTAATAAGTTAATTTTGAGTATATGTGATTAGTCTTGCAAGGATTTGAAAGATAATAATTTACCAAAAGATATATCAATGAATAAATTTTTAAAAGGAATGCAAAATAAAACTGCAACAATTTGTATAAAATGTTGCAGTTTTTTAATTACATACTATATATCGGAGCATAGTGAAAATACTTTAGCTGATTTCTCAGTATTTTTTGAAAATTTTTCAGAGCATTGATTTATGATGCTATTTTAATTTCGGCTGTAACAAGATTAACCGTGCGGCAGATGATGCAGCCGGACTGACAATTTCTGAAAAAATGCGGAAACAGATGCGTGGATTGGACAGAGCATCTACAAATGCACAGGATGGTGTATCTTCCGTGCAGACAGCAGAAGGTGCATTAACAGAAGCACATTCTATGCTGCAGCGTATGAATGAGCTGGCAGTGCAGGCATCAAGAAGTTCATGTTTTTGACTGTAAAATCTTAATAAGATGAGACAAAATACTTTTGCGCAGTATCGTTCAGTACCTGTATTTCATGGTAAAATATAATCTGAAAATCTGAATAAAAATTTTAAGAAATTAGTGATAGTTAATAATATGCATATAATTGCCTCTTGTTAATAATTTTCATTTAATTTTATGTATTTTGTTAATATTATCATCTGTTAGATTTCCAGATATTTAATTGAAAAATATATAATTTGACAAAAAATATATTGTATTACTTTGATAATTATATTTATAAATAATGATTAAATTATATATCAAATTGAAATTAACTATATATTTAATAAGTACATGTTTTTAAATGATAAAATTGTGGGAAAATTATTCTATTTTTATATTAATGTTAGAAAATTTAAAAATATAGTTTATATTATTTTTAATAAGGGGTGAAGTATAAAGAAAATACAAAAGAACAGAATGAAAAGGTTCGCTATACTGAATAAGACTTATATTTAGTTTTACATTGTTAGATTTATATTTCTTAACAGGATATGTAAAAGATATCAGAATACTATGCCTCATTTAATTAAATTTAGGAACTTACGTTTTATTATAGTTCAAATAAAGCTTTCGAAAACCAGTGCATTTTCTCATTATCCGGCGTCCGAGGGGCCATAAATATACCTTGAACACCAGTTTCAATTTATGTTATGATTATATAAATTTTTGCAGTATATTATTTGTTAGCATAAAAATTTGCTTATATTTCTTAATAACAGGAAATTCCTTCCGAAATAAAGGAGATAGCGGTAATGTTAAGAAAAACTGGAATCGGAATACAGGATTTTGAAAAAATTGTGAAAACCAACAACTTTTATGTGGATAAGACGCTGTTCATCAAAGAATGGTGGGAAAACAACGATGAAGTCACTCTGATTACACGTCCGAGACGGTTTGGAAAAACACTGAATATGAATATGACAGAAAGATTTTTTTCATTAAAATACGCCGGGCAGGGTGAAATCTTTGAGGGGCTGAATATATGGAAAGAGGAAAAGTACCGCGCTTTACAGGGAACTGTTCCGGTAATCAGTTTTTCTTTTGCGAATGTAAAGGAAAATACGTTTGAGAAAGCAAAGATAAGAATCTGTCAGATACTTGCGGATTTATATTACAGGAACCAGCAATTAAATGACAGAAAATTTCTTATAGATAAAGAATCAGCGTATTTTGAACGGATATCCGAAAAGATGGATGATACAGATGCTGCTATCTGCGTGCATAAGCTGTGTGATTTTATGTGCCGCTATTACGGGAAAAAGCCGCTGATTCTGCTGGACGAATATGATACGCCGATGCATGAGGCATATGTTAATGGGTACCTGGATGAAATAGTATCATATATGAAAAATTTTTTTAATTCCACATTTAAGACAAATCAGTTTTTTGAAAGAGCGATTCTCACAGGAATTACAAGAGTCAGCAAAGAAAGCATTTTTTCTGATTTAAACCATCTTGAAGTAATAAGCACAACTTCGAAAAAGTATGCAGACGCTTTTGGATTTACGCAGCAGGAGGTTTCGGCAGCTCTTGAGGAGTTTGGCACGTCTGATATGGAGGAATCTGTCAAAGACTGGTATGACGGGTTCACTTTTGGGAATAAAACGGATATTTACAATCCCTGGTCGATTATTAATTTTCTTGACGAGAAAAAACTGTCCGCTTACTGGGCAAACAGCAGCAGTAACAGCCTGGTAAGCAAGCTGATTCGTGAAGGAAGCAGGTCGCTTAAGGTTACGATGGAAGATTTGCTGGAAGGGGGAACGCTTCGCGCGAAGATTGATGAACAAATCGTGTTCAGTCAGCTTGAATGTAATGAGTTGGCGATATGGAGCCTGCTGCTTGCAAGCGGTTATCTCAGGGTGGAGGAATGTATATTTGATTCTTATGATGGACGCCGGGAATATGTATTGAAGCTGACAAACAAAGAAGTAAAACAGATGTTTCAAAATATGATTGAAGGGTGGTTTCAAAATTACACGCCGGAATACGGTGATTTTATAAAAGCGCTGCTGTCTGATAATATTAAAGCGATGAATCACTATATGAATAAAGTCGCTCTGCAGACTTTCAGCAGTTTTGACACCGGAAAGAAACTTTCGGAAAGTGCAGAACCGGAACGGTTTTACCATGGATTTGTACTCGGACTTATAGTTGAACTTTCTGACCGCTATGTAATCAGTTCAAACCGTGAAAGCGGTTTTGGACGGTATGATGTTGTAATCAAACCTAAATGCAGCGCTGTCAGCCCGTCTGACAGGCAGGAAGCGGTCTGGGATGCTGTGATTATAGAATTTAAAGTATATGATGCAGAAGATGAGCAGACATTAAAAGATACTGTGAAAGCTGCTCTTTTGCAGATAGAAGAAAAGCGTTATTCGGCAGCGCTTGAGGCAGAGGGGATTGCGGGGGAGCGTATTCGGAAATATGGATTTGCATTTGAAGGGAAGAAAGTGCTGATTGGAAGCAAGTAACTGCTTCTTGATTAGCAAAGCTGATAATGGATAGCAGGATAGCAAAAATTATTTGACAATCTAAAAAAAACACTATATAATAAAAAACGGACAGCCGGGGCGCTAGCGGTGCCCTGTACCAGCAATCCGCTATAGCTGGGGTCATATCCTGCCTCGGGTCTTTTGATAATAAAGCAGCCTCTGGTAAGTGGCGATGACGTCTGGGTCTTACGCAACAGGAACCTGTGAACCGTGTCAGGTCAGGAATGGAGCAGCACTAAGCAGGACCTCTTGTGTGCCGTGAGGGTGCCTGGGCCGAGTTAACTGCCAGAGTAACGTTTAGGATCGGGATTCAAAGCAGGATGTCCATAAAAGAATACAGATTATGATATCTATTTTTAATGCGCGGGACGAAAGATGCCTGCGTTTTTTATTGGAAACATACCTGAATGGTAATGGAGGGAATATGATAAAGGCAGTAATATTTGATATGGACGGTCTGATGATTGATACCGAGAAGCTGCTGGTGAAATACTGGCTGGAAGCAGCGCGTTATTATGGTTATTCTATGAACCGGAATCATATCATCGGAATCCGAAGCATGGAACCCAAACATGCAGCTTCGAAACTCAGGGAAGAAATCGGACAGGATTTTGATTACTATAAGGTCAGAAGTCTGCGGAAAAAGCTGATGAACGAACATATCGGGAAGTATGGACTGGAAGAGAAGAAGGGACTGGGGGAACTGCTGAATTATCTGAAGCTGAACCATTATCTGACAGCGGTAGCTACATCGACAGATTATGAACGTACCATCTGGTATCTGTCGTCTTTAGGGCGTATGGAATATTTTGATGTGATTGTCTGTGCTGATATGGTGAAAAACGGAAAACCGGAACCAGATATTTATTTAGAGGCAGCAAGGAGGCTGAAAACAGAGCCTGGCATGTGTATGGCTTTAGAAGATTCACCGAACGGGATTTTATCTGCATATCGTGCCGGAATGCGGCCAGTGATGATACCGGACCTGAGCCAGCCGGACGAAAAGACAGAAAAACTGCTGTTTCGGTGTGTGGAAGATTTATCAAAAGTAATTCCTTTGTTAGAATTATGATAATGGCCTCTCGGACGCCGGGTGACGGGAAGATGCACCGGATTCCTGTGACGGCTCCGGAATGTT
>CANDJC010000038.1 GCA_947384955.1 uncultured Eubacterium sp. | reverse complement strand
ACATTCTTCCAATGCCGCTGGAAGACCGGGCAAATCCCCTCTCCCGGCTGTTTTTGGCAAGCGTTACGTGCAGCATTCTGGATACAGCATTACAGTATAACTGGTTTTCCAGCAAAGTTAGTGAAAACATCCAGGTGACGTAAAGCAGTTCTGTCAGTGGCAAGCGTAACATACAGCATTCTGGATACAGTATGGCTGGCTTTCCAGTGTCTTCTTGCAAAACGCTGCCATAATAAAAATACATCAAAGCACCCCTGGCTCTTCATGTAAAGCCAGCCAAAAACCAGCCGGGTGACGGGAAGATGCCCTGGATTCCTGCGACATTGGAGGAATGTTTAGAAGCCCTTAGCATTCTGCCTGAAAACCAGGCGGCGAAGCCGCAGCGGCACCGGTAGCTGCTGGCATTCAGCCAGGGCGAATAGGTGCCGCGTCCCGTCCGGTACCACAGCGTAAACGCAGAATGCTTAGGGCTTCTTAACATTCCGGAGCCGGAACAGGAATCCAGGGCATCTTCCCGCCACCCGGCGTCCGAGAGGCCACCCCCCTCCCCCACACAATTTCAAAGAAAAATCCCCTCTTCCCCTCCCTTGCATCTTGAAATTGCCTCCCCTCTGTGGCATAATAACAAGTATGTACAAAATACCCAGCAGTATTTCACAATAAAAACATCCTCAAAAAAATAAAAAACAAAAAACATAAGAAAAATAGAATCGTCAAAAAAACAATACAGGAAGGTGATTGCATGTCAGTAAAAGATACAAGAATCAAGCCATACACAGGAGAAAAAATCAAAATCCGCCCCTACGAGCATACAGCGCAGTATTACGAAACCGACCAGATGGGAATCATTCATCACTCTAATTTTATCAGATGGATGGAAGAAGCGCGGATGAACCTGATGGACCAGATGGGCTTCAGCTACAAGGCAATGGAAGAGATGGAAATTATCAGTCCGGTGCTTTCTGTAAAATGTGAATATAAAAGCATGGTGCATTTTCATGATACCGTAGTGATTGAAGCGCGCATCATTGATTACAACAGCGTAAAAATGAAAGTCGTTTACCGCATGACGGATAAAGAAACCGGAGAGCTGCGTGCCTTAGCGGAAAGCGAGCACTGCTTTTTAAGCAACAGCGGCAAGCCGATTTCCTTAAAACGTTCTTATCCGGAAATCGATACAAAGTTCTTTACCCTTTATGATGAAGACGGGGAAGAGATTACAGAGTAATAAGCAGTCAAAGGAGTTATTCATGAGCGAAAAGCTGGTATTAATCGACGGGCACAGCATACTGAACAGGGCTTTTTTCGGCATTCCGGAGCTGTCGAATTCCGAAGGTCTGCATACAAATGCAGTCTATGGATTTTTAAATATTTTATTTCGTATCTTAGATGAAGAGCAGCCGGACTATCTGACGGTTGCCTTTGATGTAAGCGCCCCGACATTCCGCCATAAAATGTATGCGGATTATAAAGGGACAAGAAAACCAATGGCGCCGGAGCTTCGCGAACAGGTTCCGGTTATGAAAGAAATGCTGAAAGCCATGGGCGTTACGATGGTAGAAAAGGCGGGTTATGAAGCAGATGACCTGTTAGGGACGATTGCAAAGCGCTGTGAGGCTATGGGACTTTTGGTGTCTGTTGTATCGGGTGACCGGGACCTTCTGCAGCTTGCTTCTGAGCATATCAAAATCAGAATTCCAAAGACAAAAAAAACGGGAACGGAAGTAGAAGATTATCATGCAGCGCAGGTAATGGAAAAATACGGTGTAACGCCGGATGCGTTTATCGATGTCAAAGCGCTTATGGGTGATTCCTCAGACAATGTGCCGGGTGTGCCGGGTATCGGGGAAAAGACGGCTGTTAAAATAATCAGCCAGTATGGAAGCATCGAAAACGCATATGCGCACATAGATGAAATGTCAAAATCGAAAGTCCGGGAGTCGTTTCGGGATAATTACGAGAAGGCGCAGTTTTCTAAAAAACTGGTTACCATAGACATTCATGCCGATATTGCGTATGACCTGGCGGATGCAAAGCTGGGCAGCCTGTATACACAGGAAGCGTATGAAATCTGCAGGAGGCTGGAATTTAAAAACATGCTTTCTAAGTTTCAGGGACAGGCACAGACAGCAGATAAAAACAAGGCAGCAGATGCGTTTCAGCTGGTGACAGATGCTGCTAAAGCAGAAAAAATACTGGAACAGTTAAAAAAATCCGAAAAATCAGCGGTGCAGCTTGCAGAAGACAGGGGTATTTTATACGGGCTTGCGGCGGTGCTTTCTGAGGAGGAAGTCTATTTTATACCATGCAGTCCATATGAATATACATTGGCAGGCGGAATGGCTGAAAACAGGGCGGATGCTGTCAAAAGCAGTGAGGCGGCATCCGCAGGCAGCGGACAGGCGGCAGATAACGGACAGGCAGTACCAGTGGGCAGCGGACAGACGGCATCGGCAGCAGGCGGGCAGGCGGCGGTGAGCAGTGAAGCGGTATCAGGAAAAGCGCAAGAAGACGGACAATTTTTAGAAGCACCGGTTTTGCTGCGGCATTTTGCGCAGATTCTGACAGCTGGAAACCGTGTGGCTTCGTTTGATATCAAGCAGGAATTAAAGCATATTGATATCCCGCCGCAGAAACAGCTGTTTGACGTGATGATTGCAGCCTATCTGCTAAATCCTCTGAAAAATGAATATCCATATGAAGACATTGCCAAAGATTATCTCGGACAGATGTATCCGTCTAAAAGCACGCTGCTTGGCAAAACGTCCTTGCAGGGAGCTGTCAGACAGCAGCCGCGGCAGTTTTTAGAGGCAGTCTGCTATCCGGCGCTGACGGCGTATCAGGCAGCGGATATTCTGATGCAGCAGTTAGATGAGGCAGGGATGCGCAGCCTGTTTGATTCGATTGAAATGCCGCTTGTGTATACACTTTCCGATATGGAAAAAGCGGGCATCCGCATTGAGGCAGGAGAGCTGGAAGCCTACGGGGACAAGCTAAAAGAGCGTATCGAAGAGCTCGAGCAGCAGATTTATGAAGGCGCAGGAGAAACATTTAATATCAATTCACCAAAGCAGCTGGGTGTTATTTTATTTGAAAAGCTGAAAATGCCTTATGGCAAGAAAACGAAAACAGGCTATTCTACCGCTGCGGATGTGTTAGACAAGCTGGCGCCGGAATATCCGTTTGTAGCGCAGATTCTGGAATACCGCCAGCTGGCAAAATTAAAATCCACCTATGCAGACGGACTGGCAGCATTTATCGGGCCGGACAGCCGGATTCATACCACGTTTAACCAGACGATTACGGCAACCGGGCGGTTAAGCAGCACAGAGCCGAATCTGCAGAATATCCCGATACGGATGGAGCTCGGGCGGCTGATACGGAAGGTATTTCTGCCTGAGGAAGGATATATTTTTCTGGATGCGGATTATTCTCAGATTGAGCTGCGTGTGTTAGCACATATGTCTGCGGATGAAAATCTGATTCAGGCGTACAAAGAAGCTCAGGATATTCACCGGATAACAGCATCCCAGGTGTTTCATATCCCGTTTGACGAGGTGACGGACCTGCAGCGCAGAAATGCGAAGGCCGTGAATTTCGGGATTGTATACGGAATCAGCTCGTTTGGCTTAAGCCAGGATTTGAGCATATCCAAAAAAGAAGCGCAGGACTATATCGAACAGTATTTTAAGACCTATCCGGGAGTCAAGGCATTTTTGGATAAAATGGTGGCTGATGCAAAGGAAACCGGAAAAGCAGCTTCGATGTTTGGCAGAATCCGTCCGGTCCCGGAGCTGAAGTCGAGCAATTTTATGCAGCGTTCGTTTGGAGAACGCGTCGCGATGAATTCGCCAATCCAGGGCACGGCTGCGGATATTATTAAAATAGCGATGAACCGTGTGCATGACAGGCTGTCAGCGCAGGGGCTGAAGTCCCGGCTGATTTTACAGGTGCATGACGAGCTGCTTGTGGAAACTGCGAAGGACGAGCAGGCTCAGGTATCAAAAATTCTGGAAGAGGAGATGCAGCATGCGGCAGAGCTTGCGGTTGCATTAGAGATTGACATGCATGCCGGTACAAACTGGTATGAGGCCAAGTAATCAATGGAAAAGCGGCGTACTGCCGGAAGGGTGAACGGAATGAAGTTTATAGGGATTACGGGCGGTGTCGGTTCTGGCAAATCCACGATACTTGCCTATCTGAGGAAAAATTACAGGGTCAGGACGCTGATTGCGGATGAAACAGCCCATGAAATCATGGAACCGGGGTTTGACTGCTATGTGAGGCTGCAGAAAGAATTTGCCCAGGAGAAAATCTGGCTTCACAATGGCAGATTCAACAGGCAGCGTCTGG
Organism: uncultured Eubacterium sp.; assembly: GCA_947384955.1. GTDB lineage: Bacteria > Bacillota > Clostridia > Lachnospirales > Lachnospiraceae > Eubacterium_J. The sequence goes on along the minus strand of CANDJC010000038.1, from coordinate 32,855 downwards.
CAGAGATTATTTTTGCGGACGATGAAAAGCGGGAAAAATTAAACAGCATCGTCCACCCTGCAGTAAAGGAATATATTCTAAAAGAAGTAGAAAAGGAGCGCCGCAGCGGCTCGACAGATTATGTTGTGCTGGAAGCAGCTCTTTTAATCGAAGATGGATATGATAAAATCTGTGATGAATTATGGTATGTCTATGTGACCGAGGAAAACCGCAGGAAGAGGCTGATTGAAAACCGCGGCTATTCGGATGAAAAGATTGCCCAGATGTTTGCGGCACAGCTGCCGGAAGGCGAATACCGCAGGCACTGCCAGGTCATTATCGACAATAACGGGCCGATTTCGCAGGTTTATCTGCAGCTGGCGCAGCTGTTAAATGATAAAGGAGACAGAAAAATGCAAAGAGTACGCGGACAGGAAGAAGACACACAAAAGAAGATTGAATATGTATTCGGACTGGATATCGGTACGCGCAATGTAGTAGGCACAGTAGGTTATAAAGAAGACAAGGAATTTATCGTAGTCGCACAGTACGCCATGGAGCACGAGACAAGGGCTATGCTCGACGGCCAGATTCATGATATCGGGCGTGTCGGCCGCACGATTTCGGTTATCAAAGAAAAGCTGGAAGACCAGATTGGGCAGGAGCTGACAGAGGTCTGCATCGCAGCTGCCGGACGTGTATTAAAGACCGTGACAACCTATGTGGAATATGAGTTCCCGGAAGAAACCGTCGTGACAGGCGAGCATATCCACACGCTGGAGCTTCTGGGCGTAGATAAGGCGGCTCAGGAATTAAAAGAAGAAAACGATACCAAGTATAAATTTTACTGTGTAGGCTATTCTGTCATGAAATACTATATCAATGACGAGATTTTTTCGAATATCGAAAGCCACAAAGCAGATAAGATTTCAGCCAAAATTATTGTAACATTTCTGCCGGAAGACGTTGTGGACGGGCTGTATATGGCAGTCGGATTTGCGGGGCTTACAGTTGCAAATATGACGCTGGAGCCGATTGCAGCCATTGATGTTGCGATTCCGGAAAATTTCCGTATGCTGAATATTGCGCTGGTGGATGTGGGCGCGGGTACGTCCGATATTTCCCTGACCAGAGACGGAAGCATTATAGCGTACGGCATGATACCGTTTGCCGGAGACGAACTGACAGAAATGATTGTGCAGCATTATCTGGTTGATTTTAAAATGGCAGAGCATATCAAGCTCTCAGCAGCTACAGATGAGGAAATCGAATTTGAAGATATCATGAGCTTAAAGCATACCATTACCGCAGAAGAGGTATGGAAGCTGACTGAGCCGTTAGTGGATAAAATGTCTACGGATGTAGCAGAAAAAATCAGGGAATTAAACGGCGAGCAGAGCGTCAGCGCGACCTTTATCGTAGGCGGCGGCGGAAAGATACACGGCTTTGATGAAATGCTGGCCAAAAAGCTCGAGCTGCCTCAGGAACGCGTAGCCCTGCGCGGTGCGGAAGTATTAAAAGAAGTTACTTTTTTGCAGGAAGAAATCGTCAAAGACCCGCTGCTCGTCACACCGATTGGTATCTGCCTGAACTATTATGAGCAGAAAAATAACTTTATTATGGTGCGTTTTAACGGCGAACGGTTAAAACTGTATGACAACAACAAACTGACCATTGTAGACGCTGCGATTCAGGCCGGATTTCCGAATGACCAGCTGTTTCCAAAGCGCGGGCGGGAGATTAATTTTACGGTCAATGGCAGGCCGAGAATTGTGCGCGGAGATGCCGGAGAAGCAGCCATTATCCGCATGAATGACCGTCCGGCTTCGATTAATACGCCAATTGAGCCAAACTGTGATATTACCATCGAGCCGTCTACTGCAGGCAGGGAGGCTCATTATATGGTCGGACAGCTGGAAGAATATCACAGCTCTACGATTACATTTGAAGTAAACGGCAAGCTGATAACGTGCCCGCGGTATGTAGAAGTAAACGGGATTTTAGAGCCTCCGACTTATGAAATAAAAGAAAATGACGCAATTGTTACAAGAAGCTTTTATACGGTAGAGCAGCTGGCGGAATTTATGGACGTAGAGCTGGATACGGATGCGGATATTTTAGTCAATAACCGGGTCGAAGACCTGCAGGCGCTTGTATACGAAAACTTCAGCGTAGACTGGAAGGTGCTTTCCTACCGTTCCACGCCGCAGGATGTCTATCCAGATGCTCCGCCAAAAAGAGTGCCGGATTTAGAGACAAAAAAGACAACGAAAAAAGCCGAAGGCCAGTCAGCCATCCTTTCACTGCCGCAGCTGCAGGCTTCTCAGGCAGCCGTAAGGGATATTCCGGTTCCGGCACAGCCAGGGCAGGATGTGTTTGGCAAGGCGTTTACCGATATGGTGAATACGCCGCAGCGTGTATCTGCCGAACCATCTGCAGCGCCGAACCAGCCGGAAAGAGCGGCAGCTGAAACGGTATCCGAAAAACGTGCAGATACGGCTGAAACGAAACCGGGTGTGCAGGGAGCCGGGACTGGAATGGGACAGGCTTCTCAGGCTGAAGCGCTAAACGCAGCTGCAAACGGCCAGTCAGTCATGGGAAAACCAGCGAACGCAGCTGGAAGCGGCCAGTCAGTCATGGAGAATTCAATGAATGGAGCTGCAGGCAGCCAGGCAGTTCTGGAGAATTCGATGAACGGAGCCGATAGCGGACAGGCCTCTCTGGAGAATTCAATGAATGGAGCCGGAAGCGGCCAGGCAGTTCTGGCAGAATCAGGAAGCGGTGGTACAGGAGCAGTACAGATTTCGCCAGCGGTTCCGAAACAGGCATCGGAGAGACAGGATGATAAAGCCGGAGCAGTAAAACTGTCTGCGCATATAACAGAAAGAGGAGATGGCGGGAGCCAGCCAGCGGAATCGCAAAACAGAGCCGGAGCAGCACAAGTGCCGGACAGCAGCGCAGAAACAGTCGCAGCAGAGAGCGCACAGCACAGTGAGAGTAATGCAGAGTCAGTTCCAGCAGTACAGCCGTCATCAGGAGGCGGTATGAAAATGACAGCAGACAGTGCGCAGCCGTCAGAGAATCTGGCATCAGATTCTGCAGCAGTACAGCGTCAGCCAGAGCCGTCATCAGATTCTGCAGCACAGCATATATCAGAAAGCAGTGTTAAATCTGCACAGGTACAGCAGCCGTCAGAAACAGATTCCGCGGTACAGCGTGTATCTGGAAGCAGCATGAAATCTGCACAGATACAGCATTTGTCAGGAGCAGATTCTGCAGTGCAGCCAGTATCAGGAAGAAATACAGACTCCGCACAGGCACAGCAGCCGTCAGAAACAGACTCTGCAGTACAGCATTTGTCAGGAGCAGATACTGCAGCGCAGCCAGCATCAGGAAGAAATACAGACTCCGTACAGGCACAGCAGCCAGCCGGAGCAGGCACTGCGGTACAGCATTTGTCAGGAGCAGATACTGCAGCGCAGCCAGCATCAGGAAGAAATGCAGACTCCGCACAGGCACAGCAGCCAGCACCGGCGGTCACGGTATCAGTATCGCAGCAGAGTCTGTCGTCATCAGGAGCGGCGCCGCAGTCTGTATCTGGGAAGGAAGCAGCAGCCGCAGAGGCCGGGACACAGGAATCGGCGCAGCAGCCGGAGGCAGACAGGCCGTTCCAGGTTATAATTAATGGCGAAACCGTTACTTTAAAAAATAAAAAAGAGTTTATATTTATAGATATTTTTGAACACATTCAGTTTGATTTGTCGCAGGCTAAGGGACGCATGCTGAAAACAGAAGTAAACGGCGTGGATGCACAGTATACCCAGCTGCTGCATCCGGGAGATAAAATAAATATTTATTGGAAGGAAAGCTAATATGGAATTATGCAGCATAGCAAGCGGCAGCAGCGGGAACTGTATCTGCGTAGGAACAGCGGATTCCCATCTGCTGGTGGATGCAGGAATCAGCGGAAAGCGCATTGAAACGGGATTAAATTCTGCGGGACTCAAAACCAGTGAGATGAAAGCTGTACTGGTGACCCATGAACATATTGACCATATTGCGGGACTTGGCGTCATAGCAAGACGCTACGGCCTTCCGATTTATGGCACAAAAGCAACGCTCGACGCTGTGCTTTCGGTAAAATCAGTTGGAAAAATTGATGAATCTTTACTGAATCCGGTCATTCCGGGCCAGGATTTTCAGATTGGGGATATGACGGTGCATCCGATTTCCATTTCTCATGATGCAGCAGACCCGGTAGCATATATTATGAAAACAGACAGCCAGAAAATCGGCGTGATTACGGACCTTGGAAAATACGACGATTCTATGATAAGTGAACTGCAGAACCTGGATATTCTGCTGTTAGAGGCAAATCATGATGTGCGCATGCTCCAGACAGGGAGTTATCCTTATCCGCTCAAGCAGCGCATACTGGGCGACAGAGGGCATTTATCGAATGTCCTCTCCGGCCAGCTGTTGGGACGGCTTTTGCATGACCGTTTTAAAGCGGTTGTCTTAGGGCATTTAAGCAAGGAGAATAACTATGCGGAGCTGGCTTATGAAACCGTGCGGCTGGAGGTGTCAATGGGGGAGAATCCGTATAAAGGGGATGATTTTCCGATTTATGTGGCAAAAAGGAGTGAGGCTTCGCAGATGATTTGTGCTTAATTATTTTGAGATTTGGATTTAGCAAATTTGCCCAAAATCGGTTAAATAAGAGAAAAGAAATGCAAATGATTACTGAAAATGAAATAAAGTCTTGTAATTTCAGCAAAAGTAGTGTATGTTAATATCAGTTAAGAAAACGAACGAGGATGTTCCAGACGGGGCATCCTTGTTTTTTTTCATAAGACAAACGTACATACATATTCCTAAGGATTGGAAAGAAAGGAAATAAGAATGAGCGAATATTTCAATGTAGCAGATATTTTTGGTGAAAATGTGTTTAATGATTCTGTTATGCAGGCACGGTTACCGAAAAAAGTTTACAAAAAAATGAGGGAAATTATAGAAAACGGTGCGGAGTTAGACCTTGCAACCGCTGACGTTGTTGCTCATGAAATGAAAGAATGGGCGATTGAAAAGGGCGCAACGCATTATACGCACTGGTTTCAGCCGCTGACGGGAGTAACTGCTGAAAAACACGATTCCTTTATTACAGCTCCGATGCCGACAGGCAAAGTATTGATGAGCTTTTCCGGCAAAGAACTGATTAAAGGGGAACCGGATGCTTCTTCTTTCCCGTCCGGCGGATTACGCGCAACCTTTGAGGCAAGAGGATATACAGCGTGGGACTGCACTTCCCCGGCATTTGTGCGCCAGGATGCGGCAGGCGCGACGCTTTGTATTCCAACCGCATTCTGTTCTTATACAGGAGAAGCGCTCGACCAGAAAACGCCTCTTTTGCGTTCTATGGAAGCCATTAACGAGCAGGCAGTCAGACTGATTCGTTTATTCGGCAATACGGCTTCGAAAAAAGTCATTCCGTCTGTAGGGCCGGAGCAGGAGTATTTTATCGTAGACCGGGAGAAATATCTGCAAAGGAAAGACCTTATCTTTACAGGACGCACATTATTTGGGGCAATGCCGCCGAAGGGCCAGGAAATGGATGACCATTATTTTGGAGCAATCCGCGAGCGCATTGCGGCATATATGAAGGATGTCAATAAAGAACTGTGGAAGCTCGGAGTATCTGCAAAAACACAGCATAATGAGGTGGCTCCGGCGCAGCACGAGCTGGCTCCGATTTATGCAGAGTGCAACATTGCCGTAGACGATAACCATCTGATTATGGAAACGCTCAAAAAAGTAGCAGGGCGCCACGGACTGCAGTGCCTGCTTCATGAAAAACCATTTGCTGGAGTCAATGGTTCCGGCAAGCATAATAACTGGTCACTGGTAACCAATGACGGGATTAACCTGTTAGACCCGGGAGTGACTCCGCATGAAAATATCCAGTTCCTGCTTGTACTGACCTGTATTGTAAAAGCAGTAGATGAACATTCGCAGCTGCTGCGCGCTTCTGCAGCCGATGTAGGCAATGACCACAGGCTGGGTGCGAATGAGGCTCCGCCGGCAATTCTGTCAGTATTTTTAGGCGAGCAGTTAGAAGACGTATTCTCCCAGCTGGTCAGCACAGGCATGGCTACGCATTCTATCAAGAGACAGATGTTAGAAACGGGTGTAAAAACACTGCCTGATTTCCGCAAGGATGCGACCGACCGCAACCGTACTTCGCCGTTTGCGTTTACCGGCAATAAATTTGAATTCCGTATGGTAGGCTCCCAGGATTCCGTTGCCCAGTCCAATGTAGTGTTAAATACAATTGTGGCAGAAGCATTTGCAGAGGCCTGCGATGTGTTAGAAAAAGCGGATGATTTCAATACAGCAGTACATGATTTGATTAAGAAGTACGCTGTCGAACATCAGAAAATCATATTCAACGGCAACGGCTATTCGGACGAGTGGGTAGCAGAAGCCGAAAAACGCGGACTGCCGAACATTAAATCTATGGTTGATGCAATTCCGGCATATACAGCAGATAAATCGGTTGCTGTGTTTGAGAAATTTAATGTATTTACGAGGGCAGAATTAGAGTCGCGTGTGGAAATTGAATACGAGACTTATGCAAAGATGATTAACATTGAAGCGAAAGCAATGATTGATATTGCAGGCAAACAGATTATTCCGGCGGTAATTAAATATACGACAGCGCTGGCAGCTTCGATTAACGGGGTGAGGGCGGCCTGCGATGCAGATGTCAGCGTGCAGACAGAGCTGCTAAAGGATGTATCAGCACTGTTAGCAGAAACAAAGGCAGCACTGAAAAAACTGACTGAAGCGGATGCTGTCGGCTCTAAAATGGAAGACGGCCGCGACAGGGCAGTTTATTACCGGGATGTGATTAAAGAGGCAATGGAAGCGCTGCGTGCACCGGTAGATAAACTGGAGATGATGGTGGATAAGGATATGTGGCCGATGCCTTCTTACGGAGACCTGATATTCGAAGTGTAACCACTCCGGTTAATATAAATGAAGCATAAAAACAGGAAATACTCCATTAAAAACGGGTGATTTCCTGTTTTTTATGTCTTCATTGTATATTGTGAGAACGCGGTGCGAATAAAGTGCACGCAAGGGCTTATTCCGGCTTTTCTTTTCTCTGACAAAGCAATTTGCATGTTTACTGTCAGGTATAATATGTTAAAATTAAGGGAATACTTTAGTAAATACTTAACATAAAAGGAGACTTGCCGGATGTATGCAATTAGAATGACTGTAAAATTACCTGTGGATGAAAAAAAGAAAGGAGTCCTGTTTCAGGCGGCTGCGGAGGCAGATGCGGATGCAAAATGCAGGGAGGACGGCGCGGTTTATGAAATAAGAGGCAGCAGTCTGGAACTGGAAAAACTGTCTTATCTGCTGGGACTGGCTGTAGGATGCCTTTCATCAGACAAAATTGAAAAACTGTCAGTAGTATTTGAAAAATAGACAGTAACCCCGGCAAATAAAAAGTGTAAAGCGGATGACAGAGCGGCTTTACACTCTTATTTTGTGGGTTTCTGACTGCCATTGTTTTTCTTGATTCGCTGCAATTCTGCATATCTGTCAATCGTTGTTGTAATCAATTCTTCTTTTGACATTCCCGTTACCTCCATACGTTCCACCGCCTTTTTCATAAATGCAATCGTGCTGCAGCTGCCGGGCTGCTGTTATGCTTTCAGTTTTGATGCTGAAACTTTATGTAGATATTATAACGTATGCTGCCTGGAGTGTAAAGTCTTTGGAGGGGGAATCGGGATAAATTTACAAAATGATTCAATAGAACAATTCAGGGGAAAGACTGGAAATAATTCCTATACATAACATTATATAAGAAAATGTTGTCCTTAAGTATTCTATATCAATTCTTTTCGTTTTGCAACCCTAAAGAAAAAATTGTCTAAATTTCCTATAACAGGTCTTGTATTTCTATTTTTATTGTGTTTTTTTGTTCACTTTTTACAATAATTCATAGGTTAAAATTATAAGAATAGTTTAGAATACAAATGCGTAAATATGAAAAAAAAACAGCAAAGAAAACAGGCTGTTTTTTTGTTTTAATGCCTAAGGCTTTGTAAATAAAGGCTTTGAAGGATTTATTCATTTATTTTGCACATAACATTTTCTTATAAAATGTTATGCAAAACAATGATAGGTGTTTTGTTGGAAATGCTGTCGGTGCTTCTTTGCAGCAGAGATAACGGGAGGGAAATTTATGCGGGAACTGGATTATGAAAAAATGGGAATGAGAATCCGTCAGGTAAGGAAAGCAAAAGGACTGTCCCAGAATGAACTGGCAAAAAAATGTGGAATCAGCATGTCTTTTTTAGGCCATATTGAACGTGGGACAAGAATTATGAGTATGGAGACTTTTGTCAGCATTTGTGAAGCGCTGGACGCCGGTGCAGATGAATTGTTATGGGGTGTGGCGAATCCGTCAGATGCGGTGCTGGATATGTGGAATCTGCCGGATAAAAGGAAGACTGGAGGCAAAACAGCGGGAAGCGGGCAGTCAGACAGTTATGCGATGTATGTACGGATTATGAAATCAGTGGCTGAGATTATGAATGGGGCATAAAAATAGGAAAACGATGATTGAAGGGATTAGGAATAAGATGAATCAGCAACATTCTTGGAAAAGAACGCAGGATATAGAAATTGATCTGGCAGATTTGTTCCGCAGGCTTTGTGTCAGGTGGAAACAGGCTGTTATCTGTGCAGCTGTATTTGCGCTGATTTTAACCGGATTCGGATATTTTAAAAATGCGGGCAGCACAGATTCAGACGGGGCGGATACAGCGCAGGACATTGAGCTGGAAGAAGAGGAGCAGCAGAAAGTAACAGCTGCGATACAGATGTATGAAGAAGTCAGAGCATTAGAGGAATATTTGGAGCATTCCGTGCTTATGCAGATAGATGCATATCATAAAAACAGAATTGCTATGCTGTACTGCATCGAAGGGGCAGCCTATCATAATCTGCAGAAAATCCTGGGGAGTTATATGAATTATGTGACAAACGGAGGGATGATAGATGCTTTGGCAAAAGCGGATGAAAAGCAATGGGATATAGACAAGAGTTATCTGGCAGAACTGGTTACTGCATATCAAAGAACTTATACGATGCCTTATCAGACTATGATAACTGATACGGCAGAAAAAAACTTTCCTTTAGAAACGCTTTTCTATATAGAAGTAACTGGAAAAGATGAAAGGATGGCCAGACAGCTTGCTCTGGATGTGCGCTCCGAGCTGGAAAAATATGTATCTGATGTGAAAGCCAGGGCGGGGCATCATAAGCTGACTCTTATAAGCAGTGAGAAGAGTGTGACTGCGGATAATAACCTGCAGATACAGCAGCATGATAAACGTACGCTTCTTACTTCCAGTCTGAGCAGCCTACAGGCAATGACAGCAGCTTTTCATGAAGAGCAGATGATTGTGTATAAAGATGCAGCAGGGTTAGAGGATACACAGGAAATCGCAGATAAAAAACCGTCTGCCGGAAAATCCGGCTTCCCCAAAAAATATGCAGTGCTGGGTTTTATAGCTGGGGCACTTTTATACTGTTTCCTATATGTGAGCCTGTATCTGATAAAAGATACAATTAAGAGTATAGAAGAAATGAGGCGTTTGTATTTATTTCCTGTTTATGGAGACATTTCTCCAGAGAACGGAAAAATGATGCAGACTTTGAACAGAATCCGGCTTTCATGTAAAAAACGTGGAATAAAAAAAATGTGTGCTGCCACAGACTTCGTATGTAAGGAAAAAGAGAAAGAATGCCTGGAGGGTATTGTGCAGCAGTTAAACGGATGGGGAATAGATGTATTTGCGGCAGAAAATGCCTGCAGTGATGCTGCTGTCTGGGATACACTGGCAGAAACCGGATGTGTTTTACTGGTGTGCAAGACTGGTACGACAACACATCGCCGGATTGATGAAGAGATGGAGTTTTATACAGAAAACGGAATTGAAACAGCGGGTGCGGTAGTATTTGATGTTTAGGAGAAAATCGAGCAGACGGAATCTGCTAAAGAGGATGGTAAATTGAAAACGATATGGATTATGGATCACTATTCGTCTGAACCGGTGTACGGCGGTATTTCCCGTCAGTACGATTTTGCGTTAGAACTGGGGAAGCGCGGTTATCGTGTAATTGTAATAGCTTCTGGATTTTCGCATTTTACACATACATATATAACAGAAGAAACACAGCATATAAAAGTTTCTAAGCCAGCCAGGCACGTTCGTTATATATACCTGAAAACACCCGGTTACGAATCAAACAGCGGCATGGGGCGGGCGCGGAATATGCTGAGCTTTATGATAAGTGTTATGAAATACGGGCCGGCGATTGCTGCGAAATATGGGAAACCGGATGTAGTGACCGGATGTTCCGTGCATCCGTTTACATGGGTGGCTGCTTATCAGGCTGCTCATAAATATAAGGCTCGTTTTATTGCTGAAGTACGTGATTTCTGGCCGAGAATCTGGGTTGCGGGAGGCGATAAAAAGAAAACAGACCCTGTGGTTATATTATTTAATATGTTACAAAACTGGGCATTTCAGAAAGCGGATAAAATTATTTATTCGATGTATCACGGAGATAAATATCTATGCGGTGAACTGGGTATATCCCCGGATAAGGTATATTTAATTGGACAGCCGATGGATTGCAGGAGATTTGATAAAAATGCCCTCAATACTGCGATGCTGCCAGAAGAGATGCGGGAATTCATTTGTCTGGAAAACGATGACAGTGCTGCCAGACCGTTTATCTGTGCGTTTGCGGGATATTATATGGTATATGAAGGGGTATATGTAATGCTGGAAGCATTAAAGCTGCTGGAAGCAAAAGACCTGCCGGTTAGAATGATATTTGCTGGCTCTGGACAGGAGAAAGAGGGGATGGAGAGGTATATAAAGAAAAATCATCTGAAAAATGCCCTTGTCTGTGACCGGATACCAAAGGAGGCTGTACCCGTGCTGTTAACCCATTCTGATATCTGCATGGCCCATTTGGAGATTCAGGGACATAAGGAAGTATATAAATACGGAGTTTCCAAAAATAAAGTGAATGAATATTTATATTCAGGAGCCTGTACACTGTATGGATTTTTATATCAGGATGATGAGACTGCTGCAAGCGGTGCGGGTATGATATTTGAGCCTTATAACGCAGAGGATTTAGCAGATAAAATCGAGAAAGTGTATAGAATGCAGCCTGCAGAACGTATCCAGTTTGGCAGAAATGGACGTGCGTATATAAAATCCAGCCATAGCGTGGAGGTTTTGACAGATAAGATGGAGGAGGTATTATTCGGATGAAACAGCTGGCTCGGATAAGGCTTTATGTGAGTACAATCAGATACTTAAAAACGCTCCAGATTCTATATCAGATTAAAAGCCGTATTGCCGGAAGCTGGAAAGCAGTTATGAGGGCTGCCTTACAGCACCGGCCTGTTCCTGAGCACCGCAGAATTCAGATTCTGATTCCAGAACTGGATGAAACGGATGAGTATGTCAAAAGATTCCATCCCGATACACTTTTCTCTGGAGAAGTCATGCTGCTGCATGAAAAACATGCACTGCACTGGGAAGTCTGCGAAGCGTCTCATTTATGGAATTATAATCTGCATTATTTAGAATTTTTGATTCCGCTTGCCGTAAAGTATAAGCAAAGCCATGATATGAGGTATCTGAAAAAATGGCGCGGGATTGTATCCTCATGGCTGCGGAATGGGAGTAAGGCACCGGATGCATTCGAGCCTTACACGATATCTCTGCGCATACCCAGTCTGCTAATCTGCCTGGAATTATTAGGTGAAGATATCGGTTCTGGGCTGGAAAACGATATTTATGCATCCATATATCAGCAGTACCGGTATCTGCTTCATAACCAGGAACTTGCATTACTGGCTAATCATTATTTTGAAAACCTGAAAACGATTGTAATATGCAGTGTTGTCTTTGATGAACCGCGTGTATACCATAAATATTTTCGATTATTTGTGAGACAAATTTATGAACAGATACTGCCGGACGGCATGCATTTTGAACGCAGTATAATGTACCATAAGATAATTTTAGAGGGTATTCTGCGCGTGACTGTGACATTGCGGAATTCGGGATACAGGGCGGACGCCGGGAGACTGTTGCCGGCGGTGCGGGCAATGGCAGATGCGCTGTACGGACTGGAACACGGATTTGAGAAAACGCCGCTGTTTAATGATGCAGGGGATAACATAAGCAAGCGCGCAGAGCAGCTGCTTTTTGCTTCGAAAAAATACGGCGGCTGGAAGAAAGGCAGAGCAGAGACAGCATTTCCGTATGCCGGTTATTACCGTCTGGACAATGGAAGTATTTCGCTGCTGTTTGACTGCGGAGAAATCGGGCCGGCATATATGAGCGGGCACAGCCATAATGACTGCCTGAGTTTTGAACTGGCAGTTAAAGGCAGGAGTGTTTTCACAAATTCAGGCACGGGGCAGTATCAGGGAAGCAGACGGCAGTTTTTTCGCAGCACGCCGGCCCATAATACGGTCATGATAGATAACAGAGAACAGTCAGAGCTATGGGGAGAGCACCGTGCGGGAAGACGGCTTTTGAATACCAGGGCTTTTGTCAGAGAAAAAGAGGTATCCGGTCAGTTTTATAGTTATGAAGGAGATTTTTTTCAAAGGAGAATGGCGTGGGCAGGCAGTGAACTGCAGATTACGGATTATGTTCGGAGCTGTAAAAAGGGTATCTGCACAGCGAGGCAGTTTTTTCATCTGGCTCCGGGATATCATTATCAGAAGAAAGGGCATGTAATTGCAGTGCACAGCGACAGCGGGATTGTGGCTGAAATAGCGGTTCCGCGAAACATGGAGATTAAAATCCATACAGAAGGTGCTCTGACTGCCTTTGCCGGGGAATTTGGAAAATATGAAAAAAAAGAAGTTTTGGAAACAGCTATACAGTTTGAAAGAAGTATCAGGCTGTATGCAGCGATAAAAATAGCAGAGGCATAAAAAGGAGGCTTACACTTGGTAAATGTAATAGGGCTTGGGTATATCGGACTTCCAACAGCTCTGATGCTTGCGGCTCATGGCGAAGAAGTAATCGGAACAGACTGTGACACGGACCTGGTGCAGACATTACAGGCGGGGAAAAGTGTTTTTAAGGAAGAAGGCCTGGACAGGCTCTTTCAGGATGCATTAAAGAACGGAATACGGTTTACAAATGTATATCAGGTTTCAGATACGTATATTGTGTCTGTGCCTACGCCTTATGATAAATTCAGCAAAAAGGTTGATGCGCAGTATGTAGTATCTGCAATTGAAGATGTGATAAAAAAAGCTCCGCAGGGAGCAGTGCTGGTCATTGAGTCAACCATTTCTCCCGGAACTATCGATAAGTCAGTCAGACCGGTGATTGAGAGAGCAAAAAGAGGCGACCTGCATCTTGTGCATGCCCCGGAACGGATTATACCGGGAAACATGCTGTACGAGTTAATCCATAATAACCGTACCATAGGTGCGGATGAACAGACGGCAGGAATGGAGGTAAAGAGGCTGTATCAGACTTTCTGCAAGGGTGAAATTGTTGTGACAGATATTCGGACAGCGGAGATGACAAAGGTTGTCGAGAATACATACAGGGCAGTAAACATTGCTTTTGCAAATGAACTGGCAAAGATATGCCGCCATGACGGTATGGATGTCTATGAAATCATCCGCATCTGCAATATGCATCCAAGAGTCAGTATCCTGCAGCCCGGTCCGGGAGTAGGCGGCCACTGTATTTCTGTCGACCCGTGGTTTTTAGTTGGTGATTATCCGTCTCTTGCAAAAGTCATTGACGAATCGATGCAGACAAATGATGCAATGCCTGCTTTTGTGCTGCATCGCATATATGACATCATGAAAGAAAAGGGAATGGATGATATCAGCCGTGTCGGGCTTTATGGACTGACATATAAGGAAAATGTAGATGACTGCAGAGAATCGCCGACGCTGCAGCTGTTAGAGAGCCAGGAAAAACATCTTGGCAGGGCGCTTCTTGTTTACGACCCGTTTGTTACACAGGATTTGGTACCGGGACAGGTGCATGATTTTGAAAAATTCCTGAAGGCAGTTGACTTTGTTGTAATTATGGTGGGGCACGACGAGATTAAACAGAACATGGATAAGCTGGATGGCAAAGTCATTCTTGATACACGGCATATATGCAGTCTGGAAGGAGTCTATCATTTATAAACTGCGGGGAAGGAGATGTTTATGGGAAATAAGATGAGTGCGATTCGTAAATACCGTGTGGAAAGATGGCTGTATCTGCATCATTGCGAACTGCTGGCATGGTTTGTGCGCAGCTGGATTTATTTGATTCATAATTCGTTTATCCCTTATAAATGTGAAATAGGGAGCGGTACTGAATTTGGCTATAAAGGAATTGGAGTCGTAATACACTCTGATGCAAAAATAGGGAGAGACTGCCTGATAGGGACAAATGTGACGATAGGAGGCGGCGCGGCAAAAAGCAGGAAGGCACTTTCTGTTTATGATTCAGTTCGTGGTGATGTGCCGGTTATAGGAGACAGAGTCCATATCTGTACTGGGGCGAAAGTAATTGGAGATATTGTTGTAGGTGATGATGTGATTATCGGGGCGAATGCGGTGGTGATTCATGATGTACCGGCCAAAACGGTTGTGGGAGGGGTGCCGGCAAAAGTCCTGCGTATTCGTTCGGATAAAGAAATGGGATAGAAAGGGTCTGGAAGCTGAAGGATTGGCAGCATAACAGCAGACAGATAAAGCAGGGAAGAGTATGTGTGCGATATGCGGAATTATGAATCTGGAGAATAACGGGGCTGTAGACCGACGCCAGATAGCAGTAATGAATGAGGAAATGTTTCTGAGAGGACCTGATGACGGAGGTATCTGGACAGACATCCAAAACAGGTGCGGTTTTGGGCACAGGAGGCTTTCTATTCTTGATTTAACAGATGCGGCAGGCCAGCCTATGCTGAATCAGGATGGCAGAATTGTCCTTACCTATAATGGTGAAATCTATAATTATCAGGAAATACGCAAAAAACTGGAAAAAACTGGAAAGTATCATTGGAAAACGGACAATTCTGATACTGAAGTTCTTCTGCATGCATATGAAGAGTGGGGAATCGGCTGTCTGTCTGAATTTCGCGGAATGTTCGCATTTGTATTGTGGGATGCACGGAGCGAAAGCTGCATTTTAGTCAGGGACAGGATGGGCATTAAGCCGCTTTATTATATGGAAGACAGCGGGCGGCTTGTCTTTGCTTCCGAAATCAAAGCGCTTTTAAGAGTCAGGAAACAGACGGAACGGATAAATGAAAAGGCAATGTACGATTATCTTTCGTTTCTGTCTGCGCCCGGTGAAGAAACTCTGATAGAAGGGATACACAAACTGCCGCCAGCCACATATCTTGTCTATACAAAAAAAGGACTGGCTAAAAAAGTCAGGTATTGGGATGTACTGGACCATTATAGAACAGATGTAAAAAAGGCAGATGCAGATACGTTATCGCAGATGGTTCTTGCAGAATTTCGGGAATCCGTGAACTACAGAAAACGGGCAGATGTGCCAGTGGGTGTTTTTCTTTCAGGCGGAGTAGACTCATCAGCAAATATGGCTTTGTTTTCAGAAGGAGAAGAAGGACAGGTTAAGGCTTTCTGCATCGGGTATGACAGAAATTACAGTTCTTATCAGAACGAGAATCATTTCGCAAAGCAGATGGCAGAGCGCTGCCATGCTGAATATTACGAAAAATTATTAAAAGAAGAGGATTTATTCGATTTCCTTCCGGTTATGGCAAAGCTTATGGATGAGCCGGTTGCTGACCCAACCTGTTTTCCGGCTTATTATGTATCCAGACTTGCAAGGGAGCATGGTGTAACGGTTGCACAGGCCGGGGAAGGAGCGGATGAACTGTTCTGGGGATACCGGCGCTGGAAAGCATATCTTCGGCTGTCACAGTTAAATCAGATTCCTTTTCCGAAAGTGTTAAAATATGCCGGACTAGGGCTGCTTTGCACTGCTGGAAAAGGAGGACGGGATTATACAGAGCTTTTGCGCCGCAGTATATACAGAGAGCCTGTTTTTTGGAGCGGAGCCGAAGGATTCCATGAGTATGACAAAAGAAGGATGTTAACGGATGTATGGAGGGCGCGCTTTTTGGGATATACATCTTTTGAGGCGGTGAAGCCGGCTTATCTGAGATTCATGGATAAAGCATGGGAAAAGTCATATGTTAACTGGATGGGATATGCAGACTTAAACCACAGGCTTCCGGAACTGCTTCTGATGCGTGTGGATAAAATGAGCATGGCTAACAGTCTGGAGTGCAGAGTACCGTTTTTAGATCATAAATTTGCAGAGCTTGCTATGAGTATATCCCAAAAGCAGAAAACAGCGGGAGGCATGAATAAGGCGGTGCTGAAGCGGGCTGTCAAAGGCCTTGTGCCGGATGAACTGGTTTATAGAAAAAAACAGGGATTTACGGCTCCTGTGTATGACTGGTTCCTTGGCAGGCTTGGCAGAAAAATGCACAAAACGATTATGGCATTTGCTGATGATACAGGGTATTTCAATAAGCGTTATATCAATGAACTTTTCAGCAGTCAGGTGAACGCAAAGAAAATATGGTATCTTTTTAATCTGGCTTTGTGGTATCAGACACATATCATAAAAAGTGTAGGACAATGACGGTAGAAATACGGGAGGGGTTTATGAAAATACTGTTGGTTGGCAGCGCAGACTTATCTGGAAAAACTGTTGGAGGACAATTAGAAAAAACGAGAATATTCTATCAGGCATTGTGTTCGGTAAAGTATTATGATGTTCATTTTATAAATATGTTTGCTGAAAAGAAAAGTCAGATATTGTTACGTATCATATTAAGATATTTTTCTTCCGATGCGGTTGTGTTTCTTACTTCAGAAAATGGTACCAGGCTTCTGATTAATGTATTACATATATTAAAAAAGATTACGTATAAACCCAGTATCTTTGTTGCGGTTGGAAATCCAAATAAGGTATTACAGTCTGTAAATAAAAATTTGTTAAACGATATTGATATAGCATTTTTTGAAACAGAGCGCATGGCAGCGGATATGAAGAAAATCCTTCCGGGCTGCACGGGATGTCTGACAAACTGTAAAAGTATAAATACTTTTTATAGAAATTATCATATGGACGAAAAACCGATAAGAATCTGCTATTATTCAGAAATTTCGAAGAGAAAGGGATTTGACACGGTAATTCAGATACTAGACAGAGTGAATAAAGAAAAAAAGATTTATGAATTAGATGTATATGGGTATTTTGGTGATGATAAAGCAGAAATGGAAACTTATCTAAAGAGGAGCTATGTCAGCTTTAAAAATATGATAAAACGGGGAGAGGCGGCATCTGTATTGTCCCAATATTTTGTTATGCTTTTTCTAACGAGACATCCTCAGGAGGGGGTTCCTGGAGCAGTTGTAGATGCTTTTGAAGCAGGACTGCCTGTAATTGCTAATGATATAAGCTATATGAAAGACATTGTCAAAGACGGGGAGACAGGATATATCTTAAAAGCAGAAGATGAACTGGAAAAGAAACTGTTAGAAATGGCTCAAAATATGAAACCTGTTATAGAAATGAGACAGAATTGTGTGAAAGAAGCGCGTAAATATGACATCAGCAATGCAGTAAATGTTTTTAATCAAAAAATGATAGAAATTTGTTCCTAAGCAGGTAAAAACTGATTTGCAAGCAGTCAGGTTCAGCTTCAAAATCAGATGCACTGCTGGAATAGGAGATATAAGGAAAGAGGATTGCGTGAAAAAATGTGTTATTACCTGCTATTTTGGGAAACTGCCAGATTATTTTGAACTTTTTATGATGTCGTGTGAAAGAAACGGGAACATAGACTGGTATATTATCACAGATAATCAGATAAATACTGCTGCAGATAATATAACAGTAATTATCTATACGTTTCCTGAGTTTGCTGCCAGAGTGCAAAGCAGATTTAATTTCCAGATTGAATTAAGCACGCCGTATAAATGGTGCGATTATAAAATAGCTGCCGGGTATATTTTTCCAGATATCATAGCTGGTTATGATTACTGGGGGTTTTGCGATATGGACCTTATATGGGGAAATCTGAACAGATTTTATCCGGATAAGCTGATAGAGAAATATGATCGTTTTCTTATAAACGGGCATATACAGTTTTACAGAAATAAGCGGGAAATAAATGAACTGTTTATGCTGCCTGCTGGCGGGAATGCAGTTTATAAGGCTGTATTTCGAAGTAAATATAATTATGGATTTGATGAAGAGGGAAGGATATCCATAACGCAGATATGCAGACAGCATCCGGACATAAAGGTGTATGCGTCAAAAAATGCGATTGCAGATATCTGCCCGTATGGGAATAAATTTCAGCTGGCAGCACCTTTGTCAGGGGATATCAGGTATATCAAAATCTGTTCAGGGAGTGTGTTCGGGGCCGGGACAGACGGGGGACAGGAAACAGAATATGCATACGTTCATTTTCAAAAACGGAAATTTGTGCTGAGTGAAGATTTTGATCCTGAAAAAACTGTATATGCGCGGTTTAACGATATGACAAATAATCTGTCGGATATCAGAGATATTCTGCCAAGAGAGATAAGAAAACCGCCGTCACAGGTTTTCCTGATGAAAAACAGATTATGCAGAGCAATTGATTTGATAAAATATTTGAACTGGAAAAGCGATGACTGAAATGATGAAGATAAAAGCCGGAATTGTTATATTAAATTATAATTCTTACGAATACACCATAAAATGTGTAAAGTCAATTCTTGAAAAATCAAATACCTGTAAAAGCATTATTTATATAGTGGATAATGCTTCTACGGACGGTTCCTTTATAAGGCTGAGGGATAACTATGCAGGTGCTAAGGATGTCAGGGTTTTAAAATCGAAACAAAACGGAGGATATTCTTATGGCAACAATATAGGGATTCGATGTGCGGTACATGACGGGGCAGAATATATTTTCATCGTGAATCCCGATACCTGCCTGATAAATGATGCAGTATCACATATGGTTCATGCATTAGCGGAGAACCCGGATACCGGGGCTGTGGGTCCAAAACTGGTACAGCCGGATGGAAACGGGCAGATTGCGCGGACTTATTATACATTTTCTAAGGCAGTTTTTTCTAAAAAACCTTTTTGCTTTTTTATGCCTCCAGGTAAGATGATGCAGCGTGATTTGCAATGGCATGGAAAAGGACAGTTTAAATTTAATGGAATGGTGGCAGGCTGCTTTTTTGCTTTGCGGGCAGCTGACTTTTGTAAAATAGGATTATTTGATGAAGATTTTTTCTTATATAACGAGGAAGATGTAATTGCTTATAAGCTGAGGGAAATTGGAAAAAAAAGTATGATAGTTCCTGATGCATTGGTATACCATGACCATGCAGCAGTTACAAAAAAGAAAGGCAGTGCATTTATATATTATCATTACAGGATTAGTGAATTTTTGCTGCTATGTAAGTATGCAAAGGCAGGGATTATACAAAAGGCCTGTATATTTATACTGAATATGGTCTGGTTTGTGCTGTTTTCTATCAAAGAAAAGGAAGCCAGGAAGTATGTGCGCAGGCTTTTTCATATATACAGGGCTATATGCAGAGGGGAATTTGGGAGGGCAAATGAAGCAATATTGCAAAAAAAGTAAAAAAGCAAAGCGCCTGCTGGTGGTTTCTCATGGAATTGGGGGTGGAGGCGCACAGAGAGTTACAGCTATGCTGTCCAATGGATTCTCTGACAAAGGGTATCAGGTACGCATTGTGACAACATCATCAGGCAGCAGTATCTATAGAATAAGAGAAGAGATTGAATATATGCCGATAGATGCGCGGCAGAAAATATCTTTGCTTCGTACTTTATACCGCATCAGGGAAATTCGGAAAAATATATTAGATTTCAAGCCGGATTTTATTTTGTCTCTTTCGGCGGTTCCCAATATGCTGACGATTATAGCCAGAGGGTTTAAAAATATAGAGCTTGTTGTTTCAGAAAGAACCGATCCGTCCAGGCATCCGCGAGGGTGGGCGGCAGCAGCATGCAGGAATTATTTATATCGGTTTCCGAAAGCGGTTATATTTCAGACAGAAAGTGCAATGGCATATTTTCATAAGAGTATCCAGAATAAAGGAGTTATAATACCAAATGCAGTGATGCAGGATATACCTGTATCAATAGGGGAAAGGCGAAAGAAAAAAATTGTGGGCATGGGAGCACTGTCGGAGCAGAAAGACTGGATGACAGCAGTAAGGGCATTTGAACTGGTTTTGAAGAAACATTCGGAATATCAGCTGATTATTTATGGAGACGGGCCTGAACGGACATACATAGAAAAATATATCAGCAGGCATAAGCGGTTAAGGGATAAGGTCTGTCTGCCGGGATATACAGAAAATGTTCATGATAAAATTCGGGATGCAGAGATTTTTATTTCCAGTTCTGCATACGATGGAATTTCAAACTCTATCCTTGAAGCTATGGCGATGGGAATGCCGTGCGTGTGTACGGATGCGCCTGCCGGAGGGGCAAGGTTTCTGATTGATGACGGAAAGAATGGACTTTTAGTTCCGGTTGGAGATTATAAAAAGATGCATGACAGAATAGAAAGGCTGATAGAGGATAAGGATTTGGCAAACCGGATGGGTGAACGGGCTATGGAGGTAAGAAAAGCATATGAGTTTCATCATATTTTAGACAGATGGGAAAAGGCATTGCTGCAGAAAAGGGGATAAAATGCTGATGATAAAGAAAAGAAGGCTGACTGTACCTAAGATGTATTTATCATCTATAACGGACAGACTGTATGGCGTTGTTTTATCGCTTTATATTTTTTCACATACAGCGCTTGGATGGAATGCAGATTATGCATTGGCAAGGCGTATGTGCACGGCTGCTTACCTTGCTGTTTCGCTATTGATGACTGGGCAGGCGATATACAATAGAAAGGCTCTTTTAAAAATAAGGTATCTGTTTTTATGGGCAGCCGGATTCCTTTTTTTGAGTTTTTTATCCAGTATTGACTCACAGGAGCCGGGAGCATCGTTACGCAATCTGATTCGGATTTCGCTAAATTTCTTTTTTATATTAATTTTGGACTATAAAGTAAAGGACCGGGCAGAATTAAAACAAATACTTCGCTCTGTTGTGACAGGAGCTGTTTTAGCGGGGGTGTATGTTTTGAGCCGTTCAGGATTTGACAGCAATGGCAGTTATGGGAGGCTGGGGTATCATGATGAAATCGGAAATATTGTGAATCTGTTATCCCATATGTCTGCATTTGCTATGATACTTAATTTATACAATATAATGGAATCATTCTCGAATAGAAAGAAAGTGTGGCTGCTTTTTTATACGGTAATCGAAGCATTTCTTTTTTGCATTGTATTAAGGACAGGTTCCCGTACAGGTATGATTATGGTAGTCACAGGTGCTGCGTCAGCTGTTTTTCTGTATATGGAAACACGCAGAAAACCTTTTTATATTTTAGGAGGAACCGTATTTTGCATTGCAGTTTTCTGGCGGCTGTCCCAGACAGAAATGTTTCAGGTATTATATAAAACATCATTTGAAAATTTGTTCCATTTTTTTGCAACAGGCAGAAGCATCAGGGAAATAAGCCTGAATATTCGTTTTGAAATGATATGGAATGGGCTGGCATTGTGGCTTGAAAAACCGTTCTTTGGCTGGGGCATCGGAACATTTAGTGACCTGGCGGGTTACGGCATGTATTCTCACTGTGATTATGTAGAATTATTATTTGGAACAGGTCTGGCTGGCACGCTGGTTTTTTATTCGTTATTTATTTTTTCATGGATGCAGCTGCTTAAAATGAAAACAGTGCGTAATCCAGGTATTTCTGTAGCTGTGGCAGCTGGTTTTGTCATTTTAGTGAGTAATTTTAGTGCAGTTACTTATAATTCTTTTTTGATGCTGGTATATATGCTTTATATATACAAATCGGCTGTATTCGAAAATGGACATGGTTTATTTAGAGTACAAAGATATATCGTATAAGAGTACCGCTTAAGCTGTCTGACAACAGAAAAAGGAAAGAGGGAGCATGAAACGGATATATATAGTCAACACATTCTATTTAAACGAAGAACTGACAGCGCCTGAAATCGGGGGTATACAATCCTATATTACAGGACTTTCGGAAATTATTTTAGAACTGGGATTTGAACCTGTCATCTATCAGTTTCAGTTTCATAGGAAATCATTTGTAACGAAATACAAAGGCATCAAAGTCAGAGGGATACCCTGCAGCAGGGCCGGACTTAGAAAAAAAATCCAGCAGACAATACCGGAAAATGAGATTGTCATCTTTGCATCCGAACAGGTAGTCTGTGCATATAAAGGATATTCGATTTGCTTGCAGCATGGGATTGACTGGGACAGGCCAGGTCATTTTGAACGGACCGGACTGCGAAATCAAGCCGTTGTTTTTCAAAGGGCAGTTATGGCATTTACGAAAATACGTCAGATGAGCCATGCAGATACTGTTGTGTGTGTCGATTACAATTTTATTAACTGGTACAGGTCGCATGTATCGCATCCAGAAATGAATCTGACAGCAATACCGAATTATACGAAAATTCCTCCGCTTAATAATAAGCAGAAAGAGGAAGGAACTGTAAAAATCATATTTGCCAGAAGATTTGAAATTTTCCGCGGGAGCAGAGTATTTACAGATGCTATCGAGAAGCTTTTAAAGGAATGTAACAGCATTGATGTAACCATTGCCGGGAGAGGGCCGGATGAGCAGTATATGAGAAAACGGCTGCAGCAATATAAAAACGTACATATTACAAAGTATGATTATGAGCAGACACTTGAAATGCATAAAGATAAACATATTGCAGTGATTCCAACAGTCGGTTCGGAAGGAACGTCTCTTTCTCTGCTTGAGGCAATGGCGTCTGGCTGTGCGGTGATATGCACGGATGTTGGCGGAATGGTGAATGTGGTGCTTGACAGGTTTAACGGGCTGATTGTCAGGGCAGGTGATACGGATGGTTTATACCGTGCCATGAAGCAGTTAACAGAAGACAGGGCGTATCGCCAGAAACTGGCGGAACATGCAAGAATGACGGCTGAAACATCCTTTTCTTATGAGATTTGGAAGGAGAGATGGAAGGATGTATTGAAGGGGTGTCTTGAAAAATGAAACGATAATGAAATATACAAGGCCGGCAGTCGTTTATAGGAGAAGCATAAAGGGAAAAATGTTTGATGTGCTGCCGCAGGCGCTGCGGAGGCTGCTGTTGAACAATATGCGTCTGTAAAGCAGAGAAAGCAGTATTGAAATGGAAAAAAATCAAGTTGTTTCTTCAATTATCTGGAAATTTTTAGAACGTATTGGCGTACAGGGCGTACAGTTTTTCGTCAGTATTCTTTTAGCAAGGCTGCTGCAGCCGGAGGATTATGGTGCAATAGCTCTTATTACAGTTTTTATTACACTGGCAAATGTAATGGTACAGGGCGGATTCAATACAGCCCTGATTCAAAAAAAAAATCCGGACAGGACGGATTATTCTACAGTCTTCTATTTCAGCCTGGCGGTATCCGGTGTCATGTATGCTGCTTTGTTTTTGCTGGCTCCGGTATTGGCAGAGCTGTATCAGGAGCCTGTGCTTACGCCTGTTGTGCGCGTATTGGGACTGACTATTGTGACTGGGTCCGTTAATTCTATTCAGACTGCTTATGTGGAAAAGCATATGCGCTACAGACAGCTTCTGTACAGCAGTCTGAGTGCAATAGCAGTTTCCGGGTGTGTCGGGGTAATTATGGCATATCAGGGGTACGGGGTCTGGGCTTTGGCGGGTCAGCAGTTAACGAATAGTTTCGTATCAGCTGTTGTAATGTTTTTTACAGTAAAGTGGAGGCCGACACTTGATTTTTCAAAGAGCAGGCTGCGGGCGCTGATATCTTTTGGATGGAAAATACTGGCCTCCAATTTTCTTACCGCATTTTTTTTAAATTTACGCAGCCTTTTGATAGGAAGAATTTATACACCTTCTATGCTGGCCTATTATGAAAGAGGAAAGCAGTTCCCGGAGATTATATTAGGGAATGTAAGTTCGGCCATACAGCCTGTTATGCTCTCTGCTTACAGTTCGGAACAGGAAAATATAAAAAAAGTGAAAAATATGGTCAGGAAATCCATGCGGACGTGTATCTATCTGACAGCACCGATGATGACGGGGCTTATGCTTGTATGTGAGCCGCTGGTCAGGCTCATATTGACAGAGAAATGGACGGCCTGTGTCCCGTATATGAGGATACAGTGCCTGATTTATCTTCTGCTGCCAGTTACTACGATGAATCTGCAGGCGGTCAGCGCACTTGGGAAAAGTGATGTTATATTAAAACTGGACATAAAAAGAAAAGCTGTTGAGTTAACAATTCTGTTTCTGACAATCAGGATAGGGGTCTGGGAAATGACGCTGGGAGCTCTGGCAGCCTCTGTAATCGGAACAATCATCAATATCAGGCCGAATGTGAAAATATTAGGTTATACATATCAGGAGCAGATTAGGGATTTTATGCCTGGTTTTGGACTTTCTCTGCTGATGGGCATAGCTGTATATTTATCCGGCATGGCTGTCGGGGATTATCGTGCGAAACTCTTTATTCAGATTGTTACAGGAGCTGTATCTTATATTTTTTTGTCCTGGCTGTTTCAGATTGATGTGTTCCTGGAGATGGCAGGATTCGTGACAAACAAAAACAGATGAAAACACTAAGAATGGAAAATGATATATATGTGTGGTATTTGTGGATTTTATAGTAAAAGAAATATAACAAAAGAACATTTAAGGATGATGAACGACAGCCTCAGACACAGGGGGCCGGATGATCATGGTGAGGAAATATACCCGGGAACAGAAGGGTACCTGATAGGTATGGCGCATCGAAGGCTCTCGATTCTTGATTTGTCTGATTCAGGGCATCAGCCAATGTGGTCTGCAGATGGCAGGGTCAGTGTTGTGTTTAACGGGGAAATTTACAATTTTCGAGAATTAAGGCTGCAGCTGGCGGATTATCCTTTTCATACGTCATGCGATACAGAGGTGATACTGGCAGCCTATATGAAATGGGGAATTGCATGTATCAGGCATTTCAATGGAATGTTTGCTCTTTGTATTTTTGACAGGAAGAAAAATGAAATGTTTCTTGCACGTGACAGAATAGGGAAAAAGCCGCTGTATTACTGGACCGACAAATATCATGGTGCGGATTCGCTTGTGTTTGCTTCCGAACTTAAGCCGATTATGCTTTGTCCGGGTTTTACAAAAAGGATAAACACGAAGGTCATTCCGAGGTATTTGTATCAGCAGTATATTCATGCGCCGGATACGATTTTTAAGGATGTTTATAAGCTGGAACCAGGCAGTATCCTTTGCTTTTCAAATGGCAAGACGAAGAAACTGAAATACTGGGATATTGCGAAGGAATATTATAAATGCCAGAACATGTCTGTGTGTGATTATGCTGCTGCGAAGGAGGAACTGAAAACTTTATTAATAGAGGCTGTGAAACTGAGAATGGAGGCGGATGTACCGATTGGGACTCTGTTGTCAGGAGGATACGATAGTTCTCTGGTGACAGCGATTGCACAGGAAATAGCGGGAACTGTGCCTGTGAAAACTTTTTCGGTTGGATTTATGGAAAGCCAGACTGATGAGTCGGAATATGCAAAGGCAGTTGCCCGTTATCTAGGCACAGACCATGCACAAATGATTTGCACACAGACAGATTTGGTAAAACTGCTGGCGGACAGTCCGAAATTTTTTGATGAGCCTTTTGCAGACCCGTCTCTTATTCCGACCATGGCAGTTTCAAAATTTGCAAAGCAGGATGTTACGGTATGTCTTACTGGTGACGGAGGAGATGAATTTTTTTGCGGATATGGATATTACCAGCAGGTAAAATGGGCACAGCGGCTGGATATACCGGGAGCGGTCATGCATATACTGGGAAATGCAGCGTCTGTAGAAGAAAGATATCCCATGCCTGTCAGAATTATTTCACAAAACAGAAATAGGAAAACAAAAACGCAGATACGCTCGCAGACATATGCGAACTGTGCAGAACACATGCTTTTAGAAGAAAACGGGATGATTCCATTAAAATATAATGAGGAAAATTACAGGATATCTGACTGGCAGGTTCGCAGAATGCTGCTGGATATGGATACTTATCTTCCTGGGGATATTCTTGCGAAAGTAGACCGGGCTTCTATGAAATATTCCTTGGAATGCAGATGCCCGATACTGGATAAAAATGTCATGGAATATTCTTTCCGCCTAAAACATTGTTTTAAATGCAAGGGGGGGGGTAAAAAGCAGAAGATGATTCTGAAAGATATTACGCATGAATATATCCCAAAAGAAATCATGGACAGACCTAAAATGGGATTTAATATACCTTTGGATAAATGGATGCGAAGTTTTTTAAATGAGCAGATAAGCAGTTATGCAGATACGGCATATTTGAAAAAGCAGGGAATTTTTCGTCCGTCTTTTTGTAATAAAATCATTCATTCCTATCTTAAAAATGGCAATGCTGGAAATTATACGGGAAAAAATTACCAGAATATATGCTGGAATTTTTTCTTGTTTCAGCAGTGGTATGAATACTGGTGCAGCTGAATCAGAGCGAAAGATGAATAGGAGCTAAAAATTGGAACATTTAGGAAAAGTAAAAACAGTTATGCTTGTTTTTGGAACAAGGCCGGAGGCAGTTAAGATGTGCCCGCTGGTATTAGAACTGAAAAAACGAAAAAAGCTGAAGACATTGGTTGCCGTTACCGGACAGCATCGGTCTATGCTCGACCAGGTGCTGCAGGCATTTGGGGTTCAGCCGGATTACGATTTGTCGATTATGAAAGACAGACAGACGCTGTTTGATATTACAGCAGACGTGCTGAATGGCATGAAAAATATATTTTTATCGGTAAAACCGGATCTGGTCCTTGTACATGGCGATACATCTACAACCTTTGCAACGGCTCTTGCAGCTTTTTATCTGCAGATTCCGGTAGGTCATGTGGAGGCCGGGCTTCGGACATATGATATTCATTCTCCCTATCCGGAGGAATTTAACAGACAGGCGGTAGGGGCAGCGGCTTCTTTGCATTTTGCTCCGACTGAGATGAGTAAAGCGAACCTCATTCAGGAAAAAAAGAAAGGCAGAGCAGTGTTTGTTACGGGCAATACGGCAATTGACGCACTGCGTACGACGGTAAGAGATAGTTATGCGCATCCTGAACTGGAGTGGGCAAAGGACAGCCGGCTGATACTGATAACTGCACACCGGCGCGAGAATCTTGGAATGCCGATGTATAATATGTTTCGGGCAATCCGCCGTGTATTAGAGGAGCACGAAGATGTAAAAGCAGTTTATCCCATCCACTGTAATCCGGCTGTCCGCCAGACAGCTGAAGACGTATTCGGCAGGCCTGGATTGGATGGATATGAAAAGAGAATCCATTTGATAGAGCCGTTAGATGTGCTGGATTTTCATAATTTTTTGGCACGAAGCTATCTTGTGCTTACGGATTCTGGCGGGATTCAGGAGGAAGCTCCCAGCCTTGGCAAGCCTGTATTAGTTATGCGGGACACGACGGAACGGCCAGAAGGAATAAAAGCAGGAACGCTGAAACTTGTAGGGACAGATGAGGATGCCATATACCGTTCTTTTACAATGCTGCTTGATGATAAATCGGTTTATGATGCGATGGCGCGTGCTTCTAACCCGTATGGCGACGGTCATGCGAGTGAACGCATAGCGGATATTATTGAATATGGAAGTTTTCAATGACCTGGTCTAAAAACATCTGGTTAATTCAAAACATGGATGAATAAGTTTTATATTTTCGGTCGTTAAGGAAGAAACCGTCTGCTCCAGGCTGATGCGCTGGCAGGCGGTTTTAGTATATATTTATGAAGCCTTCTGGAATGTTTATCTGACTGAAACGGATAATGCGGAAAACAATTCTTATACATAACATTCTATAACAAAATGTTATCTTGAAATATTCTATATCAACTCACCTATATTTGCAACTTAAAAGAAATATTGTTTTGATTTCCGTTTCTATTTACAAGAAATGATTTATAAATTCAGATTTTTTGTCTATAATCCATAAATTATCGTGAATTAAAATTACATATCTAAAAATACCCGCTCTGAATGAATTCCTGTGTGTTTTAGAAAAATGAAATTTGTCTGTTCATTGTCAGTTAGTCCTAAAGCCGCATAAATAAAGGATTTTCCGATAATTTTCTGCATTTTAAAACATAACATTTTGTTATAGAATGTTATGCTCTGCCAGGTACCGGGAAATGCTAAACTGCTTATCCGAATCACCTGAATTCTGCAGTACAAGGAGATAAAAACAATGACAGAAAATACCAAACCCTATAGAATCTGGCTGGCAGCCACGCTTGCAGCTGTAATTGCCGCGCTTGCGCTGTTTGCTTCTGTTACAGTCTATATTGACCCGTTATTTCATTACCACGCCCCGCTGAAAAATTACGAATACCCGATTAATAACGAAAGATACCAAAACGACGGCATCACGCGTCACTTTGACTATGACAGTATTATTACAGGAACATCCATGACAGAAAATTTTAAGACAACAGAGGCTGATAAAATATTCGGGGCTGATTTTATCAAAGTCCCGTTTTCAGGAGGAAGATACAAAGAAATCAATGATAATTTAAAAAGAGCCTATGCTGCCGGAAAAAATATCCGTTATGTGATTCGCTGTCTGGATTACAGTCTGCTGGCCGAAGACAAGGACTCTTACCGGCAAGATACGGACTATCCGAAATACCTGTATAATGACAGTATCTTTGATGACTTAAACTATGTACTGAATAAATCCATACTGATGAATCATACAATCGCTGTGATGGATTACACGAAAGCCGGAAATAAAACCACTCCTTTTGACAGTTATGCAAACTGGAATGCATTTTATACATTTGGGGCGGAGACGGTGCTTGGCACGTATGCGCTGGGAGAGAAGGCAGAGACTGCCAGGGTAATAACGGCAGAGGAAAAGGAGCGGGTTCTCGGCAATGTCCGCCAGAATGTGACAGATTTAGCAGATGAGCATCCTGAGACAGTCTTTTATTATTTCTTTCCGCCATACAGCATCTGTTACTGGGACAGCCAGAATAACGAAGGACTGACGGACTGGCAGATAGAGATAGAAAAGACAGCCATTGAGGAGATTTTAAAGCATTCGAATATCAGACTGTATTC
The DNA here is from genome assembly GCA_947384955.1 of uncultured Eubacterium sp. Lineage (GTDB taxonomy): Bacteria > Bacillota > Clostridia > Lachnospirales > Lachnospiraceae > Eubacterium_J. Next base: position 3,462 of record CANDJC010000038.1, on the reverse strand, counting down.
TTTTACAAACAATTTTAAGCTTATCTGCAATCTGGATAATTATAAAGACCAGGCTCACTATCGGGAGTGGATTAATTCCTGGATGCTGAAATGGATGAAAGAAGGAAAATATCTGCTGACCAAAGACAATTACAGGGAATACATCAGGTCTGTCCGTAAATTTTATAAGACCTATGATTATGATTCCCTGAGAGAATCCGGGCAATAGACAGGAAGGAGAAAAGCTGTGTTATTTAATTCATATATATTTATCTTTCTGTTTCTGCCGGCAGCGCTGGCGGGATATTATGTGCTGAATTATTTGAAATTTTACCGGGCGGCAAATTTATTTTTAACCGGAATGTCTCTCTGGTTTTACGGTTATTTTAATCCTTCCTATCTTTGGATTATCTGCGGCAGCATTGCCGGGAATTATCTGGTGTCAAAGGCAATGGAGCGTGCCGGACAGCGGCCGGGAATGAAAAAGCTGCTGCTTGCCCTCGGGATATGTGCAGATATTGCCGTGATATTTTATTTTAAATACTATGATTTCTTTCTTGAGAATGTCAATCAGGTATTCGGAAAATCGTTCGAATTAAAACATATTGTGCTTCCGCTTGGCATCAGCTTTTTTACATTCCAGCAGATTTCTTATCTGGCAGATTCTTACAGAGGGGAAACAAAGGAGTATACGGCTGATGAATATGCGCTGTTTGTATCCTTTTTCCCGCAGCTGGTGGCAGGTCCGATTGTACTTCATAATGAAATCATTCCGCAGTTTCGGGACAGGCAGAAACGGCGCATGAACGCGCAGAATTTATCAAAGGGACTTTATATTTTTGCGATAGGGCTCTTTAAAAAGGTGCTAATCGCAGATACTTTTGGAAAAGCCGTAACATTTGGGTTTGGTACCATAGAAACACTCAGCTCTATGGAAGCATTGATTGTTTCTTTATCCTATACGTTCCAGCTGTATTTTGACTTCAGTGGTTACTGTGATATGGCATCCGGTATCGGGTATCTTTTTCATATAGAACTGCCGCAGAATTTTAATTCGCCATATAAAGCACTGTCCATTACGGAGTTCTGGGAAAGATGGCATATGTCACTGACCAGATTTCTGCGGACTTATATCTATATTCCGCTTGGAGGAAACCGGAAAGGCAAAATCAGGACTTATCTGAATATTATGGCAGTCTATCTTGTCAGCGGTATCTGGCACGGGGCGAACTGGACTTTTGTACTCTGGGGTGTGCTGCATGGAATATTAAGCTGTCTGAACCGGATGTTTCAAAAGACATGGAACAGGCTTGGAGAAGTAACGAGATGGGCTGTGACGTTTATAACGGTGAATGTGCTCTGGATACTTTTCAGGGCCCCGGATATAGTATCCGCAAAGCTGTTTCTTTTGAAGCTGGGCAGTCTTTCAGGCTTTGCCATCCGCGAGGAGCTGTATGCATGCTTTCAGCTGACGGAACTGACCTATTTAGAAAAACTGCCGGTGCTGAATTATCTGCCGGCGCGGGTGACGGGGTTGCATTTGTGGCTGTTTTTGCTGGGAGCTTTCTTTGTCGTGCTAAACTGCCGCAATCTGAAAGAAAAGGAATTTCGGCCAACGGCTGGCAGCGCTCTGGCCGTAGTGGTCTGCATGGTGTGGTCGGTGATGTCGCTGGCTGGGATTTCTGTATTTTTGTATTTTGATTTTTGACAATATTTTCTGTTATTATGATAGTATATAGAAAGAAATATTCTTGATTTTTTCTTTATTCTGGCGTATGATATGGGGTGAAAGGGGTGTTGTATATGGCTCAGACAGTGAATGTAAATTTTAAGCTGGACGCAGATGTGAAAAAGAGAATGGAATGGGTTTGTTCTGAACTGGGCCTTTCCATGAGTGCAGCGTTTACAATTTTTGCGAAGAAAGTCGGCAGGGAGTGCCGTATTCCGTTTGAGGTTTCCGCTGATCCGTTTTACTCTGAAAGTAATATCCGCTATCTGGAAAAGAAAAAGAGGGAGATTGATGAGGGAAGAGCGCATTTTGCAGAACATGATTTGATAGAGGCAGATGACTGATGCGGATATTATGGGATGATGAAGCATGGGAAGATTATCTTTACTGGCAGGGACAGGACAGAAAGATTTTGAAACGTATTAACTTACTGATAAAAGATATTCAGAGAAATCCATATGAAGGAATAGGGAAGCCGGAGCCATTAAAGGAAAATCTAAGCGGCATGTGGAGCAGACGTATTGATGAATTCAACCGGATAGTTTATTACGAAAAATATGGCGGTATCATTATTGTATCCTGTAAGGGGCATTATGACTGAGTTTATGGGCAGGCAGACAAGTGCACATTCATTGTCAGCCTGTTTTTTTTATTTTACAGACAAATTCTGCATATCGCAGCGCTGTATATGTGGTAGAATGATTTCAATAAATCTAAATAGCAGCAGGAAGAAAGGAATCCAATTATGCATTATTTTGACGCTCACGCGGACACTCTGACAGAAATCCCGCAGTCTGAAAACCTTATGCACAACAGCGGCTGCCTGGATTTAGCGAGGGTACAGGCATTTGCAGGCAGATACACACAGATTTTTGCCGTCTTCCAGGACCGCAGCACAATGGCGAATCACCCGGAAGATGAATTTATACGGCTCTATCAAAGGGCCTGCCAGCTTCTGGCGCAGCAGGAGGCGTACATTGATTTGTGCCAGAATGCCTCTGACATGCGAAAAGCCCATGCGGCGGGGAAAGCGGCGGCATTTCTGTCTGTCGAGGATATTTCCATTATGGGGAATCTGGCGGAACGGGCGGCGGAGTTTGGATTTCGTTTTGCGCTGCTGGCATGGAATTATGAAAACGAATATGCCTGCGGAGCTGTGGCATCTCAGGCAAAAGGGCTGACAAAGAGGGGGCATGCGCTTGCAAAGCGGCTGACAGCGCAGGGGATTATCATCGATATTTCGCATTTATCTGACCGCGGGGCAGAAGATGTTTTTCAGCTGACAGACCGCCCGGTAATCGCTTCCCATTCGAATGTCCGGGAAATATGCCGTCATCCGCGCAACCTGAATAACGGGCAGATAAAGGAACTGATTCGAAGAAACGGACTGATGGGAATTAATTTTTACGATGAATTTACGGGCGGGAAAAAAGAAATCCCGGATTTGCTGCGGCATATCGATGCCGTATTAGAACTGGGCGGGGAAGAGATTCTGGCGCTTGGAAGCGACTTCGACGGCTGCGGGGATGCGTTTCCAAAGGGAATCCAGGGCGTGCAGTCTATCCCGGAGTTTCGAAAGATTCTGGAAAAGGAGCAGTTTGGCAGGGATACGGCTGAGAAAATCTGCTGGAGAAATGCAGAGAGGTTTCTTAAAGAGAATCTGCAGTGAAGGCATTGTGTGCCCTGATTAAGGCCTTTACTGATAATCATTCACATCCAGAAACAGACAATCCCCGTCTTCGGTCACTCCCACA
>CANDJC010000037.1 GCA_947384955.1 uncultured Eubacterium sp. | reverse complement strand
CCCCAAATCCTGGGTATTGAGCAGAAAACTAAGAACTTCCAGCTTTTTTCCAGAGCCATTATAAAGCGTCCGAAGGAAAACAGTTCTCCGCCCGGCGTCCCGAAAGAAACCCCCTCCAGCCATCAATCCCCCGCATCCTTCATACTTCAGCATCCTCCAACGCTTCTTTTATCCAGTAATCAAGCGTTTTTCTATCCAGTCCGAAAAAATCTGCAACACAATAAAGCTCCTCATCATTACGAAACCACTGCAGGTAAGTTTTTAATGCCTCGATAAGTATGCCTTCGTCACACCATTTTTCATTCAGGATATATTCGACAATTGCACGTTCTTTCGTTGGTTTTAAAATAAGCGGATTGGTTGTTTCCGGGGTGACGAAGTGTTCAAAGTCAATATAAGGATAATAATAATAAGTAGCATAAACCATACAAAAATTGTCAAGCACTTTCATTTGTGTCATCATATCCAGATGTGTAACCCCATACGCTGTAAGTCCTGACCTGGCAAGTGCACAGGAACAGCATAGCACAGTTACTCTGTCTACCAGTATGTCAAAAGCATATGATGTCATTCAAATCACCTCAATTCCTGTTTCAGATGGTCCCAGAATTGGAAATCAATTTCTGCTTTTAGCGGGAGTGCTATTTTATAAAATTGCTGAATGACCGTCGAAAATTCCGGTTTATACAAAGCTTCTCCTGTGACAGAGCTTCTCAGTATTAATTTTTCCCATGCTTTTTTATATTCTATCAGCACGACATCAGAAAACGGTATATTCTCCCATTCCGCATTTCCGCGCCGTTTAATATATTCAGATAATTTCTGATAATCACAGTCAAAAGAACAGATAATGGCAAAAAAATCATATAAATCTTTTGTTCTGCGAAATCTTTTTCGTGATAGAATCGCAATCAGTTTATCCGACAGCATCCGTTCAATCTCAAAACCCTGGACAACAGCAACGCTTATCTGATACTGCCTAATCCCCCAGTGAATATCATGAAGTCCGACATCTGCTCCAAGAATCTTACGCCCGTCATCACCATAGAAATCTATCCCTCCAGACATCCGTTCCTCAATAGTATCTTTCAGTTTATAATCCTTTATAATACCCATATTCATAAACTGGTCTGCGATTTCCTGTAATACGTGCTTCACCTGCTCGTAATCTTCTTTTAGATGTATGGAAAAATCCACATCATATGTCATACGGCTGTTATTTCCAAGAAGCTGATTTAACATATAGCCGCCTTTAAAGGCTTTTTCCACATGCAGGCGTCTGGAAAGAACAAGCACCATATAATCCAGCAGTTCGCTGGAATCTGCATTCTCTGGCAGCGGCGGCATATCTGCGTTATCATCGCCATGCAGAACGCCTGCATAAGCATCCATGATATCTGGATTGCTATTTTCACTTTCCTGACCGGGCATTTTCATTACCACCTTTCTGTAACAGCCCTGCGCAGTAACAGACAGGGCTGTTTATCCTGTCAGCCAGCCTTTGCCTTTTGTCAGCTAGGCATAGATTTTTTCCAGTTCTTTGCGGATTTCCTTAATAAAGCCTTCGCTGTTTAAAACAGTCGGATTTTGAAGCTCGGTTATCAAAGCCAGGTCCTTTGTCATCCTTCCGGATTCAATGGTACTGATGCAGGCTTTTTCCAGATTATCAGCAAATGTCATCAGCTCTGACAGGCTGTCCATTTCTCCGCGTTTTCTTAAAGCGCCGCTCCAGGCAAAAATCGTTGCCACAGAATTCGTAGAAGTTTCTTCCCCGTTCAGGTGTTTGTAATAATGACGCTGTACCGTCCCGTGCGCTGCCTCATACTCATAATAGCCCTCAGGGGATACGAGTACCGAAGTCATCATGGCAAGAGAGCCGAAGGCAGAGGAAATCATGTCGCTCATAACATCGCCGTCATAATTTTTACATGCCCAGATAAAGCCTCCCTTTGATTTCATAACCCGTGCAACCGCATCATCAATTAATGTATAAAAATACGTAATGCCTGCTGCATCAAATTTTTCTTTATATTCTGCGTCAAAAATCTCCTGGAAAATATCTTTAAATGTATGGTCATATTTTTTGGAAATGGTATCTTTTGTTGCAAACCACAGTTCCTGTTTCATATCCAGTGCATAAGTAAAACAGCTTCTTGCAAAGCTTTCAATGGACGTTACGGTATTATGCTGCCCCTGAATGACGCCGGGGCCTTCAAAATCAAATACGGTTTCTTTCAGCTGTGTGCCGTCCTGCGCCGTAAACACAAGCTCTGCTTTTCCGGCGCCCGGTACTTTGATTTCTACATTTTTATAAACGTCGCCGTAGGCATGTCTTGCAATTGTAATCGGCATTTCCCAGTTTTTTACGCATGGCTCAATTCCCTTTACCTTAATCGGTGTGCGGAATACGGTGCCGTCTAAAATCGCCCGTATCGTACCGTTTGGACTTTTCCACATTTCTTTCAAATCGTATTCGCTCATGCGGGCCGCATTGGGAGTAATTGTCGCACATTTTACAGCGACTCCGTATTTTTTTGTTGCATTTGCAGAATCAACGGTTACCTGGTCGTCTGTTTCATTTCTATGAATCAGCCCCAGATCATAGTATTCGGTTTTTAAATCCACAAACGGAAGCAGCAGTTCCTCTTTAATCATCTGCCAGAGAATTCTGGTCATCTCGTCCCCGTCCATCTCTACAAGCGGAGTTATCATTTTAATCCTGTTCATCTCTTATCCTCCTAATCTAAATACAGGCATCTGTTCTAGTGCTCCATCTTTCGCATCCCAAACATTGTAAACAAAGTTTCCGGTATTTGTCAATGCATGTACGCTTTATTATTTCTTTTTTTTTGGAAACCTATACAAGCAGCCCTCATAAGATAAACCATAAAACAAATCAAAAACATGGAGGCAATCAATATGAGTGATTTAGCTGCTACAAACTGTGGATGTGAAACAAATAACTGCGGGTGCGGATGCGGATGTGGAAACGGAAGCAACAGCTCCTTTATCTGGATTATCCTGCTGTTATTCTGCTGCTGTGGAAATAACGGAGGCGGCTCTATCGGCGGCGGCTGCGGCGGTGGCTGCGGATGCGGATGTGGCGACAACAGCTGTATCTGGCTGATTTTACTGCTTCTTTGCGGATGCGGCAACGGCTTTGGCAACGGCTTTTTCTAAAATATGCTGAATCTGGCGGAAGGCTCTGCTTTCCGCCCGGCATAAAAGCAGTTCCGTCTGTATGATAAAAACGGATAAAAACAGCTGTCAGGCACACTGGCGGCTGTTTTTTGCAGCGGGCTTTCCATGCGCACAGACTCCCGGATACGGCAATCAAAAAACAGATAAAAGGCAGCAGCTTCAAACCGCCGCCATGTATCTGTCAGGCATCTTTTTTATTTACTTTTATCTGATTCCATTCTGTCTGTTTTCCTGCTGCTTATGCATCACAGCTTTTGTTTCTTTTTTGCAGACTTCCTGCAGCTTCATATTTTTTCTTTTCAGACAGGCCTCATCTACTGTATAAACTTTATTTCCATCAATGATTAATTTTCCCATAATCAGAATTGTCCCATATCTATTTTATTTCTTACTTCATTTATTCGAAAGACCTCCCTCATTTATTATATGGAAATACCGCCCGTTGTGTCATAATTCACGCGTTCCTTTCATACATTAAATAAAAAAGGATTTTTATGGACAACAATTATATACCAACCTCATTTGACGAAAAAGTACAGAATAAGGATCTCCAGATTTTGAAAACAGCCCTTCCATATTTAAAGGGCTCCAGGCAGAAAGAAATCCTTACCATCATCAAATCCATGGAACTAAAAAAATCCCTTGAGCTCATCGACAGCAACGATACATCCCTGTCCATCTGCTCTACGGATAACCCAATGGAAAACACGCTGAATATGTTAAACGATATTCGCAGATTCTGCAGCGAAAAGGAACAGGAGCATATCGATATGATGCTGAATCTTTTTTCTATGTTTACGACTTATGAAACAATGTTCTCATAAGATTTAGCACATTTTATACCGGTCAGCCATATGCTAATAGTACATATTCCAACAAGGTAAGGATGGAGAATTATGAATTTTGATGAAGTATTCAGCGCCAAAAACACAAACGGCATATCGCCGGAAAAACTCGCGTTTTTAAAGGCTATGTCAGGCATGCAGTCAGGCGGCAATGCAAAAGATATGATGGCAGCTTTAATGTCTGCGTCTAATTCTGCACAAAAACAGGGTGTTTCTTTCAGCGAATCGGAACGTGATATGATGTTAGAAGTCCTTTTAAACAATCTGTCACCGGAAGAAAGCAAAAAAGCAAGAGGCATGATTCAGATGATGAAACGGATGAAAAAATAGCACTAAAAAACCTCTGCCTGACCCGGCCTGCGCTTTGCACAGCAATGGTTTTGCAGAGGTTTTGCCCTTTTCGCTGCTTTTAGCTGCTGCTTTCATACCTTCTAAGCCCCAGCCGGAACGTGCCATACGCCGCTGCAAGCATCCCCGCGCACACAAACGGCATACAGGCCGCTCCAGCCTTCATTCCGTCTTTCCCAAGCAGATATCCGGCCGGATAATAGCTGACGAAGGCATACGGTATCAGGTATCCAAATATCCCTTTTAAAACAGCCGGATATATGGCCAGAGGATATTTTGCCATTTCTCCAAGGCTGATAATAAAGAAATTCAGGCTGTTTCGTCCGCTTTCCATCCAAAAAGATGCGCAGCTTGCTGTCCACACCATACAGACGCGTATCAGACACGCCTGTGCCAGAAATACCATGATAAGCATGCATTTCAAAGGGTCTTTCAAAACGCCGCAGCTTCTGGCACTGTATAGCAGCAGCCCGGCGGCAATTACCATTTTGTTCAGCCCTTCAAAATCTATTTTTGCTGTCAGAAGCTGCAGTCCGGCTGGCAGAGGGCGCACAAGAAAACGGTCAAGGTCTGCCTCCCGAATCATATTTGCAATTTTCCAGGCTCCCTGAAAAAAGAAATTCACACTTCCTTCGGAAAACAGCAAAAATCCGTAAAGCATCAGCGTTTCCTGCATGGTCCATCCGCCGACTTCTGGAATACTGCTGTAAATAATCCCAATCAGCGCCAGAGAGCACCCCTGTGAAAACAGCGTAAATAATACCATAAGAAAAAAATCCGCCCGGTACTGTGCAGATGCTTTGATATTCTGAGTCTGAAAGCGGATATAAAGCGCCGCATACCGTTTCCATTTTTTCATCCCTTTAACCTCCATACATGGATATCATGCCAAAAGCTTTCCTTCCAAGCAGTGTCCCGGCAGCATACAGCACCACGGTCCATACTGCCTGCAGCAGCATTCGGTACACGCACTCCTCTATCGTAAACATGCCAATAAAAATACAGCATGGTGTATACAAAATTCCCTGGAACGGCAGACACTGGACAAGATTTCGAAACATACCCGGAAACATGCCAAGCGGTATCAGCGCGCCGGAAAAGAAATCTGTAAGCACTTCCCTTGCCTTTGTCACGCCATACGCATTATCTGTATAAAAACAAAGCAGGGAAAACAGATACTGAATACTAAATTTAATCAAAACCCCAAGCAGCAGGGAACACAAAAACAATACCGTCCTTACCGGATGCACAGACGCTGTTCCATTGACTGCCAGATAAAGACTCCCTGTCAGTACCAGCCCCGCACCAAATTCCATCCCGGCTGTTCCAAACATACGCATAAGCAGCATTCTGCGGTATGAAAGCGGCTTTAACAAATCCATAATGATATCGCCTTTGATAATCCGCTGTGCCGTATTCATTTCAAACCCCATGGAAAATACATTGCTGCACAAAAATGAAACAAACACATACTGCTTCATAATATCCCATGTAAATCCATTTACCGTATCCTGGTATGCAAAAATGCTTTTCCAGACGTAATAAAATACGACAGACTGGATAAAGCTTCCAAGCATACCGGTTATAAAATACCCGCGGCCCGCACAGGCGTCTAAAAATCCGCACCTTATGAAGGCTGTATATTTTTTCATCGTTACCTCCTGTCTTTTAAAATATATTCACTGGCCAAAATCAAGCTTACTGTCGGTATCAAACTATATTCACTGGCTGGAATCTGACTCACTGACAGCAGCGTGCAGACTTCAATGGAATGCATTTAGTGCAGCCATTTTGGGGGAGTGTTTGGTAACTGATGGCTGCAGTCTGTTTCTTTCGGGACACCGGGCGGGGAAATTTTTTCCTTCTGATGTTCCGCTTCCAAAAAGCAGGAAGTTCTAAGTTTTCTGCGGCAAGGCTGTGACAGCGGACGGACCGGCGCCTGATGCCCTGGCGTTAAGGCTGGGTTTACTTTATTGGCATCAGGCAGGCGCCTTTTGGGGCTTCCAGGCTATATCCTGCTAAAGACAATGAGCCCCAAATCCTGGGTATTGAGCAGAAAACTAAGAACTTCCTGCTTTTTGGAAGCGGAACATCAGAAGGAAAAACTTTCTCCATCCAGCGTCCATCCCCCTTATACGTTTCCTCTTTGAAACAATCTGACCGCAATCTCCTCCAACGAACTCCCATCCTCAAAATATCCAAATATCTTATCAATATCGCCATCAAACAAAATACTCCCCTTTTCCATCACAATCAGCCTCCTGCAGAGCGTTTCTAAATCTTTCATATCATGGCTGGTCAGCAGTATCGTTGTCTGCTTCTCTCTGTTTATTTTTATCAAAAACTCATAAATATTCTGTCTGACCGCAGCATCCAGTCCGATTGTCGGCTCATCCAAAAAAAGCAGTGGCGGCTCATGCAAAAGAGATGCCGCAAGGTCTGCACGCACCCTCTGGCCAAGGGAAAGCTTACGGGCTGGCTGATGCAGAAATTCCTGCAGATTTAAAATCCGGCAGAACTCTTTCATGTTTTTCTCATACCGGCCATCCGAAACTTCATAGATATCCTTTAGCAGCCGGAATGTTTCGATGACCGGAATATCCCACCACAGCTGCGTTTTCTGTCCAAAAACGACTCCTATTTTTTTCGCATGCTCCATCCGGCATGTAAAAGGATTCCTGCCCATAATTTCAATACTTCCGCTATCCGGTTTCATAATGCCTGTTAACATCTTAATTGTCGTAGATTTACCAGCGCCGTTAGCTCCGAGAAAAGCAACGCTCTCCCCTTTTTCAATCACAAAAGAAATCTCTTTTACAGCTTCTTTTATTTCATATTGCGGACAGAATAAATGTTTCAGGCTGCCCAGGATTCCGTCTTCTTTGCTGGCGATGCGGTATTCTTTGCTAAGACCGCTTACTCTGATACATTCCATTGAATATTCCTTTCCCTTTCCGAAAGCCTGCAGCTGTGCAGCCGGAAAGCGCAGCAAATCTGCCAGTGCCTCTTTCAAAGCTGCTGGCATAAGCATAACAGAAATCTGCCGTTTCTGAACATATTAGATTCTCATAAATAACTATCCGAATCTAACATTCTTCTTATTTTCGTTGAAATCTGCCCTTGTTTCTGCTAATTTTATAAAAGAAAAAAACTGTCTATAAATAGTTTAGATTGGGGAAATACAAATGGTTGGAAACAGGGATATTATTTTAGACCGGGCAAAACCCGCATATTTTACTTTTCAGTTAAATCACTGCGGACTTTCGGCCTGCAGCGCCGGTTATTCTTATGGATTTAAAATGAAGCCTTATCATCTGATTCATTTTATACTGCATGGCGAAGGCACATTTGAGACGGGCGGACAAAAAAACGCGCTTCACAGCGGACAGGCATTTTATATCCCAGCCGGAAGCAGCGGTGCGTATCAGGCTTCGGCGAAAGACCCGTGGACATACTGCTGGATTGGATTTTACGCGGACTCCCGCAGTCCGTTCTTTCAGCAGCTGTTTGGAACAAATCAGGTTATCAGTCTTGTGATGTCCGCAGACGAAATCGAGCAGCTGTTTTTTTCTATATTCGCTGTCACAGACCAGCGTTTTTGTAATATCTCCTCTTATCAGGAATCTGATTATCCGGGAGAGCAGTTTTTTCCTATTACAGATTTTTCTAAGTCTTTAGAAGCGAACAGCCGCATGATGCATCTTTTTTCCAGACTTTTAGAAACACAGAGCATCCGGCCGGACTCACTGGTACACGGTCTCAGTCCGGCTGCAGACGCAAAAGCATATCTGGATGCCTGCTACTGTAAGCCAGTTAAAATACAGGAAGCAGCCGCTGCCCTGCATGTCCATCCGAATTATCTGAGCACTGTCTTTAAAAAAGCTTATGGCAGTACCCCAAGCGAATATCTGCGCTGTAAGCGCATGGAACACAGCGCAATGCTTCTGGCTCTGACCGATTACCCGGTTTCGGCGATTGCACAGGCAGTTGGATATCAAAATCCGTTCCAGTTTTCAGCCGCTTTTAAACAGCATTTTCATGTTTCGCCATCCGTCTACCGGAAACAGAAAAAATAGAAAAAACGGAATGCGCACCCGAAAAAATAAGCGGCGCCGGGACACTTTCCCTGCACCGCTTTTCTATGAACAAATCACGCTATCTTAAATTAGCCAAACCGGCACATACCAGTTTTTTTCATCCACAGGCAGCAAATCGCCGGCCATGCAAATAACGCTTCCTGTCCCTATCTCTGCTTTCAGAAATTCCAGACCGCCGAAAGCTTCTCCCTGGGTCACAGGCTCTAACACATTGAAATTCTTAATCGCTGTTTTGCCCGGCGATGCAGCCTTCTTAATCTCTATCGGCGATAGGATACCGTTTTGATAAAGCATCAAATCGATTTCCTTTTGGTCTTTGTCCCTGTAATAATAAACAGGCGGCTCTTTCCCTGCGTTCAGATAGCTCTTATAGATTTCCGAAAACACGTAGCTTTCAAAGAATGCCCCAGACATTGCCCCTCTTTCCAATGCTTCCGGATTTCCCCATTTTAAGAGATAAGCTGCCAGGCCGGTATCTAAAAAATGAAGAAGCGGCATTTTTACAACACGTTTCAGCGCATTGTTGTGATATGGCTGCACGAGCGCGATAATATGGGATGACACCAAAATGGACAGCCATTTTTTTGCCGTTGGTGCCGAAATACCGGCAGCTTTTGCCAGTTCCTCATAGACAACAGGCTTTGCTGTATGTGCGGCGGCAATTGTCATGAAATTGTAAAACTGCATTTCATCGGCGACCTGTGCAAGCTCGCGAATATCTCTCTGCAGATACGTATTTACATAAGAACGGTAATAAATCTCCCAGTCCACATTTTCATCCGCGTAAAGTTCCGGCATGGAGCCTTTAAAAATCCTGGCATAAATTTCATTTAAGCCCTTCTGTGACCTTACAGATAAGCGGTTCAGCAAATATGACGCATCCGTTTGGAACGGTTCGCTTGGCTCCTGATAAATTTCCGCATCGGACAATCCTAATAAATTGACAATGCCAGCCCGTCCCGCAAGGCTTTCGCTTACATTTTTCATCAGACGGAAAATCTGCGACCCCGTAATCCAGAAATCGCCCTTTCTTTTGGAACGGTCTGCACTCATTTTGATATAGGGCAGCAGCTCTGCTGCGTACTGAATCTCATCAATCAGTACCGGCGGAGAATATCTCTGCAGAAACAGCGCTGGATCACGTTTTGCTAAAAATCTTGCGTCAGGATCATCCAGGGTTACATATTTCCGCTCTTCCCCTGTGCCCCGCTGTATTTCTGCCAGTCTTTGCAGCAGTGTCGTTTTTCCTGCCTGTCTGGGCCCGGTCACCAGCAGTACGGGAAACATTTTAGAAACCCGTGCAATCGTATCTTCCGCGGCTCGTTTAATATATGCCATGGCAGTCTCCCTTTCACATATAATTTATGACTCACACTACAAGCATAGCATCTCCAAAACTGAAAAACCGGTATTGTTCCCGTACCGCTTCTTCGTAGGCATGCAGCACATGCTCCCTTCCTGCCAGAGCGCTCACTAGCATAATCAGTGTTGACTCCGGCAGATGAAAGTTTGTAATCAGCCCGTCAATGCAGCGGAATTGATATCCAGGATAAATAAATATCTGTGTCCAGCCGCTGGCAGCTTTTACATAACCGTTTTCATCTGCCACAGACTCTAACGTCCTTGTGCTGGTAGTTCCGGCAGCAATGATACGGCCTCCGTTTTTTCTGGCAGCGTTGATTTTATCTGCCTCTTTTTGCTCAATCTGGTAAAATTCAGAATGCATATGGTGGTCTGTTATTTTCTCCGCTTTTACCGGGCGGAAGGTTCCAAGACCTACATGAAGCGTAACTTCTGCAGTTTCCACACCCATTCCCCGGATTTCATCTAAAAGCTGCGGTGTAAAATGCAGTCCCGCCGTAGGTGCTGCAGCAGAACCCTCCTGCTTTGCATACACTGTCTGATAACGCTGTTTATCTTCCAGGCGGTGCGTAATATAAGGCGGCAGCGGCATTTCTCCGAGCTTATCCAGTATCTCTTCAAATATGCCGTCAAAGGCAAACTCAATCACCCGGTTTCCCTCTTCCACAATGTCTGTAATCTTTCCGCACAGAAGACCTTCGCCAAATATAATTTTCGTCCCGGCTTTTGCTTTTTTCCCCGGTTTTACCAGCGTTTCCCACTGATTGTGCGCAAGGCGCTTTAAAAGCAGCAGTTCAATAACAGCATCCGTACCTTCTTTTTTGCCAAACAGCCTTGCCGGAATGACTTTTGTATTATTCAAAACCAGGCAGTCTCCCGGATGCAGATATTCTGTAATATCCCTGAATACCCTGTGGCAGATGGCTCCGTCATTTCGGCCTAATATCATCAGCCTGGAGCTGGAACGGTCCTTTAAAGGATCCTGCGCAATCAGATTTTCGGGCAGTTCATAATAAAAGTCTTTTACATCCATATATCTTTACATCCATAATTTATATTTGTATTTATTTTCTTAATTCTATTCCTTTTTCTTCTAATGCTTTTATGATACGGTTTACTGCCGCATTTACAGTTTCATCATCCAGCGTGCGGTCCGGTGCGCGGAACGTGATGGTGTATGCAATGGATTTAAATCCAAGCTTGATTTGATTTCCTTCATAAATATCGAATAACCGGTAGCTTTCCAGATAACTTCCGCCATTGTTTTCGATTATTTTTTCAATGTCTCCTGCTAAAATCTGCTTCGGGCAGACCATGCTGATATCGCGGCTGACAGCCGGGAATTTTGCAATTCCAGTGTATTTACGGTCAAAACATGACATTTCAACAATATAAGGCATATCAAGAACCGCCGCATACACCCGGTCTTTCATAGAATAGTTTAATGCCACGCTCGGATGCACTTCCCCGAAATAGCCAATTACCTTTCCGTCATAAATGACATTCGCCTGTCTGCCAGGATGTAGGAACGGTTTTTCGGCTTTTGGATGATATTCCGGTTTTTTATGCATGCCGGCCTGAAGCAGGAATTCTTCAATCACGCCTTTCATTGTATAAAAATCACCTTCTCCATACATGCCAAGCGTAAACTGCATCCGTTCCTCAGGCAGCTCGGTAAGCGGCAGCTCCTTTGGCAGATAAATATTGCCAAGCTCATACAGGCGCACGTCTTTGTTTCTTCTATTATAATTAAGCGATAAGGAAGTCAGCATTCCGTTTAGCGGTATTGTCCGCATAATACTGTAGTCTTCCCCCAGCGGATTTGCAATTACGACCGCTTTTCGCAAAACAGAATCTTCAGGAATCAAAAGCCTGTCAAATACTTTTGGGCTTTCAAAGGAATATGCCATGCCCTGGCTGAATCCGCAATACTGCGCTACATCTCTGGCAATGGATTCTATCCGGAGTTTATAGGACAGTTTGCCAGTCGTCGCCTCCCCGGACGGAAGCGTTGTGCCGATTTTGTCATAGCCGTAAAATCTTGCCACTTCTTCTGCAAGGTCGGCACCGCATTCTAAATCCTGCCTCCAGGACGGAATAATTACTTCATTTGCTTCTTTATCAAATCCTAACTCAATTTTTTCAAAATACGCAAGCATTGTTTCCGGCGCAATCTTCGTTCCAAGCAGACGGTTATATTTCTCCGGTTCAAACGGTATCCGTCTTCCTTTCTTTACTTTAGAATAAATATCTATCGCACCGCCGATTACTTCTCCGGCTCCAAGCTCTTCAATCAGCTGGCAGGCACGGTTCATAGCCTCCATGGCATTGTTCGGATCCAGCCCCTTTTCAAATTTGCCAGAAGCATCTGTACGCATTCCTATTTTTTTGGAAGAATGGCGGATATTTGTTCCGTCAAAGCATGCCGCTTCAAAAAGCATCGTCGTGACACTGTCCGTAATCATGGAATTTTCCCCGCCCATAATCCCGGCAATGCCGACCGGTTTGTCTGCATCGCAGATCATCAGTATGGAATCATCCAGAATGCGCTCCTGACCGTCAAGCGTGACAAATTTTTCATTTTTCTGTGCCCGGCGCACAATAATTTTTCTGCCTGCAATCGTATCCAGGTCATAGGCATGCATCGGCTGTCCGTACTCTTCCATTACATAGTTCGTGATATCCACGATATTATTAATCGGACGGATGCCATGTGCTTTCAGCCTGCGCTGCATCCATTCCGGCGACGGCGCGATTTTAATATTTTTAACAGCCCTTGCAGTATATCTCGGGCACAGTTCTTTATCCTCTACCTGAACCTGAATGTAATCACTGACATCCTCATCATTGCCTGTCGCTTTTACAACAGGGGGCTTGAAAGGCAGATGGAAAGATGCCGCAGCTTCCCTGGCTATGCCAATGACACTGAAGCAGTCCACACGGTTTGATGTAATTTCATACTCTACAGACACATCATCAAGCCCGAGCTCCTTTACCGCATCTGCTCCCACCGGCGCACTGTCCGAAAATACATAAATGCCTTCTTCCGGCGCCTCTGGATACATGTCCCTTGAAGAGCCGAGTTCTTCTATCGAACACATCATCCCTTCGGAAGATACGCCCCTTAATTTTCCTTTTTTAATTTTAATGCCGCCTTCTGTTTTGGAACCGTCATGTCCTCCGGCTACTCGTCCGCCGTCTAATACAACCGGAATTTTCTGGCCCTCTGCTACGTTCGGAGCGCCTGTTACGATTTGAAGCGGCTGTTCTTTCCCGATATCCACCTGGCAGACCACCAGTTTATCCGCATCCGGGTGCGGCTCGATTTTTAAAATCTGTCCGATTACAATTTTATCCAAATCTTTGTCAAATGCTTCATATCCTTCTGCTTTTGTACCAGAAAGCGTCATCACATCCATATATTCCTGAGGCGATGCCTGAAGACCCGGTACCATATCCTTTATCCACTTTAAAGAAGTATTCATTTTATTTCCTCCAAATTTCTTATATATACAGATTTCAGCAGACTGTCATGCGTCTGTAATATCCTTCTGCAAACAGAACACGCACTTTTCGCAGACTAAAACTGTGATAAAAATCTGTCGTCATTTTCATATAAAAGACGCATATCGTCAATCTCATATTTGAGCAGCGCAATCCGCTCTAAGCCTACCCCAAAAGCAAATCCTGAATATACTTCCGGATCAATCCCGCTCATTTTAAGCACCTTTGGATGAATCATGCCACATCCTAAAATTTCAATCCAGCCGCTGCCTTTGCAGAAACGGCATCCCTTTCCGCCGCACTTAAAGCAGGTAACGTCCACCTCAGCACTCGGTTCTGTAAACGGGAAATGATGCGGGCGGAATTTGACTTTTGTGTCTTTTCCAAATAATTCTTTTGCAAACTCTGCAAGCGTTCCTTTTAAATCTGCAAATGTAATATTTTTATCAATGACCATGCCTTCAATCTGATGAAAGGACGGTGAATGCGTCGCATCCACTTCATCCGAGCGAAAAACTCTCCCCGGCGCAATCATGCGGATTGGCAGCGGTCTGGTCTCCATTGTACGTACCTGAACCGGTGAAGTCTGTGTGCGCAGCAGTATTTTATCTGTAATATAAAAGGTATCCTGTTCATCCTTCGCCGGATGGTCCGCAGGGATATTTAAGGCCTCAAAGTTATAATAATCATATTCAATCTCAGGCCCTTCCACCACCTCGTAGCCCATACCGACAAAAATGCGTTCCACTTCTTCTAATGCTATCATATTTGGATGACGGTGCCCGATGCGGTTTTTCTTAGCCGGCAGGGTCACGTCAATGACTTCCTGTTTCAGCCGGAAATTCAGTTCCGCAGCTTCTAATCTCTTCTTTGTTTCCTCAAGCATGTCTTCAATGGCGGCTCTTGTTTCATTTACAAGCTGTCCTACAGCCGGACGCTCCTCAGGCAGCACATCTTTCATGCTCTTTAATACAGCTGTGAGTTCACCTTTTTTTCCAAGAAAAGCTACTCTTACTTCATTTAACCTGGCCAGTTCTTCAGAAGCCTGTATCTGACGGGCAGCTTCTTCCTTGATTTTTTGCAGTTTTTCTTTCATATGCGAATTCTCCTTAATAAATTAAATATAAACATAAAAAAACCCCATCCCAAAAGGGACGGAGCTGTTCCGCGGTACCACCCTGATTCCTGACAGATGCTGCCAGGCACTTAACATACGTAACGTGTATGAACGTTCCGGACTACACATGTATCTTTCATACAGTTCCCCCGGACTGCTCCAGTGTGAAATCCGATAATCACCTGTACTTGAAAAAGCTCTCAGCGCCTCACTTTTTCTCTCTGTCAGCGGATATGATTTTCGGGTGTATCCTGCTGTTTTTTGCCGGGATACGCACTTTCGCTGCATTTGGCTGTTTGGATTTTTTTATTATAGCGCAGTCTGTGGGGTTGTGCAAGGAAAATTTTTAGAATTTTTTATGAGGTTAATTTTGTGGCGGGACGGATGTTGGATGGAAGGTTAATTTTGTGGCGGGATGGACGCTGGATGGAGAAACTTTTTCCTTTGGCGGTGCTCTTTCCGAAAAGTAAGAAATTCTAAGTTTTCTGCGTCAGGGTCTTGGCTGCGGACGGACCGGCGCCTGATGCCCTGGCGTTACTTCTAGCTGTAAGCTGTGTATCAGGCAGGCGCCTTTTGGGGGCTTCGAGGGTGTTGAGGATGAAATGAAGTGAGCCCCCAAATCCTGGGTGTTGAGCAGAAAACTAAGAATTTCTAACTTTTCTCCAAATGCACCGCCAAAGGAAAAAGTTTCTCCATCCAGCTGATTTTGGCAAAATTTACGCAGAAAGAATTTATGACGGAACTTCGTTCCTGCAATCAGGATAGCTTCACTTCAGTCCAATATAAAACTTGTAAGATGGTATACTAATGGCATATTTCATATACCTTTATCAAGTTTTCAATTCCATATCATGTATAATTACGCCAGGTTACATGTTTTTTATTCCACATCATATATAATTGCACCTGTTTGCACGTTTTTAATTTCACATTATATAATATTGTACCAGATTACATGTTTTTATTTGAACAAATGATATAGTTTGAATTATGGAAAATATATATAGCATAAAGTTTGAGTTTATTCTAATATGTATCAAAACCTAAAAACTTGCAAACTGGTATATAATTACATATCTGTAGTTAAATACCATAATAGTTTAGAATTTCACATCGAAACGACAAAATCAGAAGAACTGTAAACTGGTACAGTTCATTTAATAATAAATGGTTAAAAAATTAAAAGGTTAAATAACACCTGCTTTAAAGTTTTTATTTGAGCACAAGATATAGGTTGAACTACAGATAATACATACACTATGTAATTTGATTTTTTCCAAAAATGTATTAAAACTGTAAACTTACAATCTGTTGTTAAACAATTAAGTAACTAAATAACACCAGTTTACAGCTTTTCTGATTTTAATCTCCATTTATGTCAACATATACTATATATTGTATTTAGTCATGTTTTAACAACCTATATATAGTATAGAATCAAAAGCTTGTAAACTGATGTAAATAATTAAATGACCAAATAATTAATAAATAATAACTATATAACCAGCCAAATAATTAAAAACAAGTATCTGGCAAACTTTTATCCAGCTTCAAAAACATCTCCACAATACAAAAAGCAGCCATCATCATCTTCAATCTCTCCAGGTCTGATTCCCCGCAGTTCTGCTGCGAACAAACTCATACCGGGCAAAGCGAGACTGTTTTTTTGATACCAATCAGCTTGCTATGGTGTCGTTCATTACTCCCAGAACCTTCCGTCCCCCGAAATACCCTTCATGTAAATCCTGCCAAAGACCAGCCGGACGGAGAAACTTTTTCCTTCTGCTGTGCCTTTGGAGAAAAGTTAGAAGTTCTTAGTTTTCTGCTCACCACCCAGGATTTGGGGGCTCACTTCATTTCTTCCTCAACACCCTCGAAGCCCCCAAAAGGCGCCTGCCTGATACACAGCTTACAGCCAGAAACAACGCCAGGGTATCAGGCGCCGGTCCGTCCGCAGCCAGAACCCCGGCGCAGAAAACTTAGAACTTCTTACTTTTCGGAAACGAAACAGCAGAAGGAAAAAGTTTCTCCGTCCGGCGTCCGAGAGGCCACTTCCCCCAAAAATTTCACCTTCTCCTCCTCTTGCGCACCCTCTCCCAGCAGTCCTCTATCTCCTTATAGTAAAACCCATTTACCTCCGCGCAAAACAGCAGAATATACATACAAAAATAAATCCAGAACATCGTCAGCACAATCGTAGTCAGCGACCCATACATAGAAAACCCGTTAAAGTACCCAACATAAACCGAAACTCCCATAGAAAACAGATACCAGACCACCGTACACAAAACGGCCCCCGGCAGCTGGTTATGAAAATTAATTTTACGCCCGGTAACTGCCTTGCGGTCCGGGAGGGAATGAAATGCCATCATAACCGTCAGTATCATAATCGGCGTAATAATCAGTATCCGAAAGTCAAGTATCCTGGATACAATGTTCCCAATAACCGGCAGATAATAAACAAGCAGTTCTTCTAAGGAACGCCCGAATACCAGCAGGACAAGAAAAACTACAATAGACACCAAAAAGCTGAATGTATAGAATACCGCTTTTATACGAAGCAGAATCCAGCTTCTTTTTTCCTGAACCTGATTTACCTCATCCAGTCCGTCTGAAAGATAATGAAGACCTTTCGAAGCCGACCATATAGCAATCACCGCTGTGGTGGACAGGATTCCGGCTGATTCAGAGTATACTTCATCTAAAATCGTAATAATAACAGGTTCCAGATAATCTGGAAGATACTGATGCACCCATTGTAACAGCATCGCTTCAGAAATGGGTGTATACTGGATTAAGGTAATGAAAAACATAATTAAGGGTACAAGCGACATCATAATAAAAAAGGCTGTCTGAGCCGCACAGGCGCCGATATTGTCCCTTTTGCATTTATCCATTAACCGCATTCCATCTAAAAATATCCGTTTCATGTTTCTCCCTTTCTGGAATTTTGTTACTTAACTGACTTTTCGAATCTTAGCGCCATCGTAAAAGAATTTCAAAATTTCCTCATAATTCCAGCCCTGTGCTGCCATGCCGGCCGCTCCGTACTGGCTCATGCCCATGCCGTGTCCGTTTCCGCCTCCGGAAAGCACATATCTGCCGCTTTTTTTGTTAAAATCAATCGAAAAATAAGCGCTTGGCAGAAATCTTGCCGATGTATCCTGTGTACCGTCTGCATATGTAATCTTCTCCATGGCGCATCCTATAACGGAGCGGATATTATATTCTGACTTAATAACAGCCTTTCCATATTCAAACTGAATGGTCAGTTCTAAAATTGCTCCGCTGCTGCCTCGTCTGGAGCAGTACATCTTTTTCACTCCTCCAAAACCTTTCATGGAACTTACCTTCTTCTGCTTTTTTCCAGACTTCAGATAAAAACGAAAATTATCCGGATTGATTTTCTGCCTCTGGGTAATTTTTTCCTTTAACGCATTCAGGCTCCCGCTCAGCTCAGCATATGCTTTCCAGCGGAAATACCGGCTGCTGCTGTCATAAGTTTCTATTTTCCCAGAAGTGATATAATCTTGAAATACCTTTTCATCTGACAGGTCTTTCTTTGAGTCTTTCTGTTTCGAGATACTTAAAGACTTTGACTTTAAATAAGGATAAGCATCTTCATCCTGATTCCAGATTTCCATGCTGGACGTATATCCATGGGAGGAGGAAAAATAATAGGCATTTACAATTTCATCCTGTACATACATCACCTCTCCAGATGTTTCTTCTACCGCTGCAATATCCTGTTCACTGATATCTGACTTATTATATACCTGATAATTTGTACTGTCATCAATCTGCGCATGATAATTCCGATAATCCTCAGAAGCTGTCTGTCTGTACACATAGCTCCTGGCACAGACCGCCTGTGCCTTTAATGCTTCTGTTCCAAAAGAAGCCGGCATTTCACTGGCTACAACTGAATACAGGTATTTTTCCACAGGAACTTTATTTACAATATAATAACCTTCGGCATCGCGGTATACCGTCATGCTTCCGAAATATCCTTTCGAAATCCCGCTGCCGCTTTTATCTGTCAGAAACAGGCGGCCGTCCTGATTTGCCGGGGTAATGACGGCAGAACTTCCTTTTTTCAGCTTTAGCTTCTTTATCTGAATCGTGTCTGAAGCCTGATATTTCTTCGTTTTCTTATTCAGTTCTACTTTAGACTCTCCATCGCACTTCAGGTAAACCTGGTCATAATGCACGTCAGACTGATTCAGAATCAGCACTTTTACTGTCTGCGGCAGTTTTTCGTCTGTCTGCTCTTTTTTCTGTTCTGCGGCCGGGTCCGCATTCTGAATATTTTTAACCTTCGTCACCCTGCCGCCTTTGATGCATAAGGTACAGGATGAACCTGAGCTTAATCCTCCTGCAGCTTTACATGAAACCTTATATTCCTGCTTTTGATACTGGAACCTTATTTCATTTTCGGTAACAGTCTGTACCTGAACATCTCTTAAAGCGATTGTTCTTTCTGACTCTGTTTCAATTCCAAGCACCGTCTGTTCCATACAATATGCCTGATAAGTATAAAGAGGTTTTAACTTTACAGGACTTGCTTTTAAATCATAATCTCCTTCCTGTGTCTGCAGTGAAGAACCGTCCTGTTCTAATACAAGCAGCGTCTTTTTCTGCACAGATTCGCCCAAATCCAGCAAATCCAGCATTTGTTCATAATACTGCATAACCTCAGGCCGCTTCATCCTCTCATTTCCGCCCGTAACACTGACAGCTTCAAAAAGCCCTGCCGCCTGCACACATTCTTTCATCTGGCTTCGTGTGATATAAGCATCAGCCTCATCTGCCCATTCCTCTGCAAAATCATCCGTCAGAAAAGACATCAGCGATGCAAATTCCTCTCCTGTCACATAAGTAAGGTCTGATATTTCGTTTTTTTGATGAAACAGCCAGAACAAAACAGCCAGAACCCCCGCCAGAACGATGATGACGCCAAAAACTCCGGCTTTTGGCACGCTGCCTGCCTGCAGACTGTTACTGCGCCCGCTGTAATTTCTTCTTCTTTTTTTTCTGTACTGCCTTACTTTTGCTGCTCTGTCCATAGTTCCGCCTGCCGCTCTGTCCATAATTCCCTGCCCCGTGTAATACTTATTCGTATTTTGTCCTGCTCCTATATATGTATACAGCAGCTTTGCTGTTTATGAATAAAGCCTGCATACTTTATGCGAAATGCTATTTGCAGCCGTTTCTAAAAAGTGCCGCAAATCTGCCATGCCATTCACACAAAATCTGACAAAACATTCAAATCTGCCAGTCATGCAGAATCTGACACAGACAATTAAATCTGCCAGTCATGCAGAATCCGCCAGAAAAACTGTATTCTGCTATCCATACAGAATCCGGCAGAAAAATTAATCTGCTATCCATACAGAATCCGGCAGAAAAACTATAATCTGCTATCCATACAGAATCCGGCAGAAAAGCTGTATTCTTCCATTGCAGAATCATAAAAGAAGCTGCAGAATCCGCAGCTTCTTTTTATCTGACTGTATTTTTATTATATTTTATTCTGCTGTATCTTATTTACTATATTTTCACTGCCATACTTCTGGCAGCTGTTATAATTCAGCTTTTGTTTTTTATATGAAAACAAATATGAATTTTCTGTCATGAATTTTCTATCATGAATTCTCTGTCATGAATTTTCTATCTGCTTTTTCAATATCCTTTTCTGATGTGCTTTCTTTGTTTTTCTTTTGTATATCTTCCAAATTTCTTCTTTTGTAAAATCTGTATTCTTTAACCGCTATACTCTCCGGCAGTATTTTCTTTCGTTTTTTATTACCAGCCCATAACTTTTCATTCTTCTTTTGTATAAATACTGAGGAACGTAACTAGTGGATTTTCATTCATGCACATTTTCAGTTATCTTTTGTACTTTACATCAGGAACCTGTCCTGATATTTTATCTTTTGTACCTTTCAGACAATCTGCTTTCTCTTATGAACTCATCTGCTTTAGCAAAAGCAGATTCTTTTGTTAAAAATTTCTTTTGTTAAAATTTCTTTCGTAAAAGCATTTCTTTCGTAAAAACCTGTCTTTTGTAAAACATATATCTTCTGTAAATTTCCTGTATATCAGCAATTGCTTTCTCTTTCGTATGAGCTCTTCTGTATCATAAATTACATTATCTTTTGTACCTGCAGCTGCTTCACTGCAAGTTATCTTTCGTTCAGTCTGTATCTTTCTGATTTAGATTTTTCTTTTGTATGATTATGGCCGCTGTCTTTCGTATTGTGATGATAGCTCTTCTTTTGTAAATTTTCTTTTGTAAAATTTCTTTAGTAAAAGTATCCCCAAAATGCCGGTCCCGCAATTTTGACGCCTAGCAATGCTAGGTGGGTAACCTCAATGAAACTTCTGCCTTCCACTGCGTAATGATGGCCTGACATCCATTTCAAAATGTTGGAATCCCGTGAAAGAAAATGTAGGTTCAAAATAGCAGGTTATCGCACATCTCAGGTAAATACTTTTATTAAAATTGATTATACTCTACTATGTGCAGTATTGCAACAATTATTTACATACAAGATGATGTATTTTATGGTATTTTTTCTGACTTTAACTCCCTTCATGCAAAATGTATAATCCACATAAGATGAAGGGCGTAAATACTGTCATTTTTCGGAAAAATTACCAATAAAATCCAATGCAGCGCGGGCACCGGCTTTCCATTTTCCATATTTTTGTAATATTTTCACAAAATTCAGTACATAAAATTGTAAAACTTGAACTTCAGGATGAAGTGAACGTAAGCTTCATCCTGACTTAAAGCAAGCTTTATCCTGAGACTGCACATCCTTCATTCTGAGGCTGAGGTTCTTAAAGGAAAAGCGGGACAGTCTTTAAAAGATTGATATCCCGGCGTCTCCTCTTTAAAACAGTTCAGCCTGAAACTCTGCATCTGAAGCACTGTGCATGCCTCCTGTAAAGTCTCAGGCTGAAATTTAACGCGGTTTATTTCCCGCTGTCCTGTTTTAAATTATAACGTATTTGCCTGTTCTACAACCTTCTGGATTGCTTCTGCAGCATCTGCCGGAAGTTTATTGAACCCGCCTTCTTTTGTATCAAGTTCTTTTACATTATTCAGACGGTCAGCCATACGTGCTTTCATCTGAGATACGTAATCTTTGTCGCTTAAATCAGGCACAAAGCCTTCCCACTCAAAGATTTCAATATCTGTAAACGGTCCCCAAGGCTTAAAGTCTGCTTTCTTTTCTACAATAGCTTCCAGAATGCCAAGCGTATCTTTCGGCTGTACCTTCTTGCCCATAAAATCGCCTGTATTAATAATGTAGCAGTCTACATGCTTCTCGGCAACGAGTTTTTTAAATTTCTCATAGTCATTTACAAGCGGATAAGTCCTGAATGGATTTGCATACGGTTCAATGACTAACGCATTCGGGTCAACTCCCGGTGCAAGCCTTTCTGCAGTAGAACGCTTGGTAGCCAGTGTAGCGCCCATAACGGATGCTAAAGAAGCTCCCTTTAATTTTACTACAGGCGGAAGTGTCTGGTCTTTCATAATCCAGAAAATAGCGTTTACAGGGCTTTCGATTTTGTCAACGCGGTTTGGAGACCACAGCTTGGACTTAATTGCGCGGCCGTTGCCGTTACGGATATCTTCGGTAACTAATACAATCTTTCCTTCATCATCAAGCGTTGCGGAACAGTTCTGCGCGGTTAACAGGAATTTGTTATCCTCACAGGCTGTCGGATAATCTGCTGTTTTATCAAAGTAAGTCGGCTCTAAAGCAATCGATGCACAGGTATCGGTATTGATGACAAACGCATCGTCGTGTAATACTTTAATAGAAGGATATTTTCCGTTATGCTTTGCATGTGTTAATGTAGACTTGCCGGAGCCGGATAAGCCAAATACAGCCGCTACATATTTCGAACCGTCGTCTAACGTATATTCTTTCTGTCCGCCGTGGCAGGAAGCATAGCCGTTTCTGTTTGCGATTGCCCATGCAAGTGTTAACGTGCCTTTCTTATGCTCGCCGAAATACCGCATGCCTAAAATAGCGGCGCAGTTGGTTTCTGTATTAAAATAGCATAAGCATTTGCCGTCGCATACGTCAGTCTGGTCTGAGCCTGTCCACTGCGGGTCAGAGAAGATAAAGACATCCGGCTCGCTGCCATTGCCGACTGGCAGGGATTCTTTGTACATCTTTGTATAGGTATCATTCATATACTGGAAGTTCAGCATCCAGTTATAAAGGATATTTTCTTCCCCTTCCGGGATTAACAGGTGTGCTTTTACCATAAATTCCGGGTCTAAGCCGATAAATACCTGTGCATGATACATGGTCTTCCAGCGTGTGTCATAGACAGCATCCATCAGTATTTTATCAAGCTTTGCGCAGTCCGTGCCTTCCTTGCCGGTAATCCTTCTTGCTGCTGCATAGCGGCCTGTAATAGAACCGTCATTGAATAACAGAACCTTTGCTTCCGGCTCTAAGCCGATTTCCTCAGCCTTATATACCGGCATGTCCGTTACAATGGTTCCCGGTGAATTTTTCGCAAGCTCATACGCTTCCCTTAACGTATTGACTTTGATGACATTATTGCCATAAAACGGAGCTTCGATAATCGCCCTCGTATTTGTAACCGGCGAACTGGCCTTTGGAAATCCCGGCTTGTTCGGACCTATCTCAGTTCTTGGATAAAATGCTTTTGTTGACATTTTTTCATTCCTCCTTATAATTTTATATTAGATAAAATTCCCGGCTGTGAACTGGGAAAAGTACACTACTTTAGATTTTACACGATGTCTTTTCTTTGTCAATCTTTTTTTCGAAAAAAATTACGGACACAGCAATTGCCATAAATAATTCATATATTCCTTAATTTTTTATGAAATGTGTAAAAATTTACAGAATATTCACAGTTTTTCTTGTTTTCCGCTTTTATTTTATGTTAAGATAGATTCCAGACAGGAGGTATGTTAATGAAAGAAAATGAATTTTCCCTAGTCACACCTGAAATCGAACGTCTTGCCGGCTTAAGCGCCAGACATTTTACCATTGACCCTTCCCTGTACGGGAAATATGATGTCAAACGCGGACTGCGTGATATCAACGGCAAGGGCGTATTGGTCGGACTGACCGAAATTTCAGAAGTATGTGCTACCAAAAGGGATGGCGACCAGATCATTCCTGCCGACGGCGAACTGTTTTACCGTGGATACAATGTGAAGGACATTATTGCCGGTCTTGGCCCGGACAACCATTTCGGATTTGAAGAAAGCGCTTTTCTGCTGATTTTCGGCAAGCTTCCGACAATTTCGGAATTAAAGGAATTTACCGATCTGCTCTCCTACTACCGTTCCCTGCCGACGAGTTTCGTACGTGATATTATTATGAAAGCTCCCAGCCATGATATGATGAATACGCTTGCGCGAAGTGTTCTCACCCTTTATTCTTATGATAACAAAGCAGACGACATTTCCGTGCCGAATGTACTGCGCCAGTGTATGCAGATGATAAGCCTGTTTCCGCTGCTGTCGGTCTATGGCTATCAGGCATACCGCCATTACCACGACGGCGAAAGCCTCTTTATCCATAAACCGCTGCCTGAATTATCCACAGCAGAAACGATTCTTCATATTTTACGGCCAGACAGCAAATATACGCCGTTAGAGGCAAAATTATTAGACATCGCCTTAATTCTGCATATGGAACACGGCGGTGGAAATAACTCTACCTTCACAACGCACCTGGTATCTTCTTCCGGCACGGATACTTATTCTGTGATTGCCGCTTCGATTGGTTCCTTAAAGGGTCCGAAGCACGGCGGGGCAAATATTAAGGTCGTGCAGATGTTTGAGGATATGAAAGCTCATTTAAAGGACTGGAAGGATGAAGACGAGGTCCGCGCATATTTAAAGGCAGTCCTGAATAAAGAGGCATTTGACCATGCCGGTCTTATTTATGGCATGGGCCATGCTGTTTACTCGCTGTCTGACCCGCGTGCCCGCATATTCCGTTCCTATGTGGAGCGTCTTTCAATTGAGAAAGGCTATAACGATGAATTTGCGCTTTATTCTATGGTAGAGCGGCTTGCTCCTCAGGTCATCTATGATGAACGCAAAATCTATAAAGGAGTCAGCCCGAATGTAGACTTTTACAGCGGTTTTGTATATCATATGCTGGACCTGCCTTTGCAGTTATATACGCCGATTTTTGCAATCGCCAGAATTGCCGGGTGGAGCGCCCACAGGCTGGAAGAAATTTCTTATAACGGCAGAATCATGCGTCCTGCATATATGAGTGTTTCCAGCCGCAGGAATTATGTTCAGATGTCTGAGCGCGTATCTGAGCTTTAAACTACAAGTATTTACAAACCTGACGCTATGTACTGCCGCAGACGCCAGAGGATTTTGTGCCTTTGGCGTCCTGTTTATGTAATAAAATTGCCATTTTTTCCATCAGCAGCAAAATTTGTGCGATTTTTATGAATTATTCCAAATTTCTCATTGCATATTTTGTATTTATCTTGTAAAATTTAAACATAAGGATAGAAAAAGGAGTGTATCACTATGTTATTATCTGAAGCCAAAATTTTAATCGGGGATGATTCGATTCTGGCACGAAAACAATTAAAGGATATATTATCCGGGCTCGGTGCAACACATTATATAGAAGCTGCTAATGGACAGGAAGCAATCGACAGCTATAATGAAGAACCTGCAGATATTGTATTCCTTGATATTGTAATGCCAGTCAAAGACGGAGTAGCTGCAACAAGGGAAATTATGCAGCAGCACCCGCAGGCAACTGTCATTATTGCTTCCTCTATCGGTACAAAAGAGCAGCTGAAAAATGCCATCGAAGCCGGAGCAAAGGATTTTATCCAGAAACCTTTCTCCGCAAACAGTATCCAGCGGATTCTAGAATCACGATTCGAACGTTAAAAGAGGAGACAGTCTATGTATACACAATTTTTTGGGAATTTTCTTTTGTGCCGGAACATTGTTACCCCGGAACAGCTTATTGCGGCCATTGATAAAGAATCAACCAGCCATATTAAATTAGGTACACTGGCTATGTACCACAACCTGATGACAGCCAGTGAAATTGATGATATCGTTGTTGCCCAGACACACGAAGACAAGCCTTTTGGCGAGCTGGCAGTCGAGCGCAGTTATCTTACAGAAGATGAGGTTAACCGCCTGTTATCGGAACAAAGCCCGGAGTATCTGCTGCTGGGACAGATTTTAATCGAGCAGGGTATTATTACCAACAGTGATTTAGAAGATTTAATCATTGACTATGAATCTGAGCATGAAATTTATGACCTGGATCTGCAGATTGACCAGAAAGAGCAGGTAGCAAAATTAATCCGCCACTATTTTAAGCTGGATGATTTGGAAAATAACGAAATATACGAATCCTACCTGACGCTGCTGTTTAACAACTTAATCCGCTTTATCGGTGCCGATTTTACACCTCTGACACCGATTCTTACGGACGAATTTGCAACACAGTTTGGTATTTCGCAGCAGATTAACGGAAAGCATACGATGATTACAGCCCTTGACATGAGCCGTGAAATGGCGGTTGAATTTGCTTCCCGTTATGCGATGGATACGTTTGATGAATTTGACGAGTATGTACAGGCTTCCTTAGAGGATTTTCTGAACCTTCATAACGGCCTGTTCACTGTAAATATGTCCAATAATCATTCTGTAGAAATGCAGCTGTCGCCGCCGGAAATACATGAAGAAAGCCTGATTAATTTAAGGCCGGATGCGGTATCCTACCTGTTTCCGGTGCTGTATCCGTTTGGCACAGTTAATATTCTGCTTTCTTTTTAAAAGAACGTATCTGACTGATGGAAAATAAAATATGAAATCTGTTTACATAAAAAATTCCTGATAAAACATTATCAGGAATTTTTTTATCTTTATATTATATTCCAAGAAACTTTTTGACAGCTTCCGGCATCTGTTCCGGTTCGCATTCTGTATGGTGCAGCACCTTTGCCGTACGTATTTCTTCAATCGCCTTCGGAATCTTTATGCCTGCAATTCTGCTCAGCTCATCTGCCAGTTCAAAATCGCTCTCAGAATTATAAGACGGATGAATCGCATTCATAACGCTTCTTGTAAATTTAAACGGACTGGCAGTCGACGCAGCAATGATTTTGGTCATATCGCCCGTCGCCGCCTGATATTTGCGGCAGACAGCCGCTGCTACCGCGGTATGGGTATCTAATACATAGCCTGTCTTATCATACAGTTCCTTAATGGTCTGCGCTGTTTCCGCTTCACTGGCATAATTTCCATAAAAATCCTTTAACCCGGCTTTCATTTCTTCTGAAATGCTGTATACGCCCTGCGTATTTAATTGCTGCATAAATTCTGCATTCTTTTGCGCACTGTTTCCGGCAATCCGGTATATCAGGCGTTCCAGGTTGCTTGAAATCAGGATATCCATAGACGGTGAAGAAGTCAGGATAAATTCACGGTTTTTATCATACGTTCCTGTTTCAAAGAAATCATACAGAACTTTGTTTTCATTCGACGCACAGATTAATTTTGCAATCGGAAGCCCCATATTTTTCGCATAATATGCTGCCAGAATATTGCCGAAATTTCCGGTCGGCACAGCCGCGTTGATGTACTCCCCTTCTTTGATTTCTCCTTTTTCAAGCAGCTTTGCATAAGCATACACGTAATACACAATCTGCGGCACTAACCGACCGATATTGATAGAGTTTGCCGAAGAAAGCTGATAGCCGTAAGAGGCCAGCTCCTTTGCAAATGCTTTATCTGAAAACATCTTTTTTACACCAGTCTGTGCTTCATCAAAATTCCCATGAATCCCTGCCACAAATGTATTTGCCCCGGTCTGCGTGACCATCTGCTTTTCCTGAATCGGGCTGACTCCGTTTTTCGGATAAAAAACAGCAATCTTTGTCCCTTTTACATCTGCAAATCCAGACAGGGCAGCTTTTCCGGTATCGCCGGATGTCGCCGTTAAAATGACAATCTCATTTGTCACATTATTTTTCCGTGCAGACGTGGTCAGAAGGTGCGGAAGGATTGACAGTGCCATATCTTTAAATGCAATAGTCGCACCATGAAACAGTTCCAGAAAATAAATGCCGTCTGCCTGAACGACCGGGGCAATTTCTGCTGTGTCAAATTTGCTGTCGTACGCTTTGTTTATGCAGTCCTTTAATTCTTCTTCTGTAAAATCAGTAAGAAACTGCTTCATGACTGCATAGGCTGTTTCCTGATACGACATGCCGGCTAAATCCTTCAGGGAAACATCCAGCAGCGGAATCCGGTCCGGTACAAATAATCCGCCGTCATCGGACAGGCCTTTTAAAACTGCCTGGGACGCGGTTACTTTTACATTTGCATCTCTGGTACTTGCATACATTAAATCCATGATTTGCTCCTCTTTCATTTGGTTTATCGTTAAATGCTGTGTTGGCTCTTCTATATTATTATAAGCAAGATTATGGTTTTGACAAGTCTTAATATACATATTATAATAAAAAAAGAGTTTTTATGCCATCCCCAGACCATAACATTCTACCGCGAAAGGAGCATTCATGTTAGCAGGTGTTTTTCGCACACAGAAAAAAA
Organism: uncultured Eubacterium sp.; assembly: GCA_947384955.1. Lineage (GTDB taxonomy): Bacteria > Bacillota > Clostridia > Lachnospirales > Lachnospiraceae > Eubacterium_J. The sequence continues at coordinate 9,354 of CANDJC010000037.1, read as the reverse complement.
ACGGGACCCCCTGTTACCGTTCCAGTATCACATACCGCAGCAAGCATATCAGCCTTGGCAGCTTTACAAATGAACTGCAGGCACATTACGCTTACTTAGAAGCTGACCGGCTTCTTAAAAACAGTCATATCACGATTGCGAATGCCGTTTTTACAAATTTTCTGTTAAGCCATGAAAAGGTCGTATCCCTGCTGAATTTCCGTGATAACCGCATATATATTAAAAATCCTATATATATGTTCCGCTCTTATTTTCATTATTATCTGACGGCGGATGAGATTTATAAATTCGATATTGATGATTTGTTTTATTTTTCGGGGCACAAGCTGCTGCGGCGCGGAGGGCATTTGTATGTGAATGATTACGGAATGCAGGTAACGGTGCTGTCGCGGTACGGTATCCGGAATTTTGCGGTTGCCGGCAGGGATTATGTATTTGCCAACCAGGACCCTTATGACCTGCGTTACGAAAATATTATCAATATTAATCCGTTCCACGGAGTACAGCGCCGCAGCCAGAACGGAACGGTTTCCTATGATACGCATATTCATATTAACGGGGACTGCCGGGTGGGTAATTATAAGACACTGTATGAAGCTGCCATTGCCTATAATAAAGCTGCTGATTTTGCAAAACAGCATGGCATCAGTAAAAATTTCCCGGCCAATTTTATTACAGAACTTTCAAAAAAGGACTATGAAAAGGTTTATGCGGATGTGGAAATTTCTGAAAAGTATAAAAAATATTTAAAAAAAGCCGCCTGCTGCACCTGATACATACAGATACAGCGGGCGGAGCATCTGCCGCAGATTTTATTTTCCCTGATTAATATAATTTACCAGCCCTTCTGCTGCTATGATTTTTTGCATAAAAGGAGGGAATGCCTGTCCCTGAAATTCTTCTCCGGTTGTTTTATTGCGTATGATGCCGCTGTCAAAATCGACTTCGACTTCATCTCCGGCAGAGATGCCTTTTGCGGCTTTCGGACATTCGATAATCGGAAGCCCGATATTAATGGCATTGCGGTAGAAAATACGTGCAAATGTTTCTGCAATCACGCAGCTGACACCGGATGCCTTAATTGCTAACGGTGCATGCTCTCTCGAAGAACCGCAGCCGAAGTTTTTATCGGCAACAATGATATCGCCTTTTTTTACATTTTTAACAAATTCTGTATCAATATCTTCCATGCAGTGTAATGCAAGTTCTTTCGGGTCAGAAGAATTCAGATATCTGGCTGGAATGATGACATCTGTATCCACATTATCCCCATATTTAAATACACGGCCGTCTGCTCTCATTTATTCTTCCTCCTGACTAACTGGCGCTGATATTTTTCCTGTAATGGCGCTTGCTGCCGCGACTGCAGGGCTTGCCAGATAGATTTCCGAATCCACATGCCCCATGCGTCCGACAAAGTTGCGGTTTGTCGTAGATACGCAGCGCTCTCCCTGAGCCAGAATACCCATATAACCGCCCAGACACGGCCCGCAGGTCGGTGTGCTTACGATAGCGCCGGCTTCTATAAATATCCGAATCAGCCCTTCTTCCATTGCATCCAGATAAATCTGCTGGGTTGCCGGTATGATAATGACGCGGACTCCGTCGGCGGTTTTTTTGCCTTTTAAGATTTCGGCTGCGCAGCGCAGGTCATCCAGGCGTCCGTTTGTACAGGAGCCGATTACGACCTGGTCGATTTTAATATCCCCTGTTTCATCAATGGTCTTTGTATTTTCTGGCAGGTGCGGAAATGCCACGGTTGACTTTAAGGTATTTAAGTCAATGACAATTTCCCGCTCATATTCTGCGTCCGCATCCGCTTCATAAATTTTATATGGCCGTTTGGAATGCGCTTCCATATAAGCTTTCGCCAGGCTGTCTGCTGGGAAGATTCCGTTCTTCGCGCCAGCTTCGATAGCCATATTTGCAATGGTAAAGCGGTCGTCCATCGTAAGATTTGCAATGCCGTCTCCGGTAAATTCCAGTGACTGGTACAGTGCGCCGTCTACACCAATCATTCCGATTAAATGAAGAATCAGGTCTTTCCCGCTTACATATTTTTTCGGCTTTCCGGTAACGGTTACTTTGATTGCGGAAGGCACTTTAAACCACGCTTTTCCGGTCGCCATTCCGGCAGCCATATCTGTACTTCCTACCCCGGTGGAAAATGCGCCGAGCGCTCCGTAAGTACATGTATGGGAATCCGCGCCGATAATGACATCGCCTGCTACTGTCAGCCCTTTTTCCGGCAGCAGCGCATGTTCAATTCCCATCTTTCCTACATCAAAATAATTCGTGATTTCATTTTTGCAGGCAAATTCCCGGACACATTTGCAGTGCTGTGCGGATTTAATGTCTTTATTCGGCACAAAATGGTCCATGACAAGCGCAATTTTATCTTTATGGAATACGCCATCTGTTTTCATTTTTTCAATCTCGTGAATGGCAACAGGTGATGTGATGTCATTTCCTAATACAAGGTCCAAGTCTGCCTCAATCAGCTGACCGGCTGTCACGGATTCTAATCCGGCGTGTGCAGCCAGTATTTTCTGGGTCATAGTCATGCCCATGGGTCATTCCTCCTTTTTGTTTTCAAATTTGTGATTTTAGTGTAGCATAGATTCTGGTATAATGCTAATATATAATAAATATGGGTATCATAACTTATGGTTATAAATATTTTCTGTCTTCTGATGCATGGTGGATTTTTTTGCTTTCTGTGTTATTCCGCTTTTCTGCTCTTTTTCACTTTCCTATTTAGTCTGCATATATTATAAAAAATTCTGGAAAGCGCATTTTATGAAAAACTGCACGAATTTATATTATTTATCTTCCATCGCATGTATGCTTGCGGACTGTTTTGATGAAGCCGGATTGAAAATTTTATCATCCGACCTTATTACACTTGGAGAAATGATAGAATCTGTTCTTGCCCGCCAGTGTCCTGAAAATGAAGGCAGGGTTCACGTTCAGCAGGAGTGTTAATGGATGTAAGGCTGTTATTTGGAGGGGAAGGGATGCTGTTTCTTTCGGGACGCCCGGCATCCCGAAAGAAACACCTTCAGGACCCCGCCGACTTATAATGCCTCATTCCAAACCTCCAGACCCCATAGCTGGCTGCCAGAAATACTCCCCCTCCGCACGGATACAGTGCATACTCCCACTGCCCTGTTTTTCCAAGCAGATACTGCAGCGGGTAATACTGCACAAGTGCATACGGAATTACATAAGTACAAAATTTCAGCATCTGTTTTCCGTATATATCAGCCGGATATCTGCCATGCTCGCTTCCGCCGTAAGTCAGCACATTTAAAAAGCCGCCGTCTTCTATCGTAAAAAAGCAAATCGCCGCACCAAGCAGAAAAAGACCTGTAAACAGCATGATAATGCCGAAAATCATAAAAATAACAGTAAATGCCTTCCCGGCTGTCCATACAATCTTACAGTGAACGGCTGCGTAAAAAAACATTGCCAGCGCCAGCAAAATGCGAAAGAAACGATTCGTTTCAAATCTGCTCCCCAAAACCTGCAGCACAATACTGCGGGGCCTTAGCAGCATCCGGTCAAATTCTCCGCTCTTTACTAAATAAGAAAATGATTCAAAACCTCTGGCAAAGCACTGCGCTATTGAAAAGCCAAGCAGCATAATCCCGTAACACAGCAAAGCTTCGTGGTATGTATAGCCTTTGACAGCTGTAAATCTTGCAAAGATAAAATAAATCCCTAACAGTCCGTTAAAAGAAACCAGAAACTGCCCTGCTGCGCCCAGAAAAAAGGAAGCTTTATACTGCATAGCGCTGCGGATAATCATCGAAATATAGTGACCGTACAGGCACATATCCGGGCAGTATGCATTTTTTCTGCGTCCCTGCCTGATTTTTATATTTCTATGTTTCACCGTATCAGCCTCCCTGCATCATGGATTCTTTGTTCTGCCTTTTTGCACAGCAGTTTTGTATTTGTTCGTTTCACCGTATCAGCCTCCCTGTATGATAATTCTTTGTTCTGCTTTTTTACACAGCAGCTTTCCAGCTGTTACCATTACCGCCAGCCAGAATATCTGAAGCCCCAGCGCCCGGTATAAAAAAACTCCTGTTAAATCTCCGCTGTAAATCCGAAACGGAGCATTCATCATGCCGGCAAACGGCAGCAGCTCCATCAGTTTTCTGGCTGCATCGGGCATAAATGGTATCGGAATCACAGAGCCGGACAAAAATTCCACAGCAGACATAAAAAACATGCGCAGGCCGTTTGGCGAAATAGTAAAAAATGCCAGGACATAAACAATCATGCAGAAGGATACGGTCACACCGATGCCAAGACACATGGAAATAACAAAGAAGATTCCGCATGGCACATCCTCAGGCAGTGTAAACCGAAACGGCTCCGGCAGCAGGCTTGCAAATACTAAGATAGGAATGCACCTAAGGGACGCACTGGCAATCCTTCCCGCACTTACTTTCGCAAACCACATATGATAAATAGAAACCGGGCGGCACAGTTCGTATGCAATGTCTCCTTTTAAAATCATATCAAATATTTCCTGGTCGGTATTGCCCCATACTGTAAAAAGGACAAAAAACGCTTCCTTCAGCCACATATAAGCTGTCACAGCCGAAAGCCCCATCGGAAAAGCCCCAGGGTCTGCTTCCTGAAATGTCTGATAGGCTAAGCATTCCATCATTCCCCAGGGAAGCTGGGTAAACACCGCTCCTGCAACAGCGCTGCGGTACTGAAGTCCGGCGCGGATACGCATGGAAAAAAAAGAAAGATATTTTTTCATTTCCGTAAAATCCTCCTATGCAATATCCAGCTTTTCATACAGCTTTACCACAATCTCTTCCAGTGTCAGGGACTGTGAAACAGAAGCTGCTTTCCTCAAATCTGCAGCCGTTCCGTCTAAAAGAACCCTCCCCCTGCCGATTAAGATAATACGGCCGGCCAGCACTTCGATATCCTGCATATCATGCGTGGTAAGAAGGACCGTTGTTCCGCGTTCTTTATTTATCCGCCTGACAAATTCGCGCACGGCAAGCTTGGACACCGCATCTAAGCCGATTGTCGGTTCATCTAAAAACAGGACTTTCGGCCCGTGCAGCAGTGAAGCCGCTATTTCACACCGCATACGCTGTCCAAGGGAAAGCTGCCTTACAGGCGTTTTTAGCAGTTCCTTTAAATCTAACAGCTGTGTCATTTCGTCTAAATTTTTGTGATACATCGTAACGGGAATCGAATAGATATCCTTGAGCAGCTCAAAGGAATCAATTACGGGGACATCCCACCATAACTGCGAACGCTGTCCGAACACAACGCCAATCTGCCTGACATGCTCCATGCGGTTTTTCCATGGAATGCGTCCGTCGGCTATGCAGGTGCCGCTGTCTGGTGTGAGTATCCCGCTTAGAATTTTAATAGTAGAACTTTTTCCGGCTCCGTTCGGGCCGATATACCCGACAATTTCCCCGTCCGAAACGGTAAAGCTTACATCCTTAAGTGCATGAACCGTTTCGGTTTCGCGCCGGAAAAATGCTTTGCAGGCTTCCTTCATGCCCGCGCTTCGTTTTGCAGCTCTGTACGTTTTGCATACATGCTCCATCGTAATCATCGTGCTTCCTCCTGGTAGTTATATTTTGATAAATATCTTGCCAAGCAGGGTCTGTCTCCCTGGTGACAGCCAGGGAATACCTTTCTTTCTGCAATGAACCCTCGTATGACTGCCGAGGGACTTTTAGTATATACCTCTGTAAAGGATGATGTCAAGAAAAATCACCTGTTTTTCTTATACCCGCACTCCGGACAGACATCCCGTTCTCTGTAAATATAGCCGCAGCGGTAGCAGCAAATCGTATCGTGCGTTTCTTTTGCCAGATACGGCAGCTTTCTGGAAGCCGGCTTTTCCTGCAGATAATGAATAAATTCTTCCAGAATCTGCGCCCAGTCTTCCATTTCGCCCGTCCCTACCGCATAAGGCAGCTTATGCTTTGTCCCGTCTGCTTCTTCCAGCGTAATCCTCCGGTTTAAAAGGCCGGTAGACGCTTCTATGGAATCAATCGAAGCTACCGGAATCTGAAATGCATTTAAGCGCGTGCTGTAAAACAGATTTTCCGGTGTCAGAAGCATGCCTTCTCTCCCGCTGTGGTTTCTGGACGTATCAGCCATAAATACCGGATATTCAAACCGGCTGCGCCCTCCCGCATAAGCATCCATGGCACAGTCAATGGCGCGCGTTTCTTCCGGTTCCGCTCTTTTTAGCATCACTTTTCTGGCCGGATAAAAATAATGCCTGGCATTATCTTTGATTTTTCCTTCCATCTCATCCTGCAGCTTATGTACCAGCAGCTCGCATTCGTCGGTACGGATTTTTTCCAGACGCTTAGAAATCATCTCCATGGCATCGTTTTTTAATTCCGGCAGAAAGCTCTCTGCATCCAGCTGCTCGTAAACGGAGGCCATGGAATTAAAGTCCGTCTGGTCAGCTTCATCCAAAAGCTGCTGAATCCGCTCTTCGTCTATCTGGCGCACTTTTTCCTGTATCTTTTCCATATACGGAGTCACTGTTTCATCCGCAAATTCCTTCTCTTCTAACCGATGCATCAGCTGCGTATAATCTGTCCGGTTTATTTTGCGGGAACGCTTTACGATATTTGCGATTTCCTGCTTTTCTGCCTGATTTCTGATATCCCGAAGCCTTTCTTTATAAGGAGACAGCTCGATTCCTTCATAAGATTTCAGCTTCTGTTCCAGCTTCTGATATCCTTCCCGGTCCAGGCGCTCCGGAACGGTTTCCATCAGTTTTTTTACCTCTTCCTCACCGCGGCGCTTTTGAAGTTCACGCAGTTTTTGTATAAACGGCTTCTTAAGGCTGTCGGGGTAAGGCTCCTTTTCTGCTTCCTGTATAAAGGCTTTCATCTGGGCATAGCTTTTATGTACTCCGCTCTGCGCCTTTTTTAATAAAGCCCTGGACTGTTCGTCAAATTCCAATTCTGCTATTTTGCTGTTTAAAAGATTTCTTTCCTGTTCACTTAAAGCACTGTCGTTTTTTATCTGCCTCTTTAATTCCGCCCGCTGCCTTTGTGACAGACGTTCCAAAACGCCCATCTTCGCCCGGTAGCGCTCCAGATTTTCAGAATAAAATACAGGTTCTTCATCCCCGTATCCGTCCTGGCCAGCAGAATTTCCAGTATCCGGTGTTCCTGCACTGCCGCCGGCTAATGTACTATGCCAGCGGACATCCGGCTGCGTGCCCATAGCGCTGCTGTTATCCTGTGCTGCATAGCTGTCTGTACTATGGCCGCCATCATATGCCGCACTCATTTTTTCACTGCCGTCATCATATGCCGCACTCATTTTTTCACTGCCGTCATCATATCCCCCTCTGTTATCCGCACTGCCGCTGGACACTGTACCCATTCCAGTATCTGAAATGCTGCCATAAGATACTGCATCCATGCTCATCTCTGCATCTGAAACACCGCCATGCGCCGTTTTCATTCCTGTATCCGCAACGCCGTCATACGCCGCTTTCGTACCTGCAGCGCGGCCGGACACACTATTTTGCATACCGCCATTTCCATTGCGGCCCTTTAAGCCAGAACCTGTTTCATGATAGCCGCCGTGCTGTTTTCCAGACTGCATTCCTGCCAAGCTGTTTCCATGCTTCCCGCTGTTCCTGTGACCGTTATGAAGCACATCTGAATTTGAAACCCCATCCCCGTGCACACTTCCAGCCCCTTTTGATACAGCCTGCGCATCGTCCGGCTGCCCGCTCCTTTCCATAGCGCGTTTTTTTGCATCCCGCGCGTCCAGTTCCCTTACCTGCTTTAGAATCTTTTTTTCATGCTTTGCCACCGCTGCATCTGGATAAAATCCTTCCTCTATCCGATGTGCAAAACGGCGGAACACATCATCCGAAAGTCCCTGCAGATTCCCTGCAAAATCTTCCATCTGCTTTAAGGCATCCTGAGCGCTGTGCAGATAATCCGGGCCGTCTTTTACGCCTTCATTTCCCTTTGCTTCCCTCTGCAGCCTTAAATTCCGCACCGCCTCATATTCATTATATTTAAAATTTGCCGTCCGCTGTGCATTGCGGCCTAGAAGCTCCATATAATCCTCATATGCACGCACGTCATCTCCAAATGCCATCTCATAAACAAATCCCTCGGCAATCAGACGTTCCGGACGAGGCGTATAAAAGCAGTTACAATTCTCACAGGTATAAACTCTGGCCAGATACACCCCTTTTTCCTCTGTATCAATCCGAATCTCTTTCCCTTCCGGGTAAACAGCCATATGCAGTTTTTCCGAGCATACCGGACACTGATATCCTGTCAGATAAAAATTGTTTCCGATACGGTTGCGTGCGCGCTCCTCTAATGTCGTTTCCGTTTTCTGAAATACCCGCTGCCGGTTTTTCCAAATCAGCGTATGCCACAGCCCCTGGGATTCCGCCGCCGGATCTTCCTCTAATTTTTTTTCAAATTCCAGTACCGTCTGAAGCACTTCTTCATAGGTTATACGCACACCGACTTTATAAAACCGGAAATTTTCTTTGCGAAAGGACGGCTCGATATAATACATGCTCAGTATTTTGCTAAAAAGCTGGTTTAACTGCGGATAATCCTGCTCTACCCTCAGCCCCCTTAATGTCCCCCATTTTCCGAATGCATAGAGCACCATATTAATTAAATCCCGAAGCTTGGGATGCCTGGAAACATCAATGACCTGATCGTCCCTTACCGGAATATCAATCAGGTTCGTTACGACTTTTTTTGTTTCAAACTGAAAAAATAAAGACCGGACGGTACCTTCTAAAATCAGTTCGTTATCTTTTACAATAAAACGCCCTTCCCAGACAATCTGCTCCCCCATTGTCTGAATCAGCTTTTGAAATGTTTGTTCCTGTTCTTCACTTGCCTGTAAAATCAGCATACTGATACCTCTTTTCTTTGTAAGAACCGCTGCTGAAATGTGCCGCTGTTTTTTGTTATGATTTTATTATAGCAAATGCTGCGGAATTTACAAGCCTTGGGAGTATGCGGTGCATGATTCAGGGTGATGTGAATGGAGTATGCGGTTTACTGGTGTTTCATTATGTAAACTGCTGGATGACAGGGCGGGGGTAAAATGCGTTTCTGGCGTGGTGGTTTTTCTTTGTGCATTTTGCTATAATATATGGGAGCTGAAAAAAAAGGAGGGGGATGTTGCTGCTTTGGGGACGCCGGACGGAGAAATGTTTTCCTTCGGATGTTCCGCTTCCAAAAAGCAGGAAGTTCTAAGTTTTCTGCGGGGAGGCTGTGGCTGCGGACGGACCGGCGCCTGATGCCCTGGCGTTACTGGCAGCTGTATGCAGTGGCA
>CANDJC010000036.1 GCA_947384955.1 uncultured Eubacterium sp. | reverse complement strand
TTCCAGCGACATTGGAGGAATGTTTAGAATCCCTTAGCTTTCTGCCGCGATAACCAGGCGGCGAAGCCGCAGCGGCACCGGTAGCTGCTGGCATTCAGCCAGGGCGAATAGGTGCCGCGTCCCGTCCGCGGCCACAGCGTAAATGCAGAATGCTTAGGGATTCTTAACATTCCGGAACCGGAGCCGGAAGCCGGTGCATCTTTCCGTCACCCGGCGTCCGCGCCGCCAGTAATTCCCCCTCAAATATCTGTTGACAAATAATATTATATAGAATATAATACTATCCGACAAATAATGAACACGACAGGAGGAATGACACATGGAACATGAAAAAACAGCCGTTTTGCCACCCGCTTCGAAGGCAGCTTTTAAAATGCCGGACTGGCACATCATAAGCGGCAGCACACTAAAGCTGATTGCTGTTATTACAATGCTGACGGACCATTTTGCAGCAGGCATCTTGGGAAGGTTTTTGTATATGCGCGGCTGGAATGACCTGGACTGGAGAGAGATGGATGCTTATGAGCAGTGGATGGAGCAGAACGGGACGCTGTTTCAGGCATATAATCTGATGCGCGATATCGGCCGTGCGGCTTTTCCGATATACTGCTTTCTTTTGGCAGAAGGGCTGATACATACGAGAAATCTTAAAAAATATGCCGGACGGCTGCTTTTGTTTGCGTTTATTTCTGAAATACCGTTTGATTTGCTGTTTCGGGGCAGCATCATGGAATTTAGTTATCAGAATGTATTTTTTACGCTGTTTTTAGGCGTAACGGCAGCGGCCTGCATAGACTGGATTTGCAGAAAGGAGAACCTGGCTGTGATTGCCAAAGCTGTTTTATGCTGTGCGGCTGCGGGAATCTGTATGGCGGCGGCCGATGCAATGCGCACGGACTACGGGGCAAGAGGCGTGCTGTGCATTGTGATTATGTGCGTGCTTCGAAATGCCAGAGAGCTGCAGATTGCGGCGGGGGCCTGTTCGTTTCTGTTCTTTTTACAGGAAACAGCAGCGCCGTATGCATTTTTGTCCATTGCGATGTACAATGGAAAGCGGGGATGGAAGATGAAGTATTTCTTTTATCTGTTTTATCCGGTTCATCTGCTGCTGCTGTATCTGATAAGCATGGCGCTTGGAATTTCATCTTATCCTGCTTTGTAGGATGGACGGGTGATTTGTACTGGCGCTGAAAGGGGGGGGGCCGTCTGGCAGGTCAGGTTTCAGCCGGGCCGGATTTTTGGAAGGATTTTCTGACTGCGGCCCGGTATTCGCTGGGCGCGGCATCCATAAGCCTTCGAAACTGCATGGAAAAATAGCCGGGATTCGAAAATCCGCACTGCAGCGCAATATCGGTAACAGGCCTGGCGGTATCAGACAGCAGCCTGGCAGCATAAAAGATTCTTTTTCTCTGCAGGTATTCCATCGGGCTGTAATGCAGATAATGATGAAAAATACGCTGGCATTCTCTGGTGCAGATATTTGCAGAAGCCGCGATTTCCGAGACTGTGATATGGCTGTCTAAATGACGGTCAATCCACAGAAGCATTTCTTTTAAACGGGCTTCCTGGACCGGCGGAATGCGGCGCTCCCCGGTGTCCGGTTTTTTTGATTTGACATATAATAAGATATTGGATAACGCATTTCTTACCTGAAATTCATATCCGTACGGTTCAGCGGTACATGCCGTAAACGCATGCTCAAACTGTTCAAAATAATAATCGTCTCCGTTTTCTTTCTGAAACTGATAATACGGAATCCCGTTTTCAAGCACAGGGCGGACGTAGGCTGTATCGAAAATACTTCCAGGCGTGCCCGCGATGATGTCGGAACTGAATACAAAAGAGCGGTAACGGCATGCGTGGGCGGTTTCTGCTGTAAAAGAATGAATCACTTCTGTATTGATAAAACATCCCTCTCCCGCGTTCAGTCTGCAGATGCGGTCTGCGATGCCGGCCCGGACACATCCTTCCAGTAATAGAAAAATCTCCAGCTCTTTATGCCAGTGGGAGGAAATATGACCGGCCGCAAACTGGTGGATATCGCCGTCGTTCACCGTCAGAGCGAATAAATGCTCCTTTTCCTGAAACTCTTTTCCATGGGTGTCTGTAAAAATTGTATCCGGGGTTCGTATCATAGCATCGCTCCTGTCGCTTTTATTATATTATAGGTCGTTTTATCGAAAGCCGCAAGAGCTTATTTTATGATAAAATCTGATTAAGTAATGAAATAAAGAGGATGAAATGTCCTAAAAATGATAGTTTCAGGGGTGAATATGATGAAAAATACAGTTATATTTGATTTAGACGGTCTGCTGATTGACAGCGAAGTGATTTCTTACAGGGTGTACCGGGATTTGACAGAGATGTACGGGGAGCATATGTCCATCGAAACCTATATTCATGATTACAGCGGAAAAACATCCGTCCGCAATATGCAGACGCTGCTTGCCCAATACAGGCTTCCGATTTCCATGGAGGAAGGGACTGCATTTACAGAGCAAAAGGAAAAGGAGTATTTTGAACAGGGAGTGGAGCTGAAACGGGGAGCGGCGGAATTATTATCTTATCTGAAAAGAAAACAGTATAAAATACTGCTGGCTTCTTCGAGTGACAGGGAACGGGCGATAGGTGTGCTGAGCCGGAAGGGAATCGGGGCCTTTTTTGACGATATGGTATTTGGTACAGAAGTAAAAAGGGGGAAGCCTTATCCTGATATTTTCCTGAAAGCATGTGAGTGCGTAAATGAACCGCTGGAAAACTGCCTGGTGCTTGAAGACAGCGAGGCGGGGATACAGGCGGCTTTGGCGGCTGGGATAGATGTGGTCTGTATTCCTGATATGAAGGAACCGGGCGGGAAATTCCGTGAAATGACAGCGGCGGTGCTGCCTTCTTTGGAAAATGTGATTTCCTGGCTGGAACAGCAGCATATTGCAAAAAGGTCAGAAAAGTAATACATCATCCTGACAGCAAAAAATACCTCTGGAGAAAAAAGTCAGAATAGAATGTGCATCAGGTTTGAAATCTAAAAGCGCATTTGAATCACACCTGGTAAAATAAAAATATCAGAGTGCAGCAGTCCGTTTTGCGCGAAAGCAATTCAGGAAAAAGGATGTACAAAAAGGAGGTACAAAATGAATCATAAGATAAAAAACCCGGTTATTCCAGGCTTTTATCCGGACCCGTCGATTTGCAGGGCAGGGGATGACTTTTATCTGGCCTGTTCGAGTTTTGAATTATTTCCGGGAATCCCGGTATTTCACAGCAGGGACCTGGCTCACTGGGAGCTGTCAGGCTATGCGCTTACAGAAGAAAACGGCTTTCATGTAGAAAAAAACAGCATGACCGGCGGTCTGATGGCGCCTACGCTGCGGTACCATGACGGGACGTTTTATATGATAAATGCCAATTTCTGTGACAGGGGAAATTATATCGTTACGGCACGTAATCCGGCGGGGCCGTGGTCGCAGCCGCACTGGCTGGATGATGTGCCGGGGATTGACGCATCGATTTTTTTTGATGATGACGGAAAGTGCTATATTTTAGGCACGGGAAATGTCTGGGATAACGGAACGGGAGTAAAAGAGCGGGGTATCTGGCTGGCAGAGTATGATATTGAGAATTTTAAAATGGCCGGGGAGCCTGTGACCATTTTTAACAGCGCGCTCCGTGTCGGCACCTCTCCGGAATCTCCGCATTTGTATCATGTGGGGGATTATTATCATCTGGTTATCGCAGAAGGCGGCACGGAGCATTATCATGCGGTGATGACTGCCAGAAGCAGGGATATTTTTGGATTTTATGAAGGAAATCCGGCCAATCCGGTTATGACGCACCGGCACATGGGGTTTTCCTGTCCGGTAACCAATGTCGGGCATGCGGATTTTATCGAGCTTGCGGACGGGAGCTGGTATGCGGTAATGCTGGCATCCAGGCTGATTGAAGGAAAATACAAAAATCTCGGGCGCGAAACGTTTCTCTGCCCGGCTGTGTGGGAACGGGACTGGCCGCTGCTCAGCCCGGAGACGGGAAAGCTGGAAATGGAATATGACATGCCTGCAAGCCTTCCGTATACAGAATACCCGCCGGAACCGGAGTTTGATGACTTTACGGCTGTATCAAAAAATTCTGAAATCAATAAGCTGCAGTTATGCTGGAATTTCTGGGGAACTCCGTATGAGCCGTTTTACAAAGTACAGAATTCGCGGCTTATATTAAAATGCATCAGCCAGCGGCTGGCGCAGGAGATAGAACCGGTCAGTTTTGTACCGCGGTATCGGAAAGACCGTTTTGCGGCTTTTGTGGCAAGGAGACAGCGTGATAAAAATACGGTGATTACCTGTCAGATGACATTTATGCCCGATGGTACACAGAGCGCGGGGATGGCAGCCGTTGGGGCGATGAATCATCAGTACCACCTGGAAAGGGCCTGTGAAAACGGAAAGCAGATAGTCAGATTTGTAAAATACACCTCAGAATATGATGTGCCGCCGCATATGCCGGGATTTCAGAGCATCACAATAAGAACAGTTGTGGCACAGGCTGAGTGGGAAGAAGCAGATATTATTCTGCAGATTCAGATAGAAGGCGAGCAGTTCAGTGTCCGTTACGGCGCGCACAAATCCTGCCTGAGAGAACTGTGCACTGCAGACGGTGCAGAGATGAATCCAGAGAAGGTCGGATGCATGGCTGGCACGATGCTCGGCATGTTTGCTTCCGGGAATGGAACGGACAGTGATAACGAGGCGCAGTTTGACTGGTTTGAAATCAAGACGGGCATCGGTACTGTAAAAGAACAGGGGGCAGCGGAAGCATAATCTGCCCCTGAAAAACGGTGTTAAGTTTTATGAATTTTAAGAAGGATATCTGCAAAAAACTCCGTATCGCTGTTAGAAATCTTAGCTGAGCCGCCGTATTTTTCTGCAACAGCAGCAATCGAGGCCAGTCCGAGTCCCGTCCCTTTGTGTCTGGTGGAGAGGTATCTTTCTTTTCTTTTTCGGGTGACTCCGTCGAAGCTGTTTGTGGAAACGATATACAGGCTGTCTGTATGCTGTATTTCCGCGGTCAGACAGAAATAGCGGGAAGCCTGTGGCAGCGTCTGGCATCCGGCGATGGCGTTTTCCATCAGATTTCCAAACAGCGCTGCCATGTCTGTTTCCGAAAAAACAAGCGGCTCCGGAAGCTCAATGTTCCAGTCGGTACGGATGCCGGCGGAAACGGCCATTTCATGATAGTAGCCGAACAGGGCATTGAGCGCTGCATTTTTACAGTAGTCCGCCATGCTGTTATTAGGAAAGCCGGCTTCATATTCTTTTAAATGAGCCTGGATGCTGCCGATGTCGCCTTTCTGGGCAAGGGAAGCAAGCAGGCGGATGGAGTGGCGGAAATCGTGGCGCAGCTTTGCGGTTTTTTGGATATGTTCCTGCAGCTTATGGTACTGGTGCGACTGCATTTCCAGAAGTCTTGAGCGTTCTTTTAGTTTCGTATGTTTCAGTATCACGGATGCGTTTTGATAAAACAGTGCATAAACAGCTGTCAGAACTGCCAGTGCGAAAAGTTCAAATACAGGAAACAGCCAGTGCATTCTTCCTGCATGGAGAGTGGCATATTTTTGGGGGACAGCCAGTACATTAAATACAAGAAATATAACGGACAAAGCAACCGCTGAATACCATATTTTAGGAAAATCCAGGCTGTCGACAGCCCATGAAAAATACCGGACAGCGGGGCGGATAAAAGCCGCCAGCAAAAGGCAGGAAAGTCCGAGACGAAAAAGCGCTGCCTCGAAGGACAGGTCAGCCGCGCCGGATGCCGGATGAAGGGCGGAATCAAAAGCATAGCCGAGCTGCATGGGAAATGTCTCTATGGCACAGACTCCGATATAAATGGCAAGGCAGCGCGGCATGTCCAGGTTTACTGTGCGCCGGTACAGGAAAAAAAACGGCACCAGGAATAAAAGCAGCAGGATATTTGTACGAATCAGCAGCACGGCATGGAGGAAAGCGGCGGCAGGCGTAAAAAGCAGCAGTACAGGCAGACATAAAAAAGCAGTCTTTGCCGGGGGATATTTCATCTGATTTACCGCGGGCAGGTAGAACGATACGGCTGCAGGTATCAGAATCAGAAGCTGCAGCAGTGCGGACATCCATTTTGATATATCCATATTCAGTCATCCTTTCTGCGCCTCTGGCGGCTTCTTATTTTATTGAAATTATACTCCCAGGCTGCCTGTTCGATTTTTATTTTATCCCGTATCCGGACCGGAAAACGGGCGCCGCTTTCCATAATACAGCAGCAGTTTTCAAATGCGCGGATATGTCCGGCGTTTACGGCAATTCCTTTGTTAATCGGAATGAAGCGGGCATCGGACTCTGTTTTATTCACAAATTCCGGCATCGTCATGCGGCACCGCAGCTTCGTCTGGTCAGTCAGCGTGATATCCAGATAATGAGCGTCCGTAACGACAGAGACAATGCCGTCGAGGGGCACCCGGACAGTTTTGCGGTCATTGACCAGCTCTATGTATTTTTGTGTCTGCGGCAGCACCTTCCGCGCGTCTGAAAGCACGTCAAATATGCGCTGTCTGGAGACCGGCTTGACAATGTATTCAAACGCATGGCAGGAAAACGCCTCCGGCATGAATTCCATGCTGGAAGTTAAAAATATCAGAAGGCAGCTGCTGTCTGTGTTTCGCATTTTCAGCGCGGCGGCAATCCCGTCAATGCCTTCCAGGTAAATATCCATGAAGACAATGGAAAAGGTTTCGGCCCTGAATGCGGTAAGAAAGGATTCGCCGTTTCGGAAAGCGACGGTTTCTATGGGGCACAGGAAGCGCGAGCCGAAGTCATCACAGATTTTTTTCATATGATTCAGGCAGTCTGGTTCGTCATCTACGATGGCTATCTTCATAAGTGAGTCACCTCTATTCGTGTATCGGTCAAGTCAGATTATAACATAAAAATGGGGAATTTCAAACCGGAAATATGTTTATCAGCTGTAAGTAAGTTTACTGGTTGATATTATCTGCATGATTACGTATAATAAAGGTGGAAAGAAAGTAAAGAAAACCAGGCGGGCGGAATTTTTGGAACGATATTAAGAACATGCAGCATCTGGAACAGGATATCCGGGTGCTGTTTTTCACGCACTGATAAAACAAAGGAGGGGAACATGCGCAGGCTGTCAAAATTCATAGGAGACAGGGATTTTTATAAAAGGGTGCTTCTGACTGCGGTTCCGATTATGATTCAAAACGGAATCACTAATTTTGTAAGTCTTTTGGATAATATTATGATCGGGCAGACAGGCACGGAGCAGATGTCGGGGGCTGCGATTGTGAATCAGCTGATTTTTGTATATAATCTGTGTCTGTTCGGCGGGGTATCGGGTGCCGGAATTTTTACGGCGCAGTTTTACGGGCAGGGAAATAAGGAAGGCGTGCGCCAGACGATGCGGTTTAAGCTGTGGATGGTAACTGCGGCGACGCTTCTTACCGTGGTGATTTTTCTTGCCGGAGGGACTTTTTTGATTCGTGCCTATTTAAAGGGAGAGGGAAGCAGTGAAGATATCGCAGCGACGCTTGCATATGGAAAGCAGTATCTGAGGATTATGCTGCTCGGACTTCCGGCGTTTGCTGTTGTACAGGCCTATTCGAGCACGCTGCGGGAATGCGGGCAGACGGTGCTGCCGATGAAGGCCGGGATTACGGCGGTATTTGTGAATCTGGTGTTTAATTATCTGCTTATTTACGGGAAGCTGGGATTTCCGGCATTAGGCGTGCGCGGCGCTGCTGCGGCTACGGTGATTTCCCGGTATGTGGAAATGCTGGCTATAGTCGTCCGGGTGCACAGGGAGGAGGAAACGTATTCCTTTATCAAGGGCCTTTACCGAACGCTGCGGATTCCGAAGGAGCTGGTTTTTCAGATTATGATAAAAGGGAGTCCGCTTTTATTTAACGAAACATTATGGGCTGCCGGCATGGCGATGCTGACACAGTGCTATTCTGTGCGCGGGCTGAATGTGGTGGCAGGGCTGAATGTGGCAAATACCATCAGCAATGTGTTTAATATTGTATTTCTGGCGATGGGAGAGTCTGTGGCAATTATTGTCGGACAGCTTTTGGGAGCCGGGAAAATGAAGGAAGCAAGGGATACGGATAATAAGATGATTGCATTTGCCGTTATGTGCTGCAGTGTCATTGCGGCGGTTATGTTTTTTGCGGCGCCGTATTTTCCGAAGCTGTATCATATCAATGAACAGGCAAAGGAGCTGGCAAAATATTTTATTATGGCGGCGGCTGTTTTTATGCCGCAGAATGCGTTTTTGAATGCAGCGTACTTTACGCTTCGCTCCGGCGGGAAAACACTGATTACGTTTTTGTTTGACAGCGTGTTTATCTGGTGTGTCAGCGTGGTGACTGCATATACGCTCAGCAGGTTTACAAGCCTTCCTGTGACTGCGGTGTATGTTATAGTGCAGCTTGGGGATATCATAAAGTGCGTGATTGGGTTTATTCTGGTGAAAAAGGGTATCTGGCTGCATAATATTGTGGAAAAGTAGTTTCAGGAATTGCCTTTTCGGGCTGTAAGTGGTATGGTGTGAATACAGAAAAAACAACGCGTTTACAGCCAGAGAGCCTATGCTTAAGAAAGGATTTACGCATGAAAAAATTTAATACAGCCGGGCCGTGTATTGCGGGCAGACATTATATGGCAGATATTACAAGGCAGCTGAAAGAAATTTATGCTATGATTGCAGAAGGATGTTATTTCACAATCTGCCGTGCCAGGCAGTATGGCAAAACAACCATGCTGGCCGCGCTTGCAAAAGAACTGTCTGAAAAATACTGTGTAATCAGCCTTGATTTTCAAAAATTCAGCCAGGACTGCTTTGCGGATGAAAGAAGTTTCTGCAGAGCCTTTGCACAGGAAATCTGCGAAGAGGCGGACAGGCTGCCTTTGCATGTAATACAGGAGGATGCTCTGCAGATACTCGATGCTCTGAAAGAAGATGACGGGCTGAATCTTCATAGTTTATTTCAGGGCCTGAGGCAGTTTTGTGAACAAAGCATAAGACAGGTGGTTCTGATTGCGGATGAGGCAGACAGTGCTTCGAACAATCAGGTATTTCTTGATTTCCTGGCACAGCTTCGCAGCTGTTACCTGGACAGGGAGCTGAAAAACAGGGCATCTTTTCAGTCTGTGATTTTAGCCGGTCTTTATGATGTCAGGAATGTCAAAAGGAAAATCCGCTTAGATGAAGAACATAAAGTAAACAGCCCGTGGAACATAGCGGCTGATTTTGAAACGGATATGAGTCTGTCAAAAGACGGGATTTTTGGGATGCTTTTGGATTATGAGTCGGATTATCATACAGGGATGGATGTATATCAGATGTCAGCGCTTTTGTATGATTATACATCAGGATATCCGGTACTGGTATCCAGGCTTTGCAGGCTGATGGATGAAAAAATCAGCCGGATGGAGCCTTATCTTTCAAAAAAAGAAGCATGGACACCGGCTGGCTTCCAGGATGCAGTCCGATTATTGCTGGCAGAAAAAAATCCGCTGTTTGATTCTATGACAGGAAAGCTGAGTGAATATCCGCAGCTGGAAGAAATGCTGCGGTCACTGCTGTTTTCAGGAAAAAGCATTGTGTATAATCCAGACGACGAAGCAGCGGATATGGCGCTGATGTTTGGATTTGTAAAGGTATCCGGCGGTCATCTTGTAACTTCGAACCGGATTTTTGAAACGCGTCTTTACAACAGATTCCTTGCTGAGAGTGAAATGCAAAGCAGCGTTATTTACAAAACAGCGCTGCAGGATAAAAATCAGTTTCTGGAAAACGGACGTTTAAATATGGAAAAGGTGCTTGAGCGGTTTGTGGAAGTTTTTGATGAACTTTATGGCTCTGAGGGGGAGAAATTTTATGAAGAAGACGGACGCCGGTTTTTTCTGCTGTTTCTGCGTCCGGTCATCAATGGTACGGGAAATTATTATATAGAATCCAGAACAAGGAACCTGGAACGGACGGATGTGATTGTGGATTACCGCGGGGAGCAGTTTATCATTGAACTGAAAATCTGGAGAGGCAGTGCATATCATGAAAAAGGGGAAAGACAGCTTGCTGAATATCTGAGTCATTATCATTTGAAGAAAGGATACCTTTTAAGTTTTAATTTTAATAAGAATAAGACAGCCGGGGTAAAGCGGGTGCAGATCGGAGAAAAGATGCTGGTGGAGGCAGTTGTATAGTGTCTGGCTATGGAAAAGCATTTATATGGTCATTTGAAAGGGGAAAGAAGCATGAATTTTGAGATTTTATCTGATATTACAGCTATGCATCAGTACGATGAAATTAAAATCATTGGCAGAGATGTCTGCTGTCAGGGAAAACCATATCATTTTGCGGCAATGGTGCGCAAAGCGGAGCAGGCACAGCTGTTCGTTTTAGGACCGTCCAGCCGGGACAGGGCTTCAAAGGAAGGACTGCCTTCGGGGCTGCACAGCAGCTACTGCCAGGAACGGACGATGCGCCAGCGGATGAAGCAGTTATGCGGTGTCAGCTTTTCTTTTCTCTCAAAACTGAAAACGGACTGCGGCGAACTGAATTTTACTTCTGCCCAGAGCGGCAGCTTAGAGCCTGTGAGCCAGGATGATTTCGAGCGGACACTGCTTTTTGCAAAGCTGATGGATGCGGGCTGGAAGCTGCCGGAGGACAGCGTTTTTTTCAGTGAAAACTGGGAGCGGATTCAATGCCAGCAGTATCAGTTTGAGGTTCCTTCCCAAAAGCTGCCGCGGTGGAATCATGCACGCGCTGTCTGGCAGCCGGAAACGAAAGAATATTATATTGAAAAACCAGTCCGGCTCCGGATAGAGGATGAGCGGGCAGGGCTGAGGGAACAGGCGCAGATACCATTTTCTATTACCGATGAACACGGAGTAACGCGGGACGGCATCTGCTATATTAACCGCGTAAAACGTGCCGATGTATGGGAGGAGCAGAAGAAGGTATTTGAAAACCCGGAATATAAAAGAAACGCATTGATACATATGACGGCTTCTGAATTTGAAAGGATGAAGCAGGATACGTGGAACACTTTAGAACAGAGCTGTCCGCGCGGCATGTATTTTGTCTGTGTGGAATATGAATGTACTCTGGATGTGAGCCTGGAGTTTTATGCCAGCGATTATCTGAATTCCATGCCAAAGGTGCCGGCGGGGCATGCGTCCAGTATCACATTTTTGTCAAAGCCGGATGTGCCTGAGGGAGTGCATGGATTAAAGCTGAGGGCGGATGTGATTCAGATGCCGGTGACAGAATATACGAAAGAGATTGAGGCGGAGGTGTTTAAGGGGTATGAAACTTTTCCTGAGAGGGAGGGGGAGATTGGGTGATGTGTGGATAGATGAATGGGGGCTGGGGAAGGGACGCTGGAGGGAGCAATTTTTTCTTCGGATGTTCCGCTTCCAAAAAGCAGGAAGTTCTAAGCTTTCTGCGCCGGGATTGTGGCAGCGGACGGACCGGCGCCTGATGCCCTGGCGTTATTGGATGGATTTAGGCAGTGGATCTGGCAGGCGCCTTTTGGGGACTTGTAAGCTGTATCAGACGTCAGACGGTGTGTCCCCAAATCCTGGGTATTGAGCAGAAAGCTAAGAACTTCCAGCTTTTTTCCAGAGTCACATCCGAAGAAAAAATTGCTCCCTCCAGCTGATAGTGGCTGAATTTACGTTTCAGACCTGGCTGTACGTTAGTGAATTATGGTTCATACTGCTGGTTCGGGTTTATGTATCTTTGCTTAAAGTTTCAATTCAGACTTTTACAGTTGTAATCTATAAATGAGCAAATTTAACACTAGTTTACAAGTTTTTGATTTCATACCATATATATATTGTTTAAATATAACTAAATACAATATATAGTATATATTAACATAAATGAACATTAAAATCAGAAAAGCTGTAAACTGGAGTAGTATAGTTAAAATATACAATATGAGCAAGATGAAATATTTTTGTTCTTTGTATCTTGTATTTTGACATGAATAAATCAAAGCATTTTTGTGCATTTTTCAAATTTGCTCATTAATAGCTGTTATCTTGAAAAGGCTGATCATAGAGAGATATTAATGATATCATAATTTCATCTCTCTGGTTTTACCTGGCAGTGTCAGTTTTCTATATCCAAAATCGGCCCAGCCCCAGTAAATTCAAATGTTTCAGAAGTTAATAAGCCTTTACATCCTCTTCACTGGCTTAGGCGTCCCCGATTTTACGTCGGGAACCCAGTCAGTGCAGTCAGTGCCGGGCTGAAGGGCACTTAAATTCAGCTTTGACTGGGTTTCCATAAGTAAAATACAATTGGCCTTAGTCAGGGAAAGGGGGCGATTTTTTCATAATCCATTTGATAACGTTCTTTTAATTTTCAACAGTCTGCCTGAAAATAAATGACTTCAGCCAGATTTGTAACGTGAAATACTGCCACTGTCAGCTGGAGGGAGAAAATTTTTCCTTCGGATGTGACTCTGGAAAAAAGCTGGAAGTTCTTAGTTTTCTGCTCAATACCCAGGATTTGGGGACGCACTGCCTGACGTCTGATACAGCTTACAAGTCCCCAAAAGGCGCCTGCCAGAGCCACTGCCTAAATTCATCCAGTAACGCCAGGGCATCAGGCGCCGGTCCGTCCGCTGCCACAGCCTTGATGCAGAAAACTTAGAACTTCCTGCTTTTTGGAAGCGGAACATCCGAAGGAAAAATTTTCTCCCTCCAGCGTCCCTTCCCCAATAACGTACAATTATCACCCAACAAACCAGGGAGGAACCCTCCAGCAGGAAGCAAACGACATGAAAAAAATCACAGCATAAAAATCGCAGCACAAAAATCGCAAAAATAAGCAGTCAAAAGCATTCAGATATGAAGAATCTGTCAAAATTTATTTACAGGAGATTTGGCATTAAGTCATAGTGCCAAATCTCTTTTTCTATTTCTTGTAAAATGCAGCAGTTTTAACATATAATACACTTAGCAGCCATCCAAAAGGATTCGATGGCAAAAAAGCAGATATGACTGGCCGGTCGTGCTTTGAAAACGAAAAAAGAGGTGTGATTATGAAAGAAAAAGTACAGACTTTTGGAAGATTTTTAAGCGGCATGGTAATGCCGAATATCGGGGCATTTATTGCATGGGGGTTTATTGCGGCTTTATTTATTGAAAAAGGCTGGCTGCCGAATGCTGCGATTGCAAGACTAGTCGACCCGATGTCTCATATGCTTCTGCCGATTTTAATCGCGTATACGGGCGGCAAAGTCGTAGGCGGCGACCGGGGTGCGCTGATTGGCGGGATTACGGTTATGGGTGTAATTGTAGCTTCTGAGGCACCGATGTTTTTAGGTGCTATGATTGTCGGGCCGCTGTCGGCATGGGTGATTAAGAAGTTTGACAAGGCAATGGAAGGGCATATACCGCCTGGATTTGAGATGTTAATCAATAACTTCTCGGTCGGCATTATCGGCATGATTCTTGCGATTTTAGCAATGCTTGGAATTACGCCGCTTGTAAACGGGCTGACTGGAATGATGAGCGCGGGCGTCGGAGCTTTGGTAGAGCATAACCTGCTTCCGCTGACAAGTATTTTCATCGAGCCGGCAAAAGTATTGTTCTTAAATAATGCGTTAAACCAGGGTATTTTCTCACCGCTCGGCATCCAGCAGGCACAGGAAGCGGGCAAGTCCATTTTCTTCCTGTTAGAGGCAAATCCGGGGCCGGGGCTTGGTATTTTGCTGGCTTACTGCCTGGCAGGAAAAGGGAGTGCGAAAAGCTCGGCGCCGGGTGCGGTTATCATTCACTTTTTCGGCGGAATTCACGAGATTTATTTTCCGTACATACTGATGAATCCGTTCCTGTTACTGGCAGTTATCGCAGGCGGCGCGACAGGCGTTTTATCTTTCAGCCTGTTTGACGTGGGCCTTGTTTCTACCGCTTCGCCGGGAAGCATTATCGCGCTTACGATGATGGCAGAGCGGCACTGTTATATCGGGCTGTTTGCCGGAGTGCTGATATCGGCAGCAGTATCCTTTGCGGTAGCGATGCCTCTGCTGAAATTTCTGGGCAAGGATACTTCTTTAGAAGAAGCACAGGCGAAAAAAGATGCCATGAAGCGTCAGTCAAAAGGCATGGCACCGGCACCTGCGGCAGCATCCGCACAGGCAGGCGGAAAAATCAGAAAGATTGCATTTGCCTGTGACGCGGGCATGGGCTCAAGTGCTATGGGCGCTACGGTATTAAAGAAAAAAATTACGGCAGCAGGCATTGAAGGCATTGAGGTCATTCATACGCCAGTTTCTTCCATACCTGCGGATGTCCAGCTGGTTGTTACGCATCAGGAGCTGGGCGAACGCGCCGCACACAGCAATCCGAATGCGGAGCTTGTACTGATTACGAATTTCTTAGCGGCGCCGGAGTATGAAACTTTAGTAGAAGATTTGAAAAAGCGGAATTTATAATGGCAGAGCCGCAGGAAGACTGAAATAAAAAGAAAGGATACAGATTTATGGAAATGACACCGAGGATGAAACAGATTTTTCAGGTATTGCTGCGCGAGCCCGCTGCTGTTTCCGTAAAGTATCTTGCAGAACAGATAGGGGTCAGCAGGCGGACGGTGCAAAGGGAGCTGGAATCGGTTCATGTATATTTGAAATCATACGGGCTGACATTTGAATCCAAAACGGGCGTCGGCATCTGGATTGCGGGCAGTGAGGAAGAAAAGAAGAGACTGCTTTCCTGCTGCAGCACATTAAAGGATTATGATGCCGGCAACCGCGAGGAGCGCAGAAAACGTCTGATTCTGCAGATTTTAAAAGAAAAAGGGCTTCGAAAGCTCTATTATTACAGCAGTCAGTCCGGTGTCAGCGAAGCAACGGTCAGTTCCGATTTAGATGCGGTGGAAGGGTGGCTCGCGCAGTACGGGCTGCTTGTAAACCGCAAGCCGGGCAGCGGCATTTCTGTCGAGGGCAGCGAGGATAATTACCGCAGGGCCATCCGCGGATTTATCAGTGAAAACATGGATACGGAACTGATACGTGAGATTTACGGGGAAATTCAGGATGAAGCTTTGCCGTATGAAGCGCTGAAAAAGACAAATCTCGGGCAGATTTTAAATAATGATATTGTAAAACGGGTCATGGACTGCATCACACGGATGGGAAATGACAGGGTACTGTCGCTGACGGAAAATTCCTATGTGGGCCTGATTATTCATATTTCGATTGCAATTAACCGCATTATGAAAGATGAAGTGATTGATTACGATGAAAACTGGAAGCAGAAAATTGCAAAGGACGATGATTACCGGCTGGCACAGGTGATTGTGGAAAAGCTGGAAGAGGAATTTCAGATTGTCATACCGGAAGTGGAGATTTCTTATATTTGCCTGCACCTGAAGGGAGCGAAGCACGAAAAAATCCAGTGGAATGATGAAAAGCAGCTGGAAATTGAAAACAAAGAGCTTCAGCAGCTGGTTAACGAAATGATTGACGCTTACGATTCGAAGCAGGCGTATTTAATGAAACAGGACGACGGATTTATTCATGGCCTGTTAGCACATCTGCAGCCGACACTGATCAGGCTTGTTTACGGCATGCAGATTCAAAATCCGGTGCTGGAGGATATTAAAATCAGCTATCCGGATATATACAGGCAGTGTGAAAAGGTGGCGGAGGTTTTAGAGGCATATACAGGCAGGAAAGTGCCGCCGCAGGAAATCGGTTTTCTGACGGTGCATTTCGGAGCCGCCATGGTAAGGTTAGAAGGGCGCCAGGATAAAATACGCAGAGTGCAGGCCGGCGTTATCTGTTCGAGCGGCATCGGCATTTCCCGCCTGATGTCTTCGAAGCTGGAAAAGCTGTTTCATGGCAGAATGCAGCTGACGGCATACGGCAAGCATGATATTACGCCTTATATTATGAGCCGGACCGATTTTTTCATATCCAGTATTCCAATGGAGCAGACCGATATTCCGATTGTATTTGTAAATCCGCTTTTGAGCGATGAAGATGTAGAAAATATCCGGCATATGGTCGGCAAATACGAGCGGATGCCGCAAAAGCAGAAAGAATCGGATGAATTTTCCAGGCAGTTAGAAGAAATCAACCTGGCCGCAGCGCAGATTAATGCGCTGATTAAATACATGGACTTTTTCCGTGTCGATGCCCGCATCAGCTTTGGGGAGCTTTTAATTGCGGTCGGCGAGAAAATGTCCCCGTATTCGGACCGCCAGGAGATGATTCGGGAAGATATTTTAAGGCGGGAGCAGATTGCCAGCCAGATTTTTGCGGAATTCGGCTTTGCACTGCTGCATGCGCGCACGAAAGGCGTTGTGCGGCCGGAATTTTCCATCTGCATGACGAAGGATTTAGGGCCGTTTGAGAATCCGTATATGAAAGGGATTCGGATTGTGTTTATTATGTTAGCGCCGGCGGAAGACAGTTCAAAGGCGGGAAATGACATTATGGGGTATATCAGCAGTATGCTGATTGAAGATTATGAATTTATGGATGTCGTGCAAAAGGGAGAGAAAGAGGAGATTCGGGATTTACTGTCTAAGAATCTGAAGAAATATTTTAACAAATATATTTCGGGACTTTAAAAAACTCTGGCACTATCTGATAATGCCAAATCTCAGTTTCTTTTCATTGAAAAAGAGGGGAAGGCAGACCTATAATAAATACAGAAAGACAGACAGGAAGAAATTGTCAGAAAAATAAATATCAAATCAGTTAAAAACGGGAGGGAAGATTATGTTTTTTAAAAAGAAAAAAGAAGAAGCTGCGGCACCGAAAAAGGAACTGCTTTACCGCGAAAATATCCGTGTAAACTGTGAACCGGCACCGAAGAACGATGTCATCCGCAGTGTCGGACAGATGCTTGCAGACAGCGGATACGTAGACCAGCCGTATGTAGAGGCCATGATTGAAAGGGAAAAGACATTTTCTACATTTATGGGAAGCGGCTTAGCGCTGCCGCATGGCGTGGAGTCTGCAAAGAAAGAGGTAAAGGCTTCCGGCATTGCCGTTATGACATTTCCAAAGGGCGTGGACTGGGACGGCAATGAAGTGCATGTGGTCATCGGCATTGCGGGCGTCGGAGATGAACATCTGGATATTCTTTCGAATATTGCGGAAAAGATGTTAGACGATACCGCGGCAGAGCGGCTGGCATCCGGAGATGTGGATACAGTGTACAATATTCTGTCAGGAAAGGAGTGATTCGGATGATTGTTACGGTAACGATGAACCCGGCAATTGATAAGACGGTAGAAATCGAGGAGCTGGTGCCGGGCGGCTTAAACCGGATTCAGAAAGTAGAGTACGATGCGGGCGGCAAAGGCATTAATGTATCAAAGACCATCCGGGAATTAGGCGGCATCAGCACGGCAGTGGGATTTTTAGGCGGCAGCGCCGGAAAGACGATTGAAAGCGTATTAAATGAAAAGGGCATCCAGAATGATTTTATCTGGGTGGACGGCGAAACGCGTACCAATACAAAAGTATTTGAAAAAAACGGCGAGGTGACAGAGTTAAACGAGCCGGGGCCGCAGATTTCCAAAGAAGCGGCAGAGCAGCTGTTAAAGAAGCTGGAAGGCTATGCGGATGAAAAGACATTATTTATCCTGGCAGGCAGCATACCGAACAGTGTGGATAAAGGCATTTATGAAGAAATCATTCAAAGGGTGCATGCGCGCGGAGCAAAAGTGCTTTTGGATGCGGACGGCGAGCAGTTTCGCAATGCCTTAAAGGCAGGGCCGGATATCATTAAGCCAAACCGCGCCGAGCTTGAGGAATATGCACAGTTTGATTACCGGGCTTCGATAGAAGAACTGCTTCAGACGGCAGAGGGCTTAAAAGGAAAAGGAATCGGAACCATAGCGGTGTCCATGGGCAAAGGCGGAGCGATGTTTGTACGCGGAGATTACAAAGTAAAATGTCCGGCACTGTCTGTCAAAGCACATTCTACCGTCGGGGCAGGGGATGCGATGGTAGCGGCTCTGGCGTATGCGTGGGATTTTGGCCTGGACGATGAGCAGACCGTGCGCCTTTGCATGGCAGCTTCCGCAGGAGCAGTTACCACAATCGGAACCAAGCCGCCTTCCAGGGAGCTTGTGGATGAGCTGATGAAGCAGACCGTGATAGAGAATATCTAAAATTATAATAAAAAAGCAAGGAGAATATGTGATGAAAACAAAAGCAGTCAGAATGTATGGAACAAGGGATTTAAGATTAGAAGAGTTTGAGCTTCCGCCAATTAAGGAAGATGAGATTTTAGTAAAGGTAATCAGCGACAGTATCTGCATGTCTACCTATAAGCTGGTGGAACAGGGAAAGAAGCATAAACGCGCGCCGCAGAATATTGATACCAATCCGATTATTATCGGACATGAGTTTGCGGGCGTGATTGTAGAAGTCGGCGAGAAATGGAAAGACCAGTTCAAGCCGGGCATGAAATTTGCACAGCAGCCAGCGTTAAATTACAAAGGAAGCCTTGCTTCTCCGGGATATTCCTATGAATTTTTCGGCGGCGCATGTACATACTGTGTCATTCCTCATGAAGTCATGGAATTGGGATGCCTGATGCCGTATGAGGGCGAGAGCTTTTTTGAAGCATCCTTAGGCGAGCCGATGAGCTGTATTATCGGCGGTTATCATGGCAATTACCATACAAACAAGAGAAACCATGACCTGGCAGGCGGCACAAAGGAAGGCGGCGATATTATTATTCTCGGCGGATGCGGTCCGATGGGTCTTGGCGCAGTCAGCTACGGCATTCAGTTTGAAAACAAGCCGAAGAGGATTGTTGTTACCGATATTGACGATGCAAAGCTGGCACGCGCAAGGGAAGTCATTCCGGAATCTTATGCAGAGAAAAACGGTGTGGAGCTTTTATATGTCAATACCGCAAAGATGGCAGACCCGGTCAAAGAGCTTGTAGACCTTACGGGCGGCAAAGGCTATGATGATGTCTTTGTATATATTCCAAACCGTGCCGTGGCAGAGCTTGGCGATAAAATTCTTGCATTCGACGGCTGCATGAATTTCTTCGCAGGGCCGACAGACAATCAGTTTAAGGCAGAGATTAATCTGTACGACGTGCATTATACAAGCCAGCATATCGTAGGAACGACAGGCGGCAATAATGACGACCTGATTGAAGCAAATGACCTGGCTGCAAAGGGCAGAATCGAACCGGCTGTTATGGTAACGCATGTCGGCGGAATTGACAGCATCGCGCAGGCAACACTGAATCTGCCGAAGATTCCTGGCGGAAAGAAGCTGACTTATACACAGTTTGATATGCCGCTGACGGCGATTGAAGATTTTGCAGAAAAAGGAAAAACCGACCCGCTGTATAAAAAGCTGGATGAAGCCTGCAAGAAAAACAGAGGGCTCTGGAGCGCAGAGGCTGAGCGGATTTTGTTTGAGCACTTTGGCGTAGAAGTGTAAACTGGCTGGAAACAAAAGGGATAGAATATTTGGGAGTAAAGGATGCAGGGCATGTCTTTGAAAGAGGTGTGCGCTGCATCCTTTTTGCAGTTTCAGATTAAATATCAAATTCCTTCAACAGTTTCTCCCGGTACTGTTCGTCTTTGGAAGCCAGAATCAGGTCGTCCAGCCGGCTGCTGGAAAGCAGCCTCTGGTTCAGACACAGAATACGGTTCTGTCCCTGTTCCAGGCCTTGTTCAAGACCTTCATTAAAAGAATTTTTTAAATGCAGTTTTTCGTCATATTCAGTTAAAAACATATCCAGCACCTCGCTTTTGCACTGAACCAGAACATCTTTGAGGATATCCCGCCGGATACAGGTGTCAATAGCGGTATTGACAGCGCGTTCCATGGGAATTCCGCGGTCCAGATTCTGGTTCACTTCTGCTATGAATGTTGCATATTCCCAAAGCCTCCTGCAGTTTTTCATAAGCTGCCTGCTGCAGCCTAAATTGATATTCAGCATCTGCACGCTGCATTCCAGTACAGGGCTGCAGCCTGGTTCTGGCGGCGGTACGAATAAATCTGAGAGTCTTATCTCCTGTACGTCCGGCTGGCTGTCGCGTCCGTTGTAAAAAACGATGTAACGGGGCTGCGGCAGCGGTACCGGCTTCGAGCCGTAAATATTTAATCTGTATCTGGATACATATGTTTCATACAGCCTCGCGAAATAAGAAAGGCCGCGCAGCGGCAGGTTCGGACTGAAAGTGGACTGGTGTTCATACAGATTCAGCACAAAGCCGATGATAAACGACAGGTCGTTTTTCATAGAAAGGTAAACCGCATTGTCAATCGTGGTAATTTCCAGGGCATCAGGGTCTTTGTAATCTGTATGATTCAGCGCATTGTAAAGCTCCAGCAAATCCTTTTTGTTCCGGAAAATCTTTCGAAACAGCTCGTCTTTGTACTTTCGCTTTACAAAAATGTTTCTCCACCAGCGTGTAATGTGAACTTTCGGTTTTTTTGCCATAGGCTTTCCTCCATTATAATAGAAATTTTACATGATTACAACAAATAAATAGGAATCAGTCGAAGATACCAGAGGTTTTCATTGAATTCATTGAATTTCAAAGATTTTGCATGAAATGGTATATTATTAAAATACTTTAGCAGAATAAATGATTTATGTCAATTGTTTTTTTGGATTTTGATATGCGGAAAGAAAAACAGGGTAGCGAAGCGGACGGATAACAGGTATAATAGGATGATGAAACAGGTGAAAAATTTGAAAGAGGAAAATAAAATGAAAAGCAGTCTGACTACACTCTGTTACATCGAAAAGGACGGAAAATACCTTATGATGCACAGAGTAAAAAAAGAACATGATATTAATAAAGACAAATGGGTCGGCATCGGCGGGCATTTTGAAGCGGACGAATCACCGGAGGAATGCCTGCTGCGCGAGACGAAGGAAGAAACCGGGCTGATATTGCTGAAGTGGCAGCTGCGCGGGATTATAACGTTTCTGTGTGACGGATATCAGACGGAATATATGTTTTTATACACAGCGGATGATTACAGCGGGCAGATTGGCGAATGTCCGGAAGGAAATCTGGAATGGATTGAAAAATCAAAGGTTTCAAGCCTGCCAGTATGGGAAGGGGATAAAATATTTTTCCGCCTGCTGGAACAGGGAGAGCCTTTTTTTTCGCTGAAGCTGAAATATGAAGGCGGTACGCTGACAGAGGCGTATCTGAACGGAAAGGATATGATACAAAAATTCTAAAATCCGTGAACCATTTCCAAAGATGTTACAATATATGAGTGAAGGGCAAAAAAATCACCCTTTTCAAAGACGTCTTAAAAGTGGAGATGAGCGATGACAAAAGCAGAATTGGAAATATGTATTCAGGCATATGGAAAAGACATTTATTCATTCTGCAGATATCTTGCCGGCAGTGTGCAGGAAGCGGAAGATTTATACCAGGATACTTTTTTAAAGGCCATGGAATTAAATGAAAAAATGAACATGGACAGCAGTCCGAAAAGCTATCTGCTTGCCGTAGCGGTGCGCATATGGAAAAATAAAAAGCGCAGATATGCATGGAGAAAGCGGATTGCAGACACGAAGGTCCTGCCAGGGGAGCAGGAAAGGCAGAAGGAAAAAGAAGTGCAGCTTTCACCGGAACAGCAGCTTTTACAGGAAGAAGAGAAAGAGGCTGTAAGAAGCGCGGTGGCAGGGCTGCCGGAGCGGCTCCGGGTGGCGGTGCTTTTATATTATATGGAAGGACTGTCCGTGGCCCGGATTTCCAGCATAGCAAAGATTCCCCAGGGAACCGTGAAAAGCAGGCTGTATCAGGCAAGAAAAGCATTAGCCAAAGAATTGGAGGTTGTTTTAAATGAAAAAGAATTTAGATGAAATGTTAAAACAAGCCCTTACTCCTATGGATGAACCGGATTTCTGGCTAAATCAGAGAATTTTAAATCAGGCAAAGGAGACAGACAATATGGCAGCAAGACATGCAGGAAAAATTCAGGCAGCAGTATTAACAGCAGCGCTTATACTAGGAGCAGGCTCTGTGACCGCATATGCGGCATGGAAATACCTGACGCCGGAAAAGGTGTCGCAGAATCTGCAGGATGACAGGCTGACAGCGGCGTTTCAGGGAACCGACGCGGTGCGGATTCAGGAAAGCCAGGTTTTAAACGGCTATAAAGTAACGCTTCTTGGCATAGTTTCCGGCAGGGATATTACGGACTTTGAGCTGACAGCAGACGGTACAGTCAGAAAGGACAGGACTTACGCGGTGACAGCGATTGAATACGAAGACGGAACACCGATGCCGGATACTTCACAAGACGCATATGCAGACCTTTCGTTTTTTATCTCGCCGCTTATCAAAGGATATGACCCGAACTGGTATAATATGGCTTCGATGCACGGCGCTTATTCGGAATTTGGGGAAAACGGCGTTTTATACAGGCTCACGGAATGTGACAATGTGGAAATATTTGCAGACCATGACCTGTACCTGTGCGTCAGCGACGGGCCGTTTTATAACCAGCAAGCGTATGATTATGATGAATCAACCGGGGAGATTTCAAGAAACGAAGCATATGAAGGATTAAATGCGCTGTTTTCCCTCCCGATTGACCCTGCAAAGGCAGACCCGGAAGCGGCGGCTGCATATAAAACCAGCATGCAGGAAGATGAGGATAAAGATAAATCAGATAAATCAGAAAAATCAGAAAACGCGGAAGAGCCGGAGAACACAGGAAAGTCAGAAAATGAGGGGGCTTCGGGAAAAGCTGAGACAGATAAGGAAACAGAAACCGTTTTCAGGAGCGCCGAAGAAATAGAAGCAGAACAAAAGGTCCGGGCATGGACAGACCGTCTGACACCGGAAAATATTGACCAGTATGCGGACCGGGCAGAAAGTACGGTTCAGGTGCTTGTGCCAGACGAGGACGGATATGTGGAATATGCGTATGATATGGGAGAACGCGGCTCTTCTTCCGGCAAAATGCGGGTATCCTGGTTTTTTAAGGATGCAGAGCCCGGCATGTCTGACTGCTTTGACATCAGTTATTCCGAAAAAGGGCTGGACAGCCTGAGAATCGAGACGTTTACTTTAAACGAAGACGGAACGGTCACGTTTGCAGTTTATATTCCGAAAGAATCTGCGGATAAACCGGCAGGCGGCGAAGGACAGAACCCGGCTGAGTAAAATAGAAAATGCATGGCAGAATACAGAAAGGAAAGTCAGAATCTGACCGGATGTTACAATGAATTTTGAACAGGCGAAACGGATACTTGGTATTTCTGACCAGGATGACAGCGCGGCAGTGAAACGAAAATACCGCCGTATGATTGGCAGCTGCCACCCGGATACGGCAGGAGCGGACAGCCCGGAGCATGTCAGGCGGACGCAGGAGATTAATGAAGCATATGAACTGCTGAAAAAATCCGGCTGCGCTGGCACATCGAAGGAGGAAGGGATGCAGGGCGCGTCCCGGAAGGAACAGGACATACCCTGGAAGGCCGGGATAAATGAAAAAGCCTTTTGTGACAGAAATATTTATCTTTACTACAGCATGGAAGTGTCGGATGAACAGCTGTATTACAGGGCGGCACGCGGGAAATACATGTGGGACCCGGATGAGGAAGATTTTGCATTATTTCTGACAAGTATCCGCCATGCATCCAGAGAGCTGCTCGAGACGGCGGCAGAATCCGGGAAGGATTTCCGTAAACAGATTCATACACAGGAAATTCATGCGCAGGAAGTGTTTTTCCGCTTTCAGGCCAGGCTTTTTCAAAGTCTGGCCCTGCAGTACGTTCATCCGGTGAAAACGCTGCGAAGCATTGCAAAGCCTCAGACGACAGATGAACGGGGCAGGGAAATTTATCATTTGAAAGCGTTTCTGGGTACAAAGGGAAACAGCCGGATGTTTCAGGCAATGCGGCAGCTGAAGGAGGGAGAGACGGTATATCCGCATTCTTTTGAAGAGAACAGGATTCTGACTGTAAATAAGCAGGGAGAGTCACTCGGGCATCTGTCACTGGAAGACGACCGGCTGTATTTCAGCGTGGTTCCGCTGCTGAAAAAACAGCTGGCAAGGGTGAAGCTGACGGTGAGGAACATACAGGCCGGGAGGGTGCGGGATGCGAAGGTGACGGTGAGTTTTTATTTCCGGCTGGAACAGGGGGCGGATGATTTTGCTGGTGAGGAGGAGAGTCTGAGGATAGCGGATGTTTTGAGGGAATATGAGGAGTATGTGCGCCGGGTGGAGAGGGGATAGATACAGGAAGCTCCTCAGCGGGTTATGCGGTTATGTAAAGTAAATAACTAGATATATTTATGTTTTTGTGCTATGCTTGCAATATATATTGAAAATGGAGGAATTATGCAGTTATATCAGGAATCAGACCTTGTAAGAGTCGCAAAAAGGGAAAACAATAAAAAAAGAGACTATCTTCTCGTAAACCCGCTTCAGGGCAAGCATATTCCGGCAGAGCCTGGAAAGGTGCTCGCTCTGTTTCGGGCGCTTGCTGATACCGTAAAAGCATTCTGTGAGGGGAAACATGTATTAGTGATTGGATTTGCAGAAACTGCTACGGCGATTGGAGCCCAGACTGCGGTCAGTCTGGGCGCTTTTTATCTGCAGACGACCAGGGAGGAAGTCGAAGGGGCGCAGTATTTAAATTTTTCAGAAGAACACAGCCATGCGGTGCAGCAGAGGCTTGTGAAGAATCACCTGGACCGGGTAATGGCCCGTACGGAGCTGGTTATTTTTGCAGAGGATGAGGTGACGACTGGGAATACGATTCTTAATCTTATAGATGTTATGAAAAAAGAATATCCAGGGGAGAGAGAATATGCGGCGGCGTCGATTTTAAATGGAATGGATAAAGATGCACTGGCTGTATACGAAAGGAGGAATATCCGGCTTTTTTATCTTGTGAAAACGGACCATGCGGCTTATTCGCAGATGCTTCGGCAGTATACGCAAAAAGGAGAATATATTTCTTTTATGCAGCAGGAAAATGGCGGCAGATACAGCAGCCGGGAAGCAGAAAGAAATAAAACTGAAAGAAATACTGTCTGTCAGTCAGCAGGAAGTCAGGGTTTGGAGAGAAAGGAAATGGAAGAAACCGGCAGATGCAGGACAGCCCGGGATTCAGGAGAAAAGAAGGCGGAGCATGGGAAGGGAAATCAGAGAGCGTATACGGTGCAGGAATTTTCGGCTGGCGGCTGGGTGGATGCAAGGCAGCTGGTTTCTGCCGCAGATTATGAAAAGGCTTGCAGATATCTGGTGAAACAGACAAAAGAGTTTCTGCATGGCGGATTATCAGGCAGTATTCTCGTGCTTGGAACGGAGGAGTTTATGTATCCGGCACTGCTTATGGCGGAGCATCTGGAAAAGGCCGGGGCGCAGGTCTGGTTTCATGCGACGACAAGAAGCCCGATTGCGGTATTTAAAGAAGAGCAGTATCCGCTGCATGTAAGATATGAACTGCCTGGATGCTATGATAAGGACAGGAGGACGTTTGTTTATGAGCTGGCTTCTTATGATGCAGTGGTGATTATGACGGATTCGCACAGCAGGGAGCAGGAAGGGATACAGGCGCTGGTACGGGCTGTGGGGCTTAAAAATCATAAAATTTATGTAGTCAGGTGGTGTCTTTCGTGAGGAGTTCTTATAAGGAAGAAGATGTAACGATTTTATTAAAGGATATTACAGGGCTGGTAAAGCCGCAGCCGGCCTGTGAGCGGGAGCGGCTGATACAGTCCGGGAGGCATTACTGCGAGATGCTTCCGGAGGAATATGTCCCGACGGAAAAATATATGCGGGCATATGAGGATGCACTGGAACATTTTGCAGCTCCTACGGCGCAGGCGGTGGCAAATCTGGCTGGGAAAATTATCGAAAAAAGGGGGAGGCAGACGGTGCTTGTTTCCCTTGCAAGAGCCGGGATTGCGGCAGGCATTCTGTTAAAGCGGTATTTCAAACAGAGTGACGGGATAGAAGTGCCGCATTATGCGGTGTCGATTATACGCGGCCGCGGAATTGACCGCAATGCCATGAAATATCTGCTGGAAAAATATGAACCGCAGCAGCTTTTATTTGTGGACGGATGGACTGGAAAGGGCGCGATATTAAAGGAGCTTCAAAAGAGCATGGCTGCTTATCCGGGTGTGTCTTCGCAGTTAGCCGTGCTCGCAGATCCGGCAGGAGTCACGCAGCTTTGCGGAACGCATGAGGATATTCTGATTCCGAGCTCCTGTTTGAACTGTACCGTTTCAGGACTGATTAGCAGGACGTTTTTAAGGAGCGATATTATCGGGGAGGATGATTTTCATGGGGCTGTTTATTACGGGGAATACGAACAGGCAGATTTGTCGTATGCTTTTATA
Source organism: uncultured Eubacterium sp. (assembly GCA_947384955.1). Lineage (GTDB taxonomy): Bacteria > Bacillota > Clostridia > Lachnospirales > Lachnospiraceae > Eubacterium_J. The sequence continues at coordinate 11,405 of CANDJC010000036.1, read as the reverse complement.
GAAGCAGTGGAAAAGCATTTTACAAAACAGGTGAAGGCAGAGCAGGAATTTAGCCGGGAGGGAGAGGTGCAAAAAAATACTGTAGGATGCGGAATGGATGAGGTCAGACAGATTGCAGAGACATTTGGCGTTTCGGATATTCATTTTATCAAGCCTGGTATTGGGGAAACGACCAGGGTTTTGCTGAGGCGGATTCCGTGGAAGGTGCTGATAGCTGAGCAGGGCCAGTCAGACAGGGGGCTTATGCATATTCTGCGGCTGGCAGAGGAGAAAGGAGTTCCGGTGGAAGTTTATCCGCTGCGGCGTTATAAATGCTGCGGGATTATTCGAAAGCTTTCGGATGTGTAGCGTTAAGGGAGCGGTAATATGCAGTTGACATGCGCGGGTTACAGCTGTATACTCTATGTAAGGAACAATTGTAACCTGCACCGACTGGAAGGAGGATGCCAATGTCAGAAGCAAAAGAAAAAATTACCGATGCCGAGCTGGAGATTATGAAGGTGTTATGGAGTGCAAAGCAGCCGCTGACGCTGGCGCAGATAAAAGCCGCGCTTTGCGGCCGCAACAAGGATACTACCAAGACGCTGCTGCGCCGGCTGTGCCAGAAGGAGGCGGTGGCACAGGAAAAAAGGGAGGTCTGGTATTACTATCCGCTTGTCGGACAGGAGGAATTAAGCTGTTACCGGGTAAAAAAACTAATTGACAAATTATATGAAGGGAGTGCGAAAGCGATGGCGGCGGCACTCGTGCGGCATGAGCAGCTGCAGCGGGAGGATTTGGAGGAGCTGCAGGAGATGTTTTCGGGGCTGTGGGAGGAGGAGAAGTAAATGCAGGAATTTTTGTCAGTAATTTTACGCATGGGTTTCTTTGGCTCGCTTGCCGCTTTGCTGCTGCTGCTTTTGCGGCCTGTGATTTGCAGGCTGGCAGGATGGAATGTAGTCTATTACCTGTGGCTTTTGGTGCTTCTGCGATTTTGTGTGCCGACAGGGGTTACGGTGACGCTTCCGGCTGTTTTTCATATCTCCGATATCCGTGCAGACGGGTTAGAACCGGCAGCTGACAGCCTTTCAAAACAAAACGCCGCGGCATTCTTGAAAGCTTCTCAGGAAACAGCAGAAAACGGCCAGGCAGCCGGACAGGAGGCGTATCCGTCTCCAGGAAAAGCAGAAGGCGGACAGGAAGCGTATCCGTCTTTAGGAAAAGCAGAAGCGGGACTGGAAACATATCCGTCTCCAGGAAAAACGAAATTCGGACTGGATATATTTAAATTTTCGGGTGAGACAGCGCCCGGGCCGGATATATCAGAATTTTTCAGCCGGGCGGAAAGCGGACGGAAAGCATGGAAATCTTCCGGCCGGACGGAAAGCAGGCTGGATACCTCAGAATCTTCCAGCCAGACTGGCAGCGGGGCAGAAGAGTCCGTTTTTTCCGCTCTGGCGGATATATCTTTGCCGGATGGCAGTGACGGCCGGACAGGGCGGCTGTCCGGGCCGGGATCTGCGGGGCGGTTTTGCCGGCCTTCTTTTTGGTTCTTTTTATGGTCAGCCGGGGCACTGGCATATTTTGGCTGGCATGTCTTTGCAGCGCTGCATTTTACCGGCAGGGTGAAAAAGTCTTTGTCCAGGGCGCCGGGCCGGGCGGAAGAAATCCTGAAAGAACTGGAACCCGCTGGACGTATCGGTCTTGCGGAATCGGCTCTTGCGGATACGCCTATGCTGACTGGCGTGATACATCCGGTCATTGTGCTTCCGGCTGTGCCTGCGAAAAAGACGGAAACGGCCACGGGCAGCGGATGGGAAGGTACGGGCAAAGAAGATATGCTCAGGGGGATTCTGGCACATGAGCTTGTACATGCAAGGCGTTTTGACCTGCTTTATAAATGGCTTGTGACAGCGGTAAGCAGCCTGTACTGGTTTCATCCGCTGTTTATTCTGATACGCCGGGAAATCAGCCGCAGCTGTGAGCTGTCCTGCGATGAGGCGGTTATCCGGGGCATGAGCGCTGTGCAGCGCCGCCGTTACGGGGAGACGCTGTTAGCGGTGGCAGGCGCGCCGTCATCCGCCAGTATTACGCCGGCGGCTTCTCTGGCGGGAGAGAAGGGGGTATTAAAAGAAAGGCTTGTAACCATTGCAAAATACCGCAGAAAAAGAATTCCCGCGCTGCTGCTTTCGATACTGCCTGTGCTGGCTGTCAGCGGATGCGCTTTGATTTACAGTGCGAAGCCGGGAACCGGGGCGGCAGGCGGTCGGACTCAGTCAGAAGATGCAGTGTCATCCGCTGACTCAGCGGGTGCAGATTCAGACGGAAACGGCACGCAGGTGCACAGAAACGGCGCGCAGCCGGATGGAACAGCCAGAGGACAATTCGGCAGGACAGACGGTGCACAGCCGGATGAAACAGACGGTGCACAGGGACAGCCGGATGAAGCAGCCGGTACACAGGGGGCACAGACAGACGGGGCAGATGCGCAGGTAAATGATGCAGATATGCCGTGCCGGTATCTGACAGAAGAAGCGGCCGATGATTACCGGGCAGTGATGACTGACAGAAAGCAGATTGATTATTATGCGCAGGACAGCAGCAGGGCAGAACCTGTAAATCTTACAGAAATTCTGGATTTATTCAGCCCGGACAGCAGTTTTGTGCAGATTTATGAATTTGCCGCTTTGGATTTAGACGGCGATAAAGAAGCGGAGGTCATATTGCATATTACGGATGTGGCGGGAGATATGGGCGGATTTATGATACTGAAGCGGGCAGATGGCAGAGTCCGGGGTTATCAGGAGCATTATAAATCTATTTCCAGCCTTAAAACCGACGGGACGTTTATTTACATGGCGCTTGCAAGACCGGATACGGGAATTGGAACGGTCCGCTTTCAGGATAACAGCTGCAGGATTGAACTGCCTGCCAGAAGCGAAACCTCTGAGGATTTCCAGACCGTAACTTATAAAGAAGACGGAATACAGATTTCAGAAGAACAGTATCAGGAAGTGTTAGAACGCCACAAACAGAAGCCGGACGCTGCATGGTACAGGTTTACAGAGGAAAACATATACAGGCAGATGCAGCCTTTTCATGAAACGGAGAAAGAGACGCGGAACGAAACAGAGACGCAGGAACGTTTTTATGAAAAGGACGGCAGGCAGTATGAGCTGGTGCCAGACCTTGTGTCCGGCAGATATGTGTGGGCAAGCGCGGTCGAAATCGGAAGCAGGAGTGAGCGGGAAAAACAGGATGAACAGGAAAAGCTGCGAAAGCTGGGAAAAATCAGCCATACGGATAAGCCTGTCAATGACAGCCAGAGGCAGCGGTATTTTGAAAAGCTGGACGGGACACAGTCGCTGCCGGTGCGAAGGTGGGATAATCTGCGTTATTCCGCGGGAGAATATCTGGTGTTTGAATACAACGGCACGATGCATGTTTCCAGGAGCACGGATTTGTATCACCCGGTACTCAGCTATGACTGCGGAGGGACTTACAGCGTTATCACAAAAGTGCCGCAGGGATATATGGTCGCGGACAGCAGGGCTTATGAAATCCGTTTTTATGATGAGCAGTTTCGGGAAACGAAAGTGATAACGGGCATGCGCGCCGCGGAGAGCGGGCTTTATTATGAAAACGGCCTGATGGAAGTGCGGGATATGAATACTGGTTACATCGGATATATCAATCAGAAAGGAGAACTTGTCATTCCGTGCAGATATGCGGCGGCCACTTATTTTTCCAACGGGTTTGCTTCCGTGCTGACAGACGCCGAAGTGGTGACGTATACAGAGGACGGGGGCACGGTGAAGATGTTTTACGGAAAAGGAGGAATGTGGGGCATTATTGACCGGAAAGGGGAATTTATATTAAAGCCTTCGAAAAAGTATGCAAACGAAAGCCCGGACAGCGGGGAGGAAATCTACAGTGCAGGCGTGCGCCGCTTTGGGCCGGTGCGGGAGGACGGGACAGTGGATTTTATCGCACAGGACCAGGATGAAAAGGTGCTTGAGACAGTGAAGGTATGGTGAAAAAGGAAACAGATATGGAAAGCGGCAGTGATTTAAGGATGCCATTTGAAACAAAGAAAGCAAAAATTATCCTATAATTTTTGCTTTCTTTGTTTTTTTGACGAAAAACAAGGCAAATAATGGATGTGTAAGTGGCAATAGAAACGAAAGCCAGAACACGCGGGATGGTGTAAATTAGAGATACAAAGAAAGAGCGCGTTCAGCAGGCATTCAGACAGGCAAGCTTGCTGTGATAGCAAAGGAAAAAGGAGGAACAACATGAAAGTTTTAGGAATTTCTTTCGGGAGAAGGAATCAGCGCAGTGATGTTTTGGTGAAGGAAGCGCTGTTTGCAGCAAAAGCGGCAGGGGCTGATGTGGAGTTTATTAATACGGTACGCATGAATATCGGGCACTGCCGGGCATGTGATTACTGCAGCCGCCTGCGGGATAAGGGAGAGACAGAGATTCACTGCTGTATGAAGGATGATTACCATATTCTGGAAGAAGCCTGCCTGGATGCGGACGGCATTATTATTGCGGCTCCGGTTTATGCGGTAGGCATCGTTGGGCAGTTTAAAAATTTTGTAGACCGTTTCGGCCCTTCGCATGACAGGGCAGCTTTAATCGAAGAGAATAAGAAACGTAAAGAAGCAGGCAAACCGGAATTAGACCCAAGATATTTTAAAGACCGTTATACAGGCTATATTTCAGTAGGAGGGGCGCAGACACATAACTGGGTATCGTTAGGACTGCCGATGCTGGATTTATTCAGCTTTTCTTTCTGCATGAAATGCGTAGGCCATGTGGACGCATACGACCAGGGACGTACCGGGCATCCATTATTTGACCAGGCTTTGATGGATAAATGCGCAGACCTCGGACGCACAGTCGCACAGGCGCTCGGCAAGCCGTATGAGGAAGTAACTGCATGGAGCGGAGACGACGGCGTATGTCCGGTATGCCATAATTCCCTGCTGAGCATGAACGGCACGACAAAAGTAGAATGCCCGATCTGCGGTATCTGGGGCGATATGTCGATAGAAGGCGACAAGGTAAAAGTGAACTGGTCCGAAAAAGAAATTGCACGCGCAAGAAATACAAATATCGGCATTTACGAGCATTACAATGAAATCCAGAATATGATTACTGTCTGTGTGCCGAAGCTTACCGCAGCCAAAGATACACTGCCAAAGATGATGGAAAAATACGAGAAGTTTGAAGATACCATTGCCGGCATGTAACAGGTTTTTGCATATCTAAGGCAGCTGGCAGTTATAAAAATTTGGAGGAGTTATGAGTGAATTAAATAAATATGGAACAAAGCCGCTGACATTTGCGAATTATGTCGTGTATGGCATGGGAAATTTTGCTTCGCAGCTGTCCTGGACCATGGTTGGTACATATCTTTCGATTTTCTATACGGATGTATTCGGACTTGGAGTCGGGGCTGTTGCGCTGCTGATGCTTGTCGCTAAAGTATGGGACGGTATCAATGATCCGATGATGGGAACGCTGATGGAACGTACGCATACCAGATGGGGACGCTTCCGGCCGTATATTTTTGTCGGTGCTGTTTTCCTTGTTATCTTTACAATCCTGACGTTTACGGTGCCGGGATTTAGCAGTACCGGAAAGCTGGTTTATGCTTATGTTACATATATCGGACTTGGAATGGCATATACGGTGACGAATGTACCGTATCTGGCGCTTCCGGCTGTTATGACGCGTGACCCGAAGGAAATCAACAAGCTGAATGCAGCTCAGATGATGGGAATGACAATCGGGCAGATTATTTTAAATCTTTCCGTAATGAACCTTGTAAAGTGGGTTGGAAAAGGCGATGAAGCAGCAGGCTACCAGGGAACGGCGTTTATTCTGGCAGTCGCTGCACTGCCGATGTTCTGGGCGGTTGCAATTATGTCCAAGGAGCAGATTACGGTAGAAAAGAAAGACCAGGGCAAGGTCAGCGAAGGGCTGAAGCTGGTATTTCGCAACAGAAACCTGATTTGCGCGATGGGTTATTCATTTTTTAATATGTTTGGCATTCTCGGACGTATTTCCGTGGCGGTATTTTTCTATATGCACTGTGTAGGAAACTATGAACTGATATCGGTATTTATGATGATGCAGATGGCGGTCGGAACACTTGTAATGCCGTTTGCGCCAATGGTTGTTGACAAGTTAGGAAAACGAAAAACCGCCATTATATCCATGATTATTCAGGGCGGGGCTCTTGTTTTAATGTATTTCGGGCCGACGACAAGCATACCGTTTAACTTCCTGTGCATGATTATTTACGGCAGCGGCTATATTGCAGGTCCGTGCGGTGCCGGCATGATGGTAGATGCCATTGATGATTTTGATGATAAACACGGCATCCGTAATGACGGCATGGCATTCTCTTTCCAGGGCACGGCGATTAAAATCGCTACCGCGGTTGCAAACTCTGCATTTTTATTAGTTATGGGCGCATTCGGATATGTCGGAGGCGGAGAAATTACACCGACTGTCCAGACCGGAATTAATTTAGCAGCAAACCTTCTGCCGGGCATTGTATTCTTTATCGGTATCATTCCGCTGTGGCTTTATAAGCTGGATGAGCCTGGCTATATGGAAGGCGTAAGAGAACGTCTCAGAATACGCAGTCAGAAAAAATAATAAAAGAAAAGCAGTTTTAAAACAGCTGGCTGAAAACCGGATTTCTGCCGAAAAAAGTATAGGAGAATCAGAACCACATTTAAAAAAAGATACGAAGGAGGTTACTGTATATGAAGTTAGGATTTGTAAGCGCCATTCTGGACACATGGACTTACGAAGAAATGATGGATTTTGCGTCAGAGCATGGGTTTGAATGCGTAGAGGCAGCCTGCTGGCCGAAGGGAAAGGCAGAGCGCAGATATGCAGGGGTCAGCCATATTGACGCGGAACGGGTATTGGAAGACGATACCTATGCAAAGCATATTCTGGATTACAGCAAAGAAAAAGGCGTACAGATTTCTTCGCTTGCTTATTATCCAAACACAATGGACGGCGATTTGGAAAAACGCGAAGCAGCTGTCACACATTTAAAAAATCTGATTAAGGCAAGCCATAAGCTGGGCATCGGCATGGTTACCACGTTTATCGGCAGAGACCAGACCAAAACAGTAGAAGAAAACCTGGAGCTGGTAAAGGAAATCTGGCCTCCGATTATGAAACTGGCCGAGGAACAGGATGTAAAAGTGGCAATCGAAAACTGCCCGATGTTATTTGGCCCTGACCAGTGGCCGGGCGGGCAGAACCTGATGACAACGCCGAAAATCTGGAGAAAAGTATTTGAAATCGTCGGCAGCGACAGTCTGGGAATTAATTACGACCCGTCCCATTTTGTATGGCAGATGATTGACTATATCCGCCCGATTTATGAGTTTAAAGACAGGATTTTCCATGTGCACTACAAAGACATCAAGGTATATCCGGACCGTCTGAATGACTGCGGCATTATGGCATATCCGCTTGATTTTATGTCGCCGAAGCTGCCGGGCCTTGGCGATGTGGACTGGGGAAAATATGTATCGGCGCTGACGGATATCGGCTATGAGGGATGCACCTGTATTGAAATCGAAGACAAAGCGTTTGAAGGCTCGAAGGAAAGAGTCGAAGCGTCTCTTGTATTAAGCCAGAAATATCTGCGTCAGTTTGTTATTTAGCAGACGGATTTTGAGCAATAATTTAAATAGTTAAAAGTTAGATAAAAGGAGAAAAAATCATGGGAAAATTAAAAATCGCAATTGTAGGATGCGGCGGTATTGCAAACCAGAAACATATGCCTTCGATTAAGACACAGGCAGACAAAGCTGAAATGGTCGCATTCTGCGATATTATTCCGGAACGTGCCGAAAAGGCAGCCAGAGAGTACGGCGCAGAAAATGCAAAGGTTTATACGGATTACAAAGAAATGTTAGCAGATACGGGCATCGAAATCGACGTTGTTCATGTATGCACGCCAAACGTAGCACACTGCCCGATTACAGTTGCAGCATTTGAAGCCGGCAAGCATGTTATGTGCGAAAAGCCAATGGCACATAATACGGAAGATGCAAACAAGATGCTGGATGCATGGAAAAAATCCGGCAAGAAATTTACCATCGGATACCAGAACCGTCTGCGTGACGATACACAGACCCTGCACGCTTCCTGTGAAGCAGGCGAGCTTGGCGAGATTTATTTTGCAAAAGCACACGCGCTGCGCAGAAGAGCGGTTCCGACCTGGGGCGTATTCCCGAACAAAGCACTGCAGGGCGGCGGTCCGTTAATCGATATCGGAACACATGCGCTGGATATTACACTGTGGATGATGAACAACTACGAACCGGCTTCCGTATCCGGCCAGGTATTTTATAAGCTCGGACGTCAGGAAAACGGGCCGGAAGGAAATGTATTCGGACCTTGGGACCCTAAGACCTTTGAAGTAGAAGATTCCGCATTCGGCCTTGTAAAAATGAAAAACGGCGCAACGATTTTCCTGGAAGCATCCTGGGCATTAAATGTATTAAAATCCATGGAAGCATCTACAACACTGTGCGGTACAAAAGCAGGCGCAGAAATTCACCATGGCGGCAGCTATCCGCAGGATGAACTGATTTACAATACCGTAGAGCACAATCAGCTGATGGAAAAGACCATCTCTCCTGCAGGCGTGGTAGATTTCTTTGAAGGCGGCGCAGCAGCAGAAGCAGTACGCGAACAGGAACAGTGGCTGAACGCGATTATTAACGATACCGACCCGCTTGTAAAACCGGAACAGGCATTTGTTGTAACACAGATTCTGGAAGCTATTTATAAATCAGCAGAAACCGGCAAGGAAGTTTTCTTTGATTAATCAGATTAAATCAGGAAATTTTTTAGAATATTTATCGTCAGAAAACAGATAAAAGATATGGGAAGCAGGAAAGATATGCAAAAGGCGGGGAGAGACTGACAGACTGTCATACATACGGGCACCAGTGCCTTTTGGATATCTTTTCACGCTGTTAAGGAGGAAAAGATGGGTGCAAGACAGATTTATAACCCGGACGGTTTTCGCAATATTGAAAAAGACGGGAAAGTAATCGGATATGAATTCCAGTTTAAAGCGCAGTATTACCGCGGCTTTACGTTATCAATTGTGCGTGATATCCAGGTGAATGTAGACGGCGAGGATGCAGCGAGAGAAGATATCCGCTTTACGGTAAACGGCGAGACATTTACGCTCGAAGAGATGCGCACAGTGGTAGATTCCGATTACCGCTGGGAGTTTGGAGATTATGCAGCAGTCTCTGTCATGAAAGAAGGCGGACTGGCAAAGGGAAAACACCATATTAAGGCTATGCAGATTATCGCACCGTCTTATATGCCGTTCCAGACAGAAGCTTTATGTGAAGCAGATTTCGAAATCGTTTAAGGAGGTTTGGACATGAGTTACGATATTAAAAGAAGCGTTTCCCTTTACAGCTATCAGGATGAGTATTATGACGGAAAGCTGGACCTTAAAGGATGTCTTGAGGAAACGGCAAAGACAGGAGCGACAGGCGTAGAGCTTTTGGCAGAACAGATGATACGCAGATTCCCGCTTCCGATTGAAACGCAGGAATTCAGGGATCAGTGGTTTGGCTGGTTAAATGAATATCATTTAGAGCCGTCGTGCTATGATGCGTTTTTGGAAAATAAAATTTATGATAACCGCACGCTGTCATTAGGCGAGCAGATTAATATGATGAAACGCGATATCCGGCTGGCTTCGATGCTTGGATTTAAAAATCTGCGCACGCTTGTTTCGACACCGATGGATGTGATTGAAGGAAGTCTGGACTATGCAGCGCAAATGGATGTAAAAATCGGGCTTGAGGTACATGCTCCGTTTTCGTTAAATTCCGGCTGGGCTGACGGTTATATGGAAATGATTCATAAAACCGGCACAAAGCATTTTGGATTTATCCCGGATATGGGAATCTTTTGCAAAAATATCCCGGATGTATTAAGGGATAAGGCAAGAAGACAGGGCGCATCGGAAGAATGCATTAAAATCGTGGATGATGCTTATGCGCAGAGGCTGGCAAAGGGATTTGTTAAGATTAAATATGATTTAAATCTTGGCAAGGCAAATATGGAATACCGCATGGCGAACGGAATGAAAGAGATGATGGAAGCGGTAGAAAAAGCAGGCGCAGGCCCGGCGGACAAGGCTTATGCGGGAGCTTCGTTTACTTATTCGTGGTCGGAGCCGCAGGATATTATTGATAATATTGATTATATTTTCCATACGCATGCGAAATTTTATAATGTGCATGAAGATTATACAGAAACAGCCGTAGCGATTCCTGAGGTTGTGGAGGCGTTTAAAAAGGCCGGGTATCAGGGATTTTTAAGCTCTGAGTATGAAGGCGGAGAGCATCTGCGGGATGTGGGTGTTGACAGTATCGAACAGGTTCGCAGGCATCAGGAGGCTTTGAGAAGGGCGATTGATGCTTAGGCGGAGACGGGGGATTTCGGATTCTTTATTGTTGTTTTTACAATTTTTTCAAATATTAGGAAGATTCAGCCAGGGTCAGGGGGAGAAGTTTTTCGGGATGAAAGACTTCTCCTTTTGAGGGTTATTGGCGGTGGATGCTGGGGGGAGATGGTTTTTCTTTTTTTTGGGGGGGGGTATTGGCGGTGGGACGCTGGATGGAGAAATTTTTTCCTTCTGATGTTCCGCTTCCAAAAAGCTGAAAGTTCTAAGTTTTCTGCGGCGGGGCTTGTGGCTGCGGACGGACCGGCGCCTGATGCCCTGGCGTTACTGGCTGTTGTAAGCAGTGGCACTGGCAGGCGCCTTTTGGGGACTTTAAAGTTTTATCGGGCTGGAAGCAGTGTGTCCCCAAATCCTGGGTACTGAGCAGAAAACTAAGAACTTTCAGCTTTTTTCCAGAGTCACATCAGAAGGAAAAAATTTCTCCATCCAGCTGTTTTTGACGGAATTCAGGTTTGAAGGGGGTTACGGTCTGGATGCAGGATGTAATTTGGCAGTTTATAGGATGTAAAGGGGTATATGCCGGGAGGAAAATGAGAAATATGGTGACTGGCGATTTAATGCAGGAAAAATGAACTGCTGACAGGCTGGGAACTTCCAAAACTGCAAAAATCAGACCAAAAGCTGAAAAACGGATTTAAAACGTAAAAACAGCCACTGTCAGCCGGATGGAGAAAGGTTTTCCCTGGGATGTGACTCTGGAAAAAAGCTGGAAGTTCTTAGTTTTCTGCTCAATACACAGGATTTGGGGACACACTGCTTATAGCCCGATAAAACTTTAAAGTCCCCAAAAGGCGCCTGCCAGTGCCACTGTTTTCAGCAGCCAGAAACGCCAGGGCATCAGGCGCCGGTCCGTCCGCAGCCACAAGCCCCGCCGCAGAAA
>CANDJC010000035.1 GCA_947384955.1 uncultured Eubacterium sp. | reverse complement strand
GATAAAAAAAATCACACAAAATGCGGGGGTGTGTGTTGGGTTTTGTTTTTTTTGTTGAGTGGTTCTTTTTTTTTTTCCCTAAAAAAACCCCCCCCCCCCCCGCTCCTCCCTCCGGCGTCCCGAAAGCAATCCCCCATCATCCCAAAAGCAATCCCTTTCTCATCTGAAAGCAGTCTCCCGCATCGAAAACCTTTCAAAATTACTTGCAATTATCTGAAATCACCGTTAATATATAATCAGCGTATTTTATAAACAGGACTAATAGAAAGCAGCAGGTAATAAATATGGAAGTGATAAAAGTACAAAAGGGCAGGCAGATTGCAAAGCGTAAAGATAAAGTGAAAGAGTGGTATCTGATTCAGGAAGGAGCCGTGAAACAGAAGCTTGGTTTTGCAGAGATTGTGCTTGGCAAAAATTCGATTATCGGATTATTGGAACAGGACTGGTTTATCTGCGATTATTTCGTGCAGGAGGATGCGGTTCTTGTTGTTATTCCTTGTGCAGGAGCGGATGATTTGAAGAGAATTTTAGCAGCAAATGAGCGGTACAGGGTTGTTTTTCTGCGGGCAGCGATTGAGCAGAGGCACCGCATGTTTGTACTGTATTCGCAGCTGCACAAACGGACTGGGCAGTTTCATACATTTGTGCAGACGGTTTATAATGATTATCAGACGTTCTGCAGCAAATATCAGCTGGATGAACAGGCATTTCCGCAGATAGATTATTTTAATATGCTGGAGATGAAGCATAAAGCAGAATTGTGGGAATTATACAACAGTGTAAGCCTGATTAAGCATATTTTAAAAGATTATATCCAGCTTATGGTAAAAGACGACGATTTGTGTGTCGGAGTTGTCATGGAGGCGTCTGCGCAGATGCACCGTGCGATGCTTGGCATTAAGGAAATGGTTACGTATCTGACATCGCATAAAGAAATACTCCTGGCGGAAACGGAAAATGATATTTTTCATTTGTATTTCGACCTTGCCGTGCGCTGCGGGAAAAGACAGCTGGATTTAGGGCCGGTTGAAAAGGAAGTTCAGTTTCTGGCAGGATTTATTCAGAAATCTCAGATGTATGATGCGGAACTTACGAAAAAGCGCATTACGCAGTACCGGGAATATGATTTTAAAAATGCAGCAGCGGCGCAGGTTACAAAGATTACAGATGTGCTGACAGAGGACTGTATGAAGCATATTATGGAATTTGCGCAGCTTACGCCGGAAGAATCGGCTGCGTTTAAGGGGTACGTAGAGCAATACCGGAATCTTCCGGATATGACGTCTACGGATTCTGAGGCATATAAGCTGAGAAAACAGATTACGCCGCTGTTTTATGATATTTACTTTAAGGTATTTATGCAGGCTGTCGAGGATGAAAGCGCGGTATCCCCAATTATAGAAATGTTTTTAAATTTTGGCTTTATGGATACGCAGCTTGCGGGCGAAGAAAATACGAAAGCGCTTTATGACCTGACCGGGCGTCTGCGCCAGTTTCAGTCTGAGCGGGTTTATACGATTTATGAATGGCTCAAAAGCATTTACCGCGGCAAAAATGAACCGTCTAAAAATGAATTTGAGCTGGATTATCTGGCCTATCTTTTGGAACAGCGCAAAAATGGCGAGCTGACGGATGACCAGGTTAAGAAAATGCAGAAGGACCAGAAGGAAAAAGTCTGCTTTGAAATTCACAATATGTTTAATTCAGCGAACCGGGTTACTTACGGAAAAGTGACGACGTTCTGTCCGATTTTGGGTGAGTATGACCTGATTAACGCGATTGATAAAATGGCTGTTACGGTTGAAAAACTGGAAGATGAGCTGAATAAAGTACGAAAGGTTGATTTCTCGGCATTTTTCCGTGAGGTAAATTTCCAGGGCGACGGAAAAGATATTTTAAATCATGAACTGCTGATGTCGGAGGTGCTGCCGGATATTATTCTGATGCCGAATGCCGGAACCAGGGCGATGATGTGGCAGGAAACGGCTGACAAGCGCAGAGACACGCCGGCCCGGTTTCTGTTTCCGATTTTTACAGCTGCCAGCTTAGAAGATATGATGGTGGAAACGGTTGCCAGATACCGCTGGGAGATGTGCCGCAAGATTCAGGGCGTGCGCTGGAATGATATCCGGGAGAAATCACTTACATCGGAATACTGCGATTATCTGCAGTTTTACCGTAAAAACCGTGATTTGTCCGCAGACGCAAAGGATAAGCTGAAGACCGCAATTCAAAGGGCTAAAAATAATTACCGCGAGGTATTTGTAAAAGATTACCAGGGATGGATTAATTATGAATCGAAAGGCAGCTTCCGCCTGAATAAAGTCGCCAGGGAGATTCTGATTGTTTACTGTCCGTTTGCCAAAGATATCAGAGCGGCTTTGAAGGTGAATCCGATGTACCAGACTTCGATTCCAAAATTCGAGCGGGATAATGCAAAGAAAGCGCAGAGACTGACGGCATTGTATGATAAATATGAAAAGGCTGGCGGAGAGATTACAGAAGAGCTGAAAGAAAATCTTTTGTTCTGTCAGATGTAAGATGTAAGATTCCGGCCCGGTTTTGCATACGTGTAATAAATTAGAGCCGGAAGGGCGCTGCTTAGAAGTGTCAGAATTTTTCTGTCATCATTTACAAAATGTCTGATGAATGGTATTTTGTGTAAAATGCTACAAAGAAATTCTGACACGTCTGACAGTGTCTGCTGATTTGTTATGCAGGGAAGTTATAACCGTATGTCCACGGAGGTACCTGCTGTATTTCCGTTCTTTCTGCCCGGCATGCACGGGTTTTTCCGTTTTGCTGAAGCAGATTTTTTCTGCAGGGACTTTTTTTGGGCTGCAGCTTTTTCTTTTGTTTTTAAAATCAGTTTTTGTGAATTCTTTTGTCTTTCTTTTCTCATAGCCGCACTCATTTTCAGACTGCGTTCATTTTTCACATAGGAACAGGCGTAATATCTGCCGTCACTGTCGATATAGCTGTGCCGGTATACCAGTGTTTTTCCGCTCGCTTTGTAGATGCTGTCCATCCATCTTGTGATGAATTCCACGCCTTTTATCATTTCCATTGTGTCTTTTTCCTGCTGCGGGTCATGCAGCATCTTTACCAGAAGTCCGGGATTTACCGTTAAAGTTTTGCCGCTTCTTTCTTTTGCAAAAGAGCTTCCGGCTCTGAAAGATACGCTCGGGGCAAGCTTTGCTAATTCTGCCGCATACTGTTTCATGCGCTCCGCATGCGCGGGGATTTGAAAGGGCTGATTTCCTTTTAAAACCGCTGTCTTCCCGCTGGCTGAGCCTGGAGAGGATGAGAAGGCGTTGGAGTGATATACGGCGTTTTCAGCATCAGCGGAAAGACATGCAGTATCATTGGCGGCAGCGGAAAAATGCACGGTATTCTTTGTATCGGCGGAAAGATATGCGGCATTTCTGACATCAGTGAAAAGATATGCGGCATTTCTGGCATCAGCGGAAAAATATGCGGTGTTTTTGGCATCAGCGGAAAGATGTGCAGCATATTTGGCATCAGCGGAAAGACATGCAGTATCATTGGCGGCAGCAGAATGATATGTGTTATTTTGAGCAGAATGAAACTTTGTGTATCCAGCTGAATATGCATAACGGCTGTAACTATTACTATTGGAAATTTTAGCTGTCATCTGTTCTCCTCCTTATTTATATGAATGTACGGCACTGTTCCGGCTGCATTTTGCCAGCAGTTTTTGTCAGGGGATTTTTTAGCTGTTTGTCTGCGATAGTGCATGAAATATCGCTGTCAGCTGGCAGAAGCTTTTATCTGTTTGATGTAGGCGTATTGCGCAAAATACCTTAGATATGGTATTTCCCTGAGTATACCTTGTTTGTATTGTATGAAGCACCTTAGACAAAGGATGCATCTTAGACACGGGCAGTCCCTGGGTATAAGTTTTATTTACAGCATATATCGGAATAAAACTGATATTTGTTAACACTTGTTCCCTTTCCTTTGAAGAAAAACAGCGCATTTTATTCAATAGAAAAAATGTGCTGTTTTACGAATCTGGCAGTTTTCGATAAACGGGCTATTTTTTCAAAGCTCTTTCAAATTCTGCCTCAATTGCGGCATCCGGTTTTTCCGTTGCCAGGGAAATGATGATGTTAAACAGAAGCGCAATGAGGAAAGCCGGCAGCAGTTCATAAATATCCCATGCTCCGCCCATTGGACGCACCAGGTATTTCCAGACAAAAATCATAATACCGCCGCTGAGCATGCTTGCAAATGCGCCGAACCGGTTACTGCGTTTCCAGAACAGGGCGCACAGCATAACCGGGCCGAAGGCAGCTCCAAAGCCGGCCCATGCAAAGCTTACAATGCCAAAAACGCTGCTGGACGGGTCCCTTGCAAGAAAGATGGCGATAATGCTGATAAGCAGAACTGTAATTCTTGCGGCTGCCAGGGATGCTTTTTTGCTCATGCTGATACCGAATGTGTCACGCAGCAGGTTCTGCGATACGCTTGAGGAAGCCGCCAGTAACTGGCTGTCAGCAGTCGACATCGTAGCCGCAAGAATTCCCGCAAGGATAATTCCTGCAAGAAGAGCAGCCGCAGCGCCCTGCGTGCTTAAAAGGTCTGCAATTTTGACAATAATGGTTTCCGAATCACTGCCGGAGAGTGTGTCAATTCTGCCTGCTTTGCTTACAGCCAGACCGCAGATACCGATAAAAATAGCGACTGCCATAGAAATCACAACCCATACAGTAGCAATGCGCCTGGACATAGTGAGCTTGTTTTCATCTTCGATAGCCATAAAACGCAGAAGCACATGAGGCATTCCGAAATAGCCAAGCCCCCAGGCAAGCATAGAAAATATGGTAATGATACCGTAAGGCTTTGCAGACTGGGAAGCAATATCATATGTATTGGTCAGCGACAGATATCCCGGAAGCGCTTTCGCATTTTCCATAACGACATCAAAACCTCCGGCCATATATCCGCTGAATAATACTACGGTAATCAGTGCGGCTGTCATAACAACGCTCTGTATCAGGTCTGTTGTGGAAGCCGCCAGAAATCCTCCCAAAGCTGTATATGCAACGATAATGACGGCACAGATAATCATAGCCGCCAGGTAATCAACGCCAAACAGCGTGGAAAACAGCTTGCCGCATGCAGCAAAACCGCTTGCTGTGTAAGGAATGAAGAAAATGACAATGATAATGGCAGCAATGCAGTTGAGCATATTTTTATCATGGTATCTTTTGGAAAAGAAATCAGGAATGGTAATAGCTCCGATTTGCTGACTGTAACACCGTATTTTTTTGGAAACAAAGAACCAGTTCAGCCATGTGCCGAGGGCAAGACCGATGGCAGTCCATGCGGCATCACAGACGCCGGACAGATACGCAACGCCGGGAAGCCCCATTAAGAGCCAGCTGGACATGTCACTGGCTTCTGCACTCATAGCGGTTACGAGAGGACCAAGCTTGCGCCCGCCGAGATAGAAGTCATCGGTTGAAGTGTTTGTCCTGGAAAAACGAAACCCGATTACAATCATTAGGCCGAGATAGCATAAAATGGCGGCCATAATTAAAATGGATGCTGTGTTCATAATAAACTCCTGTCTGCCGTAATGGCGTGTTTTTAACCGGCCGGTTATAATGCGTGGCGTAGCGGCGACTGCGGGATGCATTCTGCCGGGGTACTGGAAGGCAGAGGCTGCGGGACGCTTTAGCCTGGTGCATTGCTAAACGGACACGGTTTTTATAGTATACCATGAAATATTTTGAATTGGAATAAGAAAATTTATTTTTGGAATATTTGAAGGAGGGGGCTTTCGGGACGCTGGAGGGAGGAGAGGTCTGCTTTCGGATGTTCCGCTTCCGAAAAGCAGGAAGTTCTAAACTTTCTGCGGAGGGGCCTGTGAAAACGGACGGACCGGCGCCTGATGCCCTGGCGCTGCTGGCTTATTTTACACTGTGGCACTGGCAGGCGCCTTTTGGGGACTTCAAGGTTTTATAAGACGGCAGGCAGTGTGTCCCCAAATCCTGGGTAATGAGCAGAAAGTTAAGAACTTCCAGCTTTTCTCCAGAGTCACATCCAAAAGCAGACCTCTCCTCCCTCCAGCTGGTTTTGGCTGAATTTACGTTTTAAAAATGGCAGTTCGGTGTTAATTTATTTTTAAACTGTCAATACGTAAAACATTAAGTGCAGAAATATAAGAAAGCCTGGTAGTAAATTTTGTTTAAGATTAATTCAGTTGGTTTTCACTAAACTTATATTATTCGAATTTAATGTAAGGCAGTTATTTTATGGTATGTCAGTTTATATACCGCCAGTTTACAAGTTTTTGATTTGATACAAGATACAGATTAGAAAAGGCGAATATATACAAGATATAGTATTGATTATTATAAAAATATATCGAAATCAGAAAAGCTGTAAACGGATGTTTATATGCCAATATACAGGTTCATGAATACTAAACATATATATTTATACAGCTATGAATGAGCAGATTTGAAAAAAACGATAAAAATATTTTTTCAAAAATTATTTTGAATTTTCTCGTGTATAGCAAAATTATCAAACTGAAATTCAGTCATAACCAGCTGGGCGGAGAAAGTGTTTCCTTCGGATGTGACTCTGGAAAAAAGCTGGAAGTTCTTAGTTTTCTGCTCATTACCCAGGATTTGGGGACACACTGCCTGCCGTCTTATAAAACCTTGAAGTCCCCAAAAGGCGCCTGCCAGTGCCACAGCTTTCCGCAGCCAAAAACGCCAGGGCATCAGGCGCCGGTCCGTCCGTTTTCACAAGCCCCTCCGCAGAAAACTTAGAACTTCCTGCTTTTTGGAAGCGGAACATCCGAAGGAAACATTTTCTCCGTCCAGCGTCCCGAAAGAAACACCGTACAACTATCAGTCCCCCATACCCCGCACACCCAATACAGCACTCCCGAAGTCTGCTGTCTTGAAATCCGCAGTACATAATGCTAAAATATCCCCAGCACCAGGCTGCACAATGCAAAAATGCCTGTAGCTGGATGGAGGAGAATAATGGATGAGTATATTTTAAATCAGGACAGTTCAGTTCAGCCTGTTCTTCATCAGGTACGTGATGTGATACGCAAAGCACTGCCTGATGCGCAGGAGCGGATAAGCTGGCAGATGCCGACGTTTTGGAAAGGACACAATTTGATTCATTTTGCGGCGCAGAAAAAGCATTTAGGACTGTATCCGGGGCCGGAAGCAGTAGAGCATTTTGCTCCAGTGCTGAAAGAACGCGGCTTTAAATACAGTAAAGGCGCAATTCAGTTTCCATATGATAATGTTCCGCTTGAATTAATCAGGGAAATAGCAAAGTTTTGCGGAAACAGCCCATATATTTCCTCATGATTCTTTCTAAAACTGCTTGCGGTATACCGGAAAATTTGTAATAATAGGAATAGAAATCATAGATAAAAGGAGCATGAACTGTTATGGAAAAGACAGCAGTTGTAACTGACAGCAATTCCGGTATATCACAGGAAAAGGCTGGAAAATACGGTGTTTTTGTGCTGCCAATGCCGTTTTACATAGATGACGAGCTTTATCTGGAAGGGCAGACCATTACACATGATGAATTTTTTAGGAAACAAAAGGGAGGCAGTGTCATTTATACTTCGCAGCCGAATCCCGGCGATGTCACGCAGCTGTGGGAGCAGGTCTTAGAGCAGTATGAAGAGCTTTTGTATATTCCGATGTCAAGCGGACTGAGCAGTTCCTGTGATACGGCAATGGCGCTGGCGCAGCAGTATGAGGGCAGAGTGACCGTTGCGGACCTGGGCCGTGTTTCCGTTACGCAGAAATACGCCGTGCTGGAGGCAAGGAGAATGGCTCTGAAGGGGCTGTCGGCACTGGAAATCAGGAACAGACTGCAGTATGTTAAGAATGAGTGTATTATTTATCTGACGGTAGATAATCTGAAATATTTAAAGCAGGGCGGACGGATTTCAGCCGGTTCTGCAATGATTGGAAATGTGTTAAATATCAAGCCTCTGCTTTATCTGCAGGGAGAAAAAATCGAAGTGGCTGAGAAAGTACGGGGAGATAAAGCGGTCCGCAAAAAGATGATGCAGGCGCTGCAAAAGGATATTACAGAACGTTTTCACGCAAAAGGGATTGAAGAATTTCATTTAGCTTCCGCTGCCAGCATGACGGCTGAGGAAGCGGGAAAATTAAAGAATAGTTTTGAAGATTATTTTGGCGTTTTCTGCAGTATGTCATCGATTCCGCTGAGCATTGCCACGCACCTTGGCTATGGAACATACGGGCTGGCTCTGATTCGGAAAATGGACAGGGCGTGAATGGGAAATATGGGCGAAAGAGAAGGTGACGGGGTGTGCAGAATAGGTTTTGTTACTTAAAAGGGATTGTGGAATGCGAGTCTGGGACAATCCAGGACTGCAATAATAAAAGGACGGCTGTCTGTCCGCTGGAAAACGAAAAATCCAAATCAAATAAAAAGAATAAAACAGAAAAAAAGAAAGAACAGGGATTTTGCTATTTAAAAGGCATGGTTGACTGCAGCCATGGCAGAATCCAGGACTGTAATATAAAACGTGTGACCGTGTGTCAGAAAGACTGAGAATGGAGGGAGTAATGTCATATAAGAAAAAGAAAATGCTGCGGCTGTCTGCGGTGTGTATTGGCATGGCGGTGCTGATGACACAGCAGATTCCAGCGGCAGCGCTGCTGCAGGACGGCGGTGTCCGGCAGGAAGAAAACAGTCAGCAGGAAAGAAACCGTCAGCAGGAGGAAGCGGTTCAGCAGAAAAAAAGCGGACTGGATGAAGCAGAGCAGTCATTGCAGGACGCGGGCAGTACCGGAAACTTAGTACCGGACAGCAACAGCACGGTACAGGGTGAGGAATGGCCGATGCAGGAAAAGGCCGCTGGAACTGAGCAGGAAAAAGGTCAGCAGGAGAAGGCAGCAGCCGGGGATGGTGCATTGGGAACCGGGAGGCCCGGGCAGAATTCATCTGAAGCTGCTGAACAGGAAACAGAGCAGCCGGTACAGAATCAGGCCGCAGCCGGCACGCAGGGGACGGAACAGATATCTGTGCCGTCTTCTGATACAGAAAATGAGACGGACTGCAGGGAAGAGAACTTAGCAAAAATTCTTGCAAAAAAAAGCAGCACGCTGCCGGCGCCGCTGACTGTAAAAGCAGAGAAGACAGCATATAATGCGGTAACGCTCAGCTGGGACGAAGTGGAAGGCGCAGCGGGATACCAGATTGAATATACAAAAGACGCACAAAATTACACAGTGGCAGGAACAGCAGCGGCGGACAGTCTGACTTTTAAATGTAAAAATCTTATGACTGGCACGAAGTACCGTCTGCGTGTCTGTGCACTGGATAAAAATGGAAATTCAGGAAAGTATGCTTCCGTTGCGGCAAAACCGTATTTAAAGAAGACAAAGTTTACAAATGTCACCTCAGCGGAGCAGTCGGTTATGCTGGAATGGAAAAAGGTAGCCGGGGCAATGGGCTATGAACTGTACCGCAAGACAGACGGGCAGGAATCGTATGAATTAATTGCACAGACAGAAGAGGCGGCTTATGAGGATGAAACAGCTTCTGCCGGAGAAAATTACATGTACAGCGTATGCGCAGTCCGTGATGTGGACGGGCAGACGGTAAAAGCGAAATTATCTGACGCGGCAGAGGTTTCTCCCGAAGAGCCGCAGCCGGCGCCGGGGATGCAGTTTGAAAGCTGTGAACCGGAAGGATACAGCTCAGCGAAACTAACGTGGCAGAAAGACGATGCGGCAGCCGGATATTATATTTACCGGAGTGTGAAGGAAGCAGGCAATTACAGGAAAATCAAAACGATTACCAATAACCAGACGCTGTCTTATACAGACGCAAAAATTGTGCCGGGGAAAGCGTTTTTTTATAAAATATGTTCTTATACAAAAGATGCGGAAGGTACCGTTACAGCCGGGGAACTGTCTGAAGCAGTATCCGTTCAGACGAAGGCGGAGGCGCCGGTTATGGTGTCGGTGAATGTGAATATTGCAAACCGCAGTCTTTCACTGGAATGGGAGCAGCAGGAAGGCGCGTCCGGATACCGGATTTACAGAAGCACGGAGCCGGACAGCGGATTTAAGAAAATTACAGACAGGCCGAGCGGCACATTTGTGGGCTATGAGGACCGTGCAGTGGCGCCGGGCGGGACTTATTATTACCGGATAAAAGCGCTTTATACGAATGGCTCTTATAAGGGGCTCAGCCAGGCAAGCGATATCATGGAAGGAAATCTGACGCCGAGTGCACCCATCGGGCTTACGGTCAGACAGACAGATACAGATGTGCTTGAGATAAGCTGGAATGAATCGCCGGGGGCACAAAGCTACAATTTATACCGTTCCGTGTCTGCGAAAGGAACGTATACCCGCATTGCAGAAGGGCTGGAAGAAAATACATATACGAATACCGGATGCGCAGACGGGCGGACTTATTATTATAAAGTATCGGCGTCAGGAGCAGGCGGCGAAGGAATCCAGTGCAAGCCGGTAAGCTATCAGACAGGCGGCGTTTCGCTGAATACCCGTACGCTGAAATTATGTGTGGGCGTTTCCAAACCGCTTGCATTTACAGCATTTTCAGAATATGAGGAAGAAGAGGCAGAATGGACATCAGATAAGCCGGAGATTGCAGAAGTAAACAGCGAAGGTCTGGTAACGGGCAAATCTTACGGCACGGCAAATGTAACGGTGACAGTCGGCGGAAAGAAAGCCACTGCTTCGGTATCCGTGACACCGGGGATTCGCAACGGAATCGATGTATCCAGATGGCAGGAAGACGTGGACTGGTGCCGTGTGAAAAATTCCGGCATTGATTTTGCGTTTCTGCGCATCAGCAATCACTATCAGGAAGATTATACATTCGAAACCAAATACATGAATGCGTCATCTGTCGGAATGCCGTTAGGTGTATACTGTTACAGCCGCGCAGCTACGGCAGAAGAAGCGCAGGAAGAGGCGCGCATTGTACTGGAAATATTAAATGGAAGAAAACTGGAATATCCGGTTGCTTTTGATATGGAAGATGCCATACATAAATCCAAAACCATGACGAAAGAAAAGCTGCATCAGATGATACAGGCATTTAAACAGGTTATTGAAGATGCGGGATATGATTTTGTACTGTACAGCTATCTGACATTTTTAAATTCAAATCTGGATAAGACAAAACTGGACGGCATTGATTTATGGATTGCGCGCTACCGGAATGTGGCGCTTGGAACTGGTTATACTGGTACTGGAAATGTAAAATACTGGCAGTATAACAGCGGGCAGTACAGCGGCTCTGATTTTCATGTAGACGGAATTACAAATGAAGCAGGCGAGCTGTCGGCGGTGGACGTCAATGCAGAATATGAATAGCAGTTTATAAATTCCAGGGGATAAGCAATGGAAGAGATAAGACAAAATCTGGCTTTGGACAGGAATCAGCCAGTCGGCGTATTCGATTCCGGAGTCGGCGGAATCAGTGTTTTAAGGGAATTGTGCAAAGTGATGCCGGAAGAGAATTATATTTATTTTGGCGATTCCATCAATGCCCCGTACGGCACAAAGCCGCTGGAAGAAATCCGCAGGCTGACAATTGCAAATGTAGAATTTTTGCTCAGGCAGGGCGCAAAAGGCATTGTAGTCGCATGCAATACAGCGACTGCCGCTGCCGTGCGCGTTCTTCGGAATATGTATCCGGATATACCGCTGGTCGGCATCGAACCGGCGTTAAAGCCGGCGGCTCTGCAGCCAGGGCATCCGACGGTGCTGGTAATGGCTACGCCGATGACCATTCAGTTAGAAAAATATAAAACGCTGATGATGCGTTATGAGCAGAAGGCGGACATTATCGGCCTTCCATGCCCGGGACTGATGGAATTTGTAGAAACCGGAAATACGGACGGAGAAGATTTAAAGCAGTTTTTGGAAGAACTGCTTTCGCCGTATTTAAGGGAAATAGATTCCATTGTACTTGGCTGTACGCATTATCCGTTCGTGCGCAGGATGATTGAGGAGCTTGCGGGAGAGCGGGTCCGTATTTTTGACGGGGGAAACGGAACCGCCAGGGAAATGTGCAGGCGTCTGACAAAGGCCGGGCTTCGGACATCCCGCAGGGAGCGCGGAACGGTTACGTTTGAGAACAGTCTGGCAAAAGAGGAAGAAATTGAATTAAGCTGGAACTTATTCCAAAAAAAATAGACTCTTTTTCGTATTATTTAGGGAAGCAGCTTTGCTTTCAAAGAATACGAGAAAGGGATAATAAAATGAATGCAAAAAAACTGATTGCCGGCGGCATGGCAGCATTAATGCTGGCGGGAGGTGTTCTGTGCGTTCCGGTACAGGCACTGGCAGAAACGCCGCAGCAGAATTTAGATGCAGATAAAGACATTCAGCCAGACCGTGAGAAGAATTACAGTTCTGACCAGATGCCGGTAACTGAAATGCAGACAGAATTTCTTCAGACGGACGAGTTAGAAAACAAAGGCGCCCTGTCGCTGAAAAATCTGCAGGAAACATCCGCTGACAGCTATAACCTGGCGGAAAGCGAATGGGCGAAAAGCGGAGGCGATTATTATTTCAGCCTGCTAAATACCGCTGAGAAAAAACTATACCTGAACCTGAAAAAACAGGCCGACATGTATCTGACAGGAACAGATAACTTTCTGCAGACGCAGGCCGTGCGGGACGGGGAAAATGTTACAGCGTACATTCTGCCGCTGATATCTTATGAGGGACTTACCTCAGAGCAGATGAAAAAAGTGTTCTATTGTTTTATGTATGAAAACCCGCAGTATTATTTTATGAGAAATTCAGTGGTGTATTCTGAAAATTCAAATATGATGAGCGTCGGTTTATACGAAATATTTGCAGACGGAACGGCCAGGGCGGAATATACCCGCCTGTTTGCCGAAAAACTCAAAGCCTGGGATGAACAGATTCTTGCGGCGGAAACCGTAACAGAGAAAGAGCGTCTGATTCATCAGCTGGTCTGCGAGCAGACAGATTATAATTACAGCACACAGGCAGAAGATCCAAATGACCCGGAAATGAGCCAGAGCTGCATCAGCGCGGTATTATTCAGCCAGTCGACAGTCTGTGCCGGATATGCCCAGCTGTTTACACTGCTGTGCAGCCGCGCCGGTATTCCCTGTATCACAGTTACAAGCGACAGCCACGCATGGAATAAAGTGCGCATGGGAAATACCTGGTATAATGCAGACTGTACCTGGGATGATGCCAGAGGCGACGATACATTTTTAAATGTAACAGATGAACAGCTCTTAGCAGCTGATACAGAAAAACAAGAGCATGTTATGTCTCCTGAATGGGAAAATATCGTTCCGGCCGCTGCGGCAGCTTTTGATGCAGATGCGGCAAATATGCCGGATACAGCAGCAAATGTGCTGGCGCCAGGCTGTGTGCCGGAAGAAATTGTGCTGGCCAGTACAGAAAAAGGCGCACTTTCCGTCAGCGTGACTCCGGCTGGAGAATGCGACGGCTATTCGGTGCAGTATGCCATAAACGGAGCGATGCTGCAAGCTGCGAAACAGGAATCCGAAAATACTTCCAGCGTGATTACAGGCCTCAAAAGCGGGAAAACATATTATGTCAGAGTCCGGGCGTATGAACTGGGAAGTAACGGAGAAAGGCTGTATGGGGCTTATTCAAAGAAAGTGAAGGCAGATGTACTCTGATGTTCTGGAAGGCAAAGGCACGGATGCTTTCTAATTCAGGGCGGGTGAAGACGGAAGTTTTGTGATTTGCCAGTCAGTGAATGCAGGCGCTGTGCAGTCCGCAGAAAGAATAGCAGGCGTATCTGCTGATAAGAAATATACTTTTCTTTCTGCTGTTTATATCTGATACGGATAAAACATCTGACAGTTTCAAAATAAACAGCAGAAGAAAAGTATGTTATACTGCCGGACAGACGCATATCCGTGATGGCAGGAATTATTCTTTTCTATATTTTTCAATGATGCATTCGTGGGTATCTTTCTTTTTGTCATAATTGATTCCAACAAGAAGTATATCTCCTGTATAATTTACAATCCAGTCAGCATAGTTCTTATTTTTAATCTGGCTGACTGCTCCCTGTGCAGATTTATTCCATTTTAGTTCAATTAAAAGTGCGGGTCTGTCGCTGTTTCTGAGGGGAAGATAAACAATATCAGCAAATCCTCTTCCGCCAGGCAGTTCCCGAAGCGGTTTCATATAATATGCCTGGGCACTGGCATATGCTGTGTAAAGAGCACAGGCTATTGAATTTTCACTGTTATACTGGATAATTGAAGATACATCTTTGCGGACGTCTGCGATTCCCCTGGCAACAGCATCTGCATCCATTTCCCATGTATGTTTTAGAAGTTCTTCTGAACGATTCAGCGCTTCCATAAGATTTCCCCAGTTTCCAGTTCTTACAGCCCGCCTGAATTCCTGTGAGATTTCCTGATTTGGGATAAAAACAAGGCTGTCCTGTTCCGAATAAGTCAGATATCCAAGATGCACAAGCAAAGTCAGCACATCATCTTTGGTATGGAATGTAACCATATCATTCTGAAATGCAGCCGTATCAATTCTGCACTGACCGCCTCCGAGCATTTCAATAACAGCTTCTTTCAGCCCGTTAAAATTTCTTTCTATATAAACTTTTAGCGCTTCATATGTCTCTGTGCCGGTCCAGTAGCTTTTAAAATTTTTCCATGTAAGAGCATCAGAAACAGACTTTGGATTATAAATATGAAAATCTCCCAGCTGATAGCCGTCATACCATTTTTGCATTTCTGAGAAATCAGCATTGAATTTTACACACTGTTCCCGGACTTCAGTTTCTGTAAATCCAAAATATTCACTAAGGTTTTTTGGATCTGTTACCGAGTATTCATCAAAGACATTTAATGCAGAATGCTCCCCGTATTTCTTAATGGGCAGAATGCCTGTCATATAGGCAAGCTCCACATATTCTGAGCCTTTGAAAAGTCCGCGGAGAAATTCAAGGTATTTTTTCTGCACGGCTGTATTTTCTTTTTCCAGTCTGAATACACAGTCCCACTCGTCAATGATAAAAACAAATCCGCTGCCTGTGCGGGCATAAATCTGTTCCAAAACGCCAGGCAGACCGTATGGGTCAGCTGCGTCGGCAATATATTCCCCGAATTCAGATTTTAATTCTCTGATAATGACATCCTGAATTCTTTTGATAAAAATAGAAACATGTGATTCGTCAAAGAGAAATCTCTGAACATCGAAACGGATGACATTGTGCTGATTCAGATTTGCTTCATATATAGCTGTATGTTTCTGAGATACTTTCAGGCTCGCAAACAGTTCTTTTGAATCACAGCCGCGGCTGTAATAAGCAGTAAGCATATCTGCAGCCATGGATTTTCCAAAACGGCGCGGACGGCTGACGCATATATTTTTCCGCTGTGTTTTCAATACGCTGTTTGTATAATGAATCAGTTCACTTTTATCTACATAGATTAAGGAACGCAAAGCTTCCTGAAATAACAGATTTTTAGGATTTACATAAATACCCATGCGGTTTTACATCCTTTCAGTGCTTGTGTCTGTGATAGAAATTATCTGTGCCGGACCGCCACGGTCTTGGAAGCTGTCAGAAGCAGCCAGACTGCCAGTTTCCAGAGCACAGCCTTAAATCAGGCTGCTGCCGGTTCCCGGAGCGCAGCATTAACCAGCTGTCAGTTTCCAGAACATAGCATTAACCAGGCTGCCAGTTTTCAAAGCACATCAGCTAACCAGATGCCAGTTCTTCAGCGCCAGAATTGCAGGATTATCTGCCGCTTTGCACCCACACTGCCGGCCGAACGGAAATGTCCATGGAGTCTGCTGCATATCCATAAGGCATAATGGTTCCGTCAGCGGATACAAATGCGGCGCTGTCGGAGGATTTGCCGGGCGTACGCAGCCACCATGATTTCTGGCTGTCCTTTAGTTTTAAAATTTCCTGATAGCGTTCTGCCTCTGTTTCATCCAGCAGAAATATATGGTCTTTTGTATCGCCGCCGCCCGATGTGCCGTAGGTACTGTTTGCTCTGGCTGTGATATTTGCTTCCAGAACATCCGGCTGCTCGTATTTAGAAAAACAGGTATTGAAAAAATCCTGATTCAGCCAGCTGCGCAGTTTCGAATTTTCCCACGATGCCGGCTGGCCGGATGTCTGATATACGGTTTCAGCTTTTGCCGGATTTTTACGGACAAGAAGGAGAAATCTCTGGGAGCCGCCGGCTTCGTCTGCCACAATCCATTTTACATTTCCATAAGTAACGGTATCGCCGATTCTGGCAGTTTTTAGTATTTCTTTTTCATATTTTGCTTTTATTTCAAGGGAGTCTTTATAGTCGCCTGTTTTACTGCTCAAAAGACGGACAGCTTTTTTATAATCACCGTTTTCGGCAGCCTTTACGGCTCGCTGATAATTGCATTCCATAACGCGTTTATCGGTATCTTTATATCCCCGGCTTTTGGAAAACAGAGTGTCTGCGCGCTCGTAGTCCTGAATGCCCATCAGTAAACTGCCTTCGAGATAGAATGCCTGCGGGGAGCATAAAAATATGACAGCTCCAATGACCGCTGCCAGTATAGCTGCTGCCGCAAGGCGGCCTGTAACAGCTTTTCGACGTTCATTTTTTCTGGCAGCTTCTTTTAACTGTCCGCATTCCTTTATCTGCTCGGGAATATCTTTATATTCACGTCTCAGACGCCGGAATTCTGCAATGGCGGCTTCGTAGTCAGCTGCACTTTTCGCTTCGGCTTTTAACCGCATGCCTTCCTGATATACTTCCTCGCGGTGCTCTCTGCGTGCCAGCGGGAGACGTTTGCGGCATCGTTTTTTGCGTATCTGGCTGTCTTCGTAATCATCCAGCTCCTCAAACATTCTTATGGCTTCTCTATACATATGAACTTTGTCTTCTGCCTGCAGCATTTTTTCGGCACCTTCCATGCGCCGGACAGCTTTCTGATAATCCGCTTCCCGCTGCTGCTCCGGTGTCAGGACTATTTCGGGTTTCTTCTTCTTTTTCGCCATAAGCAGCTCCTTTCTTTTCAGGAGGGCTGTGCAGTCCGCCTGATTGTGGTATCTTGTTAATTTTGCGGCAGAGGTTAGTCTGCCTGCATATATCTTATATTTAATTTGTGAAAAATGCAAGGTGAAACTGAAGGAAGATTGATTTGGGGGAGATGGTGGAGGGGGAGTGCTTTCGGGACGCCGGAGGGAGGAGCGGCTTCCTTTTGGATGTTCCGCTTCCGAAAAGCAGGAAGTTCTAAACTTTCTGCGGCGGGGCTTGTGGCAGCGGACGGACCGGCGCCTGATGCCCTGGCGTTATTGGCTGATTTTACATTGTGGCACTGGCAGGCGCCTTTTGGGGACTTCAAGGCTTTATTGGACGATATGCAGTGTGTCCCCAAATCCTGTGTACTGGGCAGAAAGTTAAGAACTTCCAGCTTTTCTTCAGAGTCACATACAAAAGGAAGCCGCTCCTCCCTCCGGCTGTTTTTGGATGAATTTACGTTTAAGACAGGGACGTTTGCGGTTAACGGCAGTTTTGAATGGATTTATGTTTTGAGGCTGTCGCTATTAATTTATTAGTAAATTAGAAAATGTACATCAGATTATGAGCCTTTCAATCTATATCATATATAGATTATGCTGTTATAATTAAATACCAGTTTACAGTTTTTCAGATTTCGATATATTTTTGGAATAATCAATACTATATTTTGTATAAACATCAGTTTACAAGTTTTTGATTAGGTACAAGATATAGATTCAATTATCATGATTATGTACAATGTCTAGCCTGTATTTTGCAAAAAGATGCTAAAATCTAAAAAGATGTAAACTGTTGTTTTGTTTAAACACGCTTCTATTTAATTTGTATCTTGTATCAAATCAAAAATTTGTAAACTCATGTAACTAAATACAATACCAGTTATTAAGTTTTTGATTCCATACTATATATAGATTATGCAGTTAAAATTAGATACAATATATAGCTGTGTATTCCAAAATACTTTAATATAAAAAAGCTGTAAACTGGTAAAAATGTAAAATTATTCTGACACTGTCTTCTATGAATCAGCAGCGGTTTTTGCAAAATTTAAACTGTCAAAATTCTGAACTTCAGCCAGTATGAAATATCTGACAGAAAGAGACAATCTATTAAATTTTGCCAGCCGCTTGCTAACATGACAAAAACGTCCATCCAGCTTTAAAACGTAAATTTAGCCAAAAACAGCCAGAGGGAGAAGCGGTCTGCTTTCTGATGTGACTCTGGAGAAAAGCTGGAAGTTCTTAACTTTCTGCCCAATACACAGGATTTGGGGACACACTGCATATCGCCCTATAAAGCCTTAAAGTCCCCAAAAGGCGCTTGCCAGTGCCACAGTGTAAAATCATCCAATAACGTCAGGGCATCAGGCGCCGGTCCGTCCGCTGCCACAAGCCCCGCCGCAGAAAGTTTAGAACTTCCTGCTTTTCGGAAGCGGAACATCAGAAAGCAGACCGCTTCTCACTCTGGCGTCCCGAAAGCAATACCCCCTCATCCCCATCCCAGTCACCTCCGAAAGCAAAACCGCAAAACCATCTCCCCCGTTCCCAGTCACCCTGCAAGCAAAACCGCCCATCCATCAGCAAAAAATCCTGCCATGAAATAGCATCCCCCGCTTGACAGATTCATTATACAATCATATAATTATACAAACGTATAAAGGAGAAGATAACAGCATGGCGAATATTCGAAAAAAACTAGGAGAAGCGGAATTAGAAATTATGCAGGTAATCTGGGACAGTTCCAGTCCGGTCACTTCAAATTACATTTTAAGTGAATTGCAGGAAAGGAGAAAATGGCAGCTTTCCACATTAATGACCTCCCTTTCAAGACTGTCCGGCAAAGGATTTGTAAGCTGCGACCGTTCCACGGGACGAAATCTGTATACCTCGGTAATATCAGAAAACGATTATAAAATCGGAGCCAGCAGGAATTTTTTAAAACAGCTGTATAACAATTCGATACAAAATATGATAGCAGCACTGTATGACAGTAAAGATATCAAGGCATCGGATGTGGAAGAACTGAGGGATTTTCTGGATAAACTGGAGGAGAAGCAATGATAGTGGATTTATTTCTGTCGGTGTTAGAGGTTTCCATACCGGTCAGTCTATCGGCAGCCCTGCTGATTCTGTCCGCTGCATTTTTAAACAGGCGGTATGCCGTAAAGTGGAAATACTGGATTTGGATATTACTGGCAGTCCGGCTGCTGATACCGGTCAGCGATACACAGCTGTTTACGGGGGCAGTCACGAATGTGCAGAACTGGTCAGCGATGAAAGCGCACAATTACACCAGAGCGGTTTTGGCGGATGAAGAAGTCCTGCCGCGGCCGGGGATGGTAACGATTCCGGCCCGAATAACGGCACCTATAGCAGGAAGTTCTGAAAAAAGCGGTATCAGGGTGTCTCCGCTCGATATAGCAGCGGTGCTGTGGCTGGCGGGATGTTTTGTGATTCTGATGTCTGATTTGTTTAGTTACTGGCATTACAGGATGCAGATACGCAAAAAAGGAGCTGTTACGAAAGACGGCAGTATAATAAGTATGCTGGAGAGATTAAAGCAGGAGCTGCATCTTACAAAGGATGTAACTGTCTGGAAATTTTGCGGCGCAGCCAGCCCGATGATGACCGGATTTTTCCGCCCGGTACTGATTTTGCCGCAGGTTTCTTACACCCAGGAGGAAATTTATTTTATTTTAAAGCATGAGCTGGTTCACTTCAAAAGAAAAGATGTGTATTTTAAACTGCTGTTTGCAGCTGCGGGTGCTGTTCACTGGTTTAATCCGCTGATATGGATGATGAAAAAAGAAGCGGCGGCTGATATGGAGCTTTCCTGTGATGAGAGAGTGGTTCAGGGAACGGATGATGCGGTACGCAGAGCATATACGGAAACGCTGCTTTCGACGCTTCATAAGCACTGCGGAACAAAAACAGCGGTTTCAGCACAGTTTTATGGAGGAAAGCAGATGATGAAAAAAAGATTTCGAAATATACTGATGAAAACAGAAAAGAAAAACGGATGGAGCGTCTTTCTGTGTGCGGCTGTGATAACGATGGGCTTTGGGATGCTCTCGGGATGTACGTTTATGAAAGAATCCGTATCTTCAAAACAAAACGAAGAATCTGACAGCGGCGCAGCGGAAAATGCAAAAGAAAAAATGCCGGGTAACGCTGATGAAGCTGGACAATCGGAAAAAAACACTGACACTTATGGCCGGATGGCGGGAACGTGGATGATTGATTTTGACGTTACAGACCCGTCGCTGTGGGGGACAGGCATATCTTACGGCGATGAAATGAACATATCGGAAACAGGGGAATTCAGCTATTACATCGGCATCGGAAACGGAGGAACCGGCCAGTGTGAGGAAAAAGACGGCAGAGTGACAGTAGAAATAGAGCCATATGAAGATAATCATTCAGAAACGGAAATACTGACTCTGAATTATGAAAATAAGAATGGAAGCGAACAGATTCTGATGGACTGGCATGGAGAAAATGTCTTCTGGAAGCGGACAGATGATGTGAAGAACACTCAGAACGAAACCGGGCAGAAGGATTCAGACCAAAATGCATCAGGGCAGAAGGAAACCGGAGCAAATGAAAGCGGACAAAACGGAAGCGGCGAAAACGATGCAGAACAGAAGGAACCTGGCCAGAACGAAATCGAAAAAAGCGGCTCAAATCAGAAGGAAACAGAGCAAAATGTGACAGATGCCGATACGAATGCAGTGTTAGGAGAAGAGGATGTCACAAAAATTAAGGAGACTGTGAATGAATTTACATCAGCATATTTTAGCGGTGATACTGACACAATACGAAAATTTCTGACAGATTCATGCGGCATGGAGGTATATGAGGGAACAGGAAGCATCAGCGGCATTAAAATCAAAGGAATCGATGAAAACGGGCCGAGAGATTACGGCGGCGGAGAATACGGCGTTTCCGTGGAATTCAGAGACAGCAGTTACGCGGATACGCTGCAGTATTTAGAAATCCTGCTTACAAAACAGGATGACAGCTGGAAAATTTATTTCTATGGACTGAGCGGTTAGTTTCATCCTGCCGGCCAGTGAAAATGTCTGAAATTTCCACCAATAATTTATTGAAGTATTCCCCAAAATGAGGTAAAATAAACAAAAAGATACAGTCTGTATTTTACCGGGAACCAGTCTGAAAGGGGGAACAGCTATGGATGTACAAACGATTTATCTGACATGTATCATAGGAGGCATTCTGCTTCTGCTGTCATCCATTGTTTTTAGTGCAGCCGGTGATTTTTTTGATTTTGGAGACATTGAGCTGTTCAGTGTGGATATCGGCGATTTTGATATTGATATCCTTCCGGTTTCCATGAAGTCGCTGTGTCTGGCAGCGACGGTATTTGGAAGTGTCAGTATGCTGCTGATAGGCCAGACAGCATCCCTGCGGCATGTGATTGCCGGCGTGTGCGCATATGCGGGAGCATTTGCCGTACAGAATATCACAGGATTTTTAAAAAACCACCAGTCGGAGGCAGATACGATAGAAAGCATATGCAGCCGTAATTATATAGTAAATATTGCCATTCCGGAAAAAGGATACGGCTCGGTGGCGAGCTCGGAACAGGACCGCTCGGTCATCACGATGACAGCAAGAACAGTAGACGGCAGCGCGGTTTCAGCGGGCACACGGGTTCAGATTGTCAGCATTACGGACCATGTGGCAAACGTGATGAAGGCGGCAGAGGAAGCATAGCAGGGAGGATAAAAGTATGTTAGAAGAATTATTACCGATTATTGCGATTCCGTTAGTGATTGTTTTAGTGCTGATTGCAATTTTTTCGATGTGGAAGAAAGTGCCGCAGGACAAAGCAGGAGTGATTACGGGATTAAAGCGCAGAGTGATTACCGGCGGGGGCGGCCTGGTGATACCCGGCGTTGAGAGGATTGATTATATTTCATTAGGAAATATGCCTCTTCGGGTTGATACAAAAGGAAGCCTGTCGTCCCAGGGCGTACCGATTTCTGTCAGCACCACAGCGGTTATCAAGGTGCGCAATTCGCCGGACGCGATACTGACCGCGATTGAGCAGTTTACGGGGAAAAACGAGCAGGAAATTATAAAAAATATTATGTCGACGGCGACCGCAGTGCTGGAAGGAAAGCTTCGTGAAATCATTGCCACGATGACGGTAGAGGACCTGTACCAGAAAAGGGAGGCATTTTCCAGCCAGGTACAGGAGGTCGTAGGAACAGAGCTTGGCAATATGGGACTGGAGGTCAAGAATTTTACAATTACAGATATATCTGATGAAAACGGCTATATCGAAGCGCTTGGCGAAGGCATGATTGCCCAGAGGAAAAAGGACGCCGAAATCCAAAAGTCCGAGGCAAAGCGGGAACAGGATGAACGCACATCGGAAAACATAAAGATTGGCGAGCAGGCGAAACTGGAAGCGGCAACGGCAATCAAGCAGGCAGAGAAAGAAAAGCAGGTCGCAGAGGCACGTTATCAGAAAGAAATCAGTACAGCGAATGCCGAAGCAGAGCTTGCGCATGACATTCAGCGCAAAAAGACCCAGAAGGAAGTAATTCAGGCTGAAATGGACGCCGAGCTGATTCGCCAGCAGCGCCAGAAAGATATTACAGAGGCTCAGATTCAGGTTCAGATTACCCAGGCGCAGAAAAATACGGAGCTGGCTGAACAGCGCGCGCTGGAAAAAGAAAAGCAGCTGCTTTCTGAGGTTGTAAAACCGGCAGAAGCCGGAAGAAAGAGACAGGAGCAGGAATCAGAGGCAGATAAATACGCCGAGATTAAAAA
This sequence comes from uncultured Eubacterium sp., assembly GCA_947384955.1. Taxonomy (GTDB): domain Bacteria; phylum Bacillota; class Clostridia; order Lachnospirales; family Lachnospiraceae; genus Eubacterium_J. The sequence continues at coordinate 15,197 of CANDJC010000035.1, read as the reverse complement.
AGCGGAAGCGGAAGCAGAGAAAAAGAAAATAGACGCGATTGCCGAAGCCGAAGCAATCAGGGCAAGAGCGCTTGCAGAGGCTGAAGCCATCGGAGCCAGGGCGAAAGCCGAGGCGGAAGCCATTGCGAAAAAGGGAACTGCCGAAGCTGAGGCAAAGAAAGCGTCGCTGCTCGCCGAAGCCGAAGGTCTGGAGCGCAAAGCGGAAGCTATGCAGAAATTAAACAGCGCCGGCGTGATTCAGATGGTAATTGACAAGCTTCCGGAAATGGCAAGCGCAGTGGCACAGCCGCTTACGGCAATTGACAAAATTTCGATTATTGACAGCGGCAGCGGAGAATCCGGCGTATCCCAGATGGGAAATTATGTCCCGGCGCTTCTTGCAAAGACAATGGAAACCGTGAAGCAGACGACAGGATTTGACATGCTTGACGCCATGAACGCAAACACAATCCAGGCGCAGACAGACCGGAACATCAAAGTAGAAAAACTGACTGCAGAAGATAAATCAAAATAAAACAAAACAGCAGACATACAGACCCAGACCCCTGCATACAATGTAACAACAAGGATTGCAGGGGTTTCTTTTGAAAAGCTATATTGAAGAGCGAGCGGTTGAAATCGCAAATTATATTATACAGAACAATGCCACTGTCAGACAGGCAGCAAAAAAATATGGCATTAGCAAATCAACTGTACATAAGGACTGTACCGAGCGTTTAGCACAGGTCAATCCCACATTAGCCGCTGACGTCAGAAAGGTTTTGGATGTAAATAAATCAGAGCGGCATATACGCGGCGGACTTGCTACGAAAGAGAAGTATCTTCATTTAGAGTACAGATAAACAACCGGGGCAGAAATATCTGCCATGGAAAACACAGTTATGCTTCTGAAATGATTCATTAGAGGGATGAAAAATGGACGACACCAGAAAAGACGAGCAGAGTATTTCTATTAATGACATGGAATATCTGCCAGTGACAAAGAGCGTCAAAGAAAGCCTGCGGGTCCAGAAGACAGAATACATCCGCCAGCAGATGCGCAAGCGCCAGGAATACGAAGAATCGGTCATGACGCAGCTGCTGCAGGAACAGCGCGTAATTGACGGCCTGCAGAAAAAAATCAGCGAAAATCTGGAACAGACGGAGGCATCCAGCAAATATAATCAGGAATTTAAAGAAAGCATAAATGCACAGATTTATGCTCTGCATGGAATTTCTGCAGATAAACTGGAAGGCATGCGCGAATATAAAAAAGCATACTATCAGGGCAGCGCATTTGCATTCTTTCTGCTGTCTGTAGCAATGATTATTTTATGCGGCATGCTGCATGGTTTTGAATCAGACATCTGTGTGTTTATGCTGGCATATACCGGGATTGAAGGCGCACTGTTAGCACAGGAAAAAAAGCGCTGGAAAATTGTGGACTGGCTGTGCAGAATGCTGTATCTGACGATATTTCCGATTATGATGATGATGTTTGTCTGCTATGAGCTGCACTTTCCGTGGTATGGTTTTTTCATGCCATATGCAGCGGCGGCAGGAGCCGGAGTGCTTGTATTTGCAACGATTTCTTATTTCTTGTACAACCCATACCGAAGCGTCAGAAAAAACGTGCGCAATGCAAAAGAGCAAATCGGCGTCATTGAAAAAACGGCAAAAAAGCAGGTACGCAGAAACCAGAAGATTCATGCAAAAGAAGAAAAGAAAGCGAATAAACAGGCGGCAAAGGAGGACAGGCTTCAGGAAAAACAGAGCCGGCGTTCGATGCGCAGGGCTTCCCTGAAACAGTTTTTTGAAAAAATCAAAAACAAAACTGCACAGATTCTGCATATACAGAAAAAAACGGACGGGATTCAGCTGAAATCCGATGCAGAAGAAAACGCGGACAAGACAGAGAAAATGGCTGAAAATGCAGACAGCACAGGACAGATGCAGACTTGAACAGACTTGAACAGACTTGAATGAAGGGTTTTCAAATGGCAATGACGACTTAAGTTAATGACATTGATTGTGAAGAGCAGGAAGATTTTAGTAAAACATATCAGAATGCGGACGATAAGCAGGAGGTGCAGGACAATAAAAAAGTAAAAGTTATATTATCCCCGCTGTTTGGCTGCATAAGTGAAAATACGGCGTCTGTAATAAGCGCCATGTCGCACAGTACGATAATAAGTATCTGAATGGAAAAGCTGATTTTTTCCCATAAGCGTATCAGGTGCGGAGAAATCCAGTTCATCCATACAAGACCAAAAAGTCCAAATCCAAGAGCCGAATAAATGCAGATATATCCAGCCAGATTGAGCGGATAACCGCGGTAATCCCAGTACCTGCGTGCAAATACATGCCATAGAAACCAGCCGGTAATAAGCTCCGTAAGACTTCCGCCGGTCATGCTTATAAAGAAAATACGCAGATTTTCCAGAAAACGGGACATACTGATACCTGGCGAGCGGAACGTACTGATACCTGGCATGCGTGACGTTTTGATACCCAGCGAGCATGACGTACTGATACCTGGCGTGCGGGAGATTCTGACATCTGGTGTGCAGTTTTTCTGGGAGCTGTCTGCAGGGATATAGTTTCTTTTTTGTTTCGCGGGTAAAAGGAGCTGCTTTTGAACACTGTTAGTATCTGCAGGATTTTTACCTGTTTTTATCAGTGCAGGGAATCTTTGTTTTATAGTACACTGTATCAGCATCTGCAGTTTTTTGTAAAAGGGGCTGTGGTAAAAGATTTTTGGAAACCGGGCTGCCGGGAAACGCGCATAAGTAATCATGACAGCAAGGTCTTTATGGTAAAACAGTATAGATAAAAGTACCGCGCCAGTACCATATACAGGCAGATACGGCCCGTATAAAAAACCGCGGTTTACAAAGCGCTGTTCTTTTATTAGAAACAGCATCACTTCCCAAAGCCAGCCTCCGGCTGCAACAGTCAGTCCGATGAAATTGTATAATAAAATGTATGCGGTGATTCTTTTTCGTTTCATAACTTTTAGCATTTCCTAAAAACCGGAGTTTATTCATTTTTATCTTGTGTTTCCGAAGGGGCTATTTTATAATGAATAGCAAAGCCAGCACGCCGGCTGCAGGCATCTTAATGAAATAGAGAAATATTACAGGCTGGCAGGTAATGGCAGTCAGAATAGGCTGTACATGCAAATCGCAGCAGTTAAAGCCGGCTGTGCGGAGGCGCGTCAGTCAGGACAGGCTGTGCAAGAATATGCAGGAGAGGAGAAAGCAATGGGTCAGGAAAAAGTCATTGTCCTGGATTTTGGAGGACAGTACAATCAGTTAATTGCAAGACGTGTGCGGGAATGTAATGTTTACTGTGAAGTGCATCCATATTATACATCTTTGGAGAAAATAAAGGAGATGAATCCCAAAGGAATCATTTTTACCGGAGGGCCAAACAGTGTATATCTGGAAGAATCGCCAGTATGCAGCAGAGAAATATTTGAACTGGGGATTCCGGTTCTGGGTATCTGCTATGGTTCCCAGCTGATTGCGCATCTGCTTGGAGGCAGTGTTAAGACTGCTCCTGCCAGTGAATACGGCAAGGCAGAAGTGAAATTAGATACATCGAAAACATTATTTGAAGGAGTTCATGCTGATACTGTCTGCTGGATGAGCCATACAGATTATATTGAAACGCCGCCGGCAGGATTTCAGGTTACCGGGCATACGCAGTCGTGTCCGGTGGCAGCAATGGAATGCCCGGAAAAGAAATTATATGCGGTGCAGTTCCATCCGGAAGTCGTGCATACCGCGGAAGGCCAGAAAATGCTTTCGAATTTTGTCTTCAAAATCTGCGGCTGTGCCGGTGACTGGAAAATGGATTCTTTTGTTGAAAAAACAGTACAGGAAATCCGTGAAAAAGTCGGCAGCGGCAGAGTGCTCTGCGCATTATCCGGCGGTGTGGATTCTTCCGTAGCAGCCGTTATGCTGGCAAAAGCAGTCGGAAAGCAGCTTACCTGTGTATTTGTAGACCATGGCCTTCTTCGGAAAAATGAAGGCGATGAAGTAGAAGCTGTTTTCGGACCAGACGGGCCGTATGATTTAAATTTCATCCGTGTGAATGCTCAGGAGCGTTTCTATAAAAAACTGGCTGGTGTCGAAGAACCGGAAAAAAAGAGAAAGATTATCGGAGAAGAGTTTATCCGTGTGTTTGAAGAAGAAGCAAAAAAAATCGGCGCTGTGGATTACCTTGTTCAGGGAACGATTTATCCGGATGTAATCGAATCCGGGCTTGGCAAGTCTGCAACAATTAAGTCGCATCATAATGTAGGAGGACTGCCTGATTATGTCGATTTTAAAGAAATAATCGAGCCTTTGTGGCTGTTATTTAAAGATGAGGTGCGCAGGGCTGGAAAAGAATTGGGGATACCTGAGTATCTCGTAAACCGTCAGCCGTTCCCGGGGCCGGGGCTTGGAATCCGTATTATTGGAGAGGTGACGCAGGAAAAGGTGAAGATTGTTCAGGATGCAGATGCTATTTACCGGGAGGAAATTGCAGCGGCTGGGCTGGCGGGTGAAATCAGCCAGTATTTTGCGGCGCTGACGAATATGCGGTCGGTTGGTGTTATGGGTGACGGCAGGACGTATGATTATGCGGTGGCACTGCGTGCGGTGACGACGACGGATTTTATGACGGCGGAGTGTGCGGAGATTCCGTTTGGGGTGCTGCAGAGGGTGATGAACAGGATTGTGAATGAGGTGAAAGGGGTTAACCGGGTGGTTTATGATCTGACTAGCAAGCCGCCAGGGACGATTGAGCTCGAGTAATGTACAGAGAGCCGAAAAACCTTGTGTTTTCAAGGGAAATCGGCTCTTTTTATATGCCGTTGGAACTAAAACGGTACTATTTTAATTTTTGGAGTTTCTCTGCTACTTCATCACGCTTGTGTGGAAACAGGTGCGAATATGTGTTTAAAGTGGTTTCTACTTTCTCATGCCCCAGTCGGTCGGCAACGGCCAGCGGTGAGAATCCCAGTTCTATTAACAGGCTTGCATGTGAGTGCCGGATATCGTGCAGACGGATGCGTTTCACTTCCCCGTCTTTTGTTCCCCTTACCATTTCATGTTCAAAGAAAGATTTCGTATAGGGGAAAAGTCTGTCATGCTTATGTATGCCGTATAGCCGTTCTGCATAGCTTTTCAATTCATCACGCAGAAATTCCGGTATGGATACGGTACGGATGCTCTTAGGCGTTTTGGGCGGTGTGATTACATCTTTACCGTTGATATGCTGGTATGATTTATTGACTGTCAATGTACATCCCTCAAAATCAATATCGCCATATTCTAAAGCGAGCAGTTCCCCGATACGCAGGCCTGTATAATACAAGGTGAGGAATCCGACGTATGCTGGCGGCTTTTCCGATATTTTTCCTAAGAACAGTTTAAATTCTTCCGTAGTCCAGAAGTTCATTTCGTCCGCATGGTCCTTTCCGATTGTGCCAGCCTTACGGCATGGGTTGTCCTTCAGATTATAATACCGGACGGCATAGTTCATGATGGCGGCAAGCTGGTTGTTTATGGTGCGCAGATATGTTGCAGAATAAGGATTCCCTTTATCATCTCGATAGGCTATCAGGCCGTTCTGCCATTTGCGAACGTGTGCGGGGGTTATTTCTGAGACTGTCATCTTCCCAAAGAACGGGAGCAGCTTTTTGTTGATGACATATTGTTTCTGGATGAAAGTATGTTCCCGGAGCCGGTGCTTCATGTCCTCATTGTATATTGATACAAAGTTCTCAAAGTTCATGGACAGGTCGGCTTGCTGTGTTTCGAGAAAATTCCGTTCCCACTCTTTTGCTTCCCTCTGCAGCTTAAAACCGCGCTTCTTTTTCTGTTTTTTTGCTCCTGTGTAATCGGTATAATAGAACTTGCAGAACCATGTTTTGGTTGATTCGTCATAATATGCTGGCATAAAATATCAGTCCTTTCCTAAAAATGGGTGCATTTTATAAAGGACTGTGATATACTGGTTTTGTTGGAAGATAGTCTATCATAATCCTTTATGGTATCTATCTGAAAGGCTCCGGTATTAGTGTACCGGGGCATTTTCAAATTATGGTTGAAAAATTCGTGCATATGGCATATAATATGCTTAACAGGACAGCCGGAAGGTGAGTGCAAGTCACCCGACCCGGCGAAATTTAATACTTGACTATAAGAATAGCCGTTCCTAAACTTTGACGAGAGCAGGACGGCTATTTCTTATTTTTCAGATTCAGAATTGCAACAATCAAAAGACCGATTGTCAGTATAACCATAAATTCTTCATATGTACTCATAATAATCACCACCTTCCGCAAGACTCGGATTGGGTGAGAGCACGTCCCCCGGCTGCCCGGTTAAGCATATTATATTGTCAAGGTGCAGTAATTCCCCGATTTAAAATCGGAAAAACAGGTCGCATTTAAAAAGCGGGCGCAAGATTGCGTTGAGTGGTGTATTCCTCATTTGGGAGGACCAAAGGGGAGATGTCACCCATGCTTTACATGTTTGAAACGTAGAAAGTGCCCTGTGCCGCTCCTATTTGCCCATATACGGTCGGAATGGGAGTTTATGGCATTCTTTATCAATGGATGTATTAAATCGCCTCTATGAAGCGAATACAAGCAACCATGGCCATTTGTCCTTGGTTAGAGCTATTTGGCTTTTACCGGATAGCTCCATGCAAGAGCCGCCCCAATTTAGGACACCCTGCCCCGTAATTACCAGCACCCCTGTATCTGATTGGATACCCCAGTTTTGGGGAGTCCGTTTTTCGGACAGCCGACGGGGCCAAAAGTGGCCCGGTTAGTTTTGGGGTGAATTGGCTATTCATAAAATTCATCTTGCATATATGCCTTTAATTCTTGTTCTAATTTCCCTATTTTCGTTTTATAATCTTCTATATTGTCATAATCTTTTGATAACAATTCTATGAGAGAAGGAATATTTTTTTTTAAATAAGCCATTAATAATTCCACATCTTCAAATGTTATATAATATGGTTTGTCATTTATACTTAATTTGTAATAGCGTATATCGCCGTCAGAATCTAGTATTTCATCGTATTCTCCATAGAAATGAGTTAAAACCCTCATAAAATCCATGACTATATTATATTTTTCGTCAGCTTTTTTATATGTTTCGGTAGTGTGCCACTCATCCTTTGTAATATTTGGCTTTAATATAAATATATTTACATCAAGCACAGATGCTATTTTTTCTATAGTTTCAATCTTAGGGTTTTTAATACCATTTTCCCATTGTCCTATTTGCTGTTGAGATATTCCTCCAAGTTTTTCTCCTAATTCTTTTTGTGTCATATTTCGCGCTTTTCGTATGCGTTTAATATTTTCTCCAACACTTGCATTAGGATAATAAAAATTATATTCGTCCATTAGACCACCTCATGGAATATCATATCATATAAATATAATTTGCACAACCAAAAGTTTTATATTTATTTTGTTTTTACCACTAGACAAAGACTTAAGTTTGTGATATTATTTGTTTGTAAAAACTTTTGGTTGTGTATGAGAAAGGAGAAGCAGCATGAAATTAAGACTTGATGTAAAGAAAATCTACCTTGCAATGGCAGAAAAGGGCATGACAGCAACGGAGATAGCCAAACAAGGCAGCGTAAGCCAGCAAGCGGTATCCAATGCGCTGAATGGTAACAGAGTAGGCAAAATAAAGGTCGTGCCGGCATTCTGTAAGGCATTGGATTTGTCAGCGAAAGATATTGTAATCATTGAAGATTAGAAAGGAGAAAACAGACAATGGCAAAAGTATTTACGGACTACATGGCAGTAAATGAGAAGTTATTAGAGGGATTCACAGTAGCGGAGGTTCTCACTGGAATCAACGCAGAGGACAGCGGCATGATGATAGGCTTGGAGCGGACGATTGACAACGTGACTATTGGCGTTGACGTGATTTACAATCCTATCTGCACAGAAGATGAAACGCCGCTCATAGTATCACAGGAATATGTAAAGCACATCTATGAAATTACAGAAGAGCCGAAAAAGGGAATTAAGGTTACAAGCGCACTGGAAAACAATAATGGAAGCCGGCCGACTATCAGAAATGAACAGGGGTGATTCTTATGTTATCACAGGAAGAACTTGACGCAATGGCAGCGGCGGAAGGACAACGTCTCGGTGTTGGGGGTAAGGAGTTTTTGCAACGTCACAATGAGATTATGGAACTAATTGGCAGAGCCCGAGGGAAAGGAGCGGCGGCAGATGGCAAAACAGATTATGAACGTCCGGGATGTTATGGAGGTTCTGGAAGTGTCTGAAAGCAAGGCTTACGGTATTATCCGGCAGCTCAACGGCGAACTGGCCGAAAAAGGATTCATCGTAATTCCGGGAAAAGTTTCAACAGTATTTTTCGAGGAAAAGGTCTATGGCGTACATATTGCCAGGTAAGGAGCGGTTATGAGTGATTCTGGATGGATAAACCTGCATAGGAAGTTCCTTGACTGGGAGTGGTATTCCGATATTAACACTTGTCGGCTTTTTATACATATGCTTTTAAAAGCTAATTGGAAAGAGGGGAAGTTTAGGGGGACAACGGTGCCACGTGGTTCCTTTATCTCATCCATTTCAAAACTTGCAGAGGAAACAGGGCTTACAAATGATGAAACCAGGACGGCAATTTCACATCTTGTAAAGACCAATGGAATTACCAAGCAAAGCACAAACAAATTTACAGTATTTACAGTGGTTAATTACAATATGTACCAAGATGTTCCCAAGCAAGAGGACAAGCAGGACACAAACAACGCCCAGGCTATTCCCAAACTATTCCCAACAATAGAAAAAAGAAAAGAAGGGAAAAAAGAAATAAATAAAAATATTATGTGCAAAGCAGACGCTTTGGCACTGTTTGAAAATCTTTGGAAACTTTATCCGGTCAAGAAAGGGAAAGGACAAGTATCTTTGGCTGCAAAGCAGCGTCTACTTAAAGTGGGCTATGAAGAAATAGTCAGAGCAATAGACAGATACAAAGCTGACCTGGAAAAAGACAGCGGATGGAGGAAACCGCAGAACGGGAGCACATTCTTTAATTCCGGATATGTCGATTATCTGGATTCTAATTATCAGGAACAGGAGGTGGATAATACAGTTGGAGCGGACAATCAAAGCCGGGGAGCTGCAGCGGACTTCTATGAGCAGTTCCTGGGGACTGGCGACAGTGACTAAGGTAGAGGAAATCAGAACGGAAACGTTAAGCGGCCTTCTGGTTTATCACAGGTATGAAGATGTCGGGTACAGCACACAGGCAATTTTTCTTGATGACGGCACAATACTGGATTCACGGTTTGATGAACGCGTGAGCCGGAGCGGCATGCCGCTTGAATATGTATACTGCACAGGGAAAAGCATTGACTGGGGGAAATACGGTTCTGAAAACATAACGATGCAGAAGAACATTGTAAATGCCTTTGTGATAAACTTTGCAATGTTCCAGCGTGAAGGAAGGGGATTATATTTGTGCTCTGACACGAAAGGCAGCGGGAAAACCATGATTGCCTGTGCGGTCGCTAATGAGGTTCTTAAGACACATGACATATCCGTAAAATTTATCAGTGTAACTGACTATATAGAACTTGTAAAAGCGAAAGATGATGCAAGCCGGGAAAACGTAAAGGCAATACTTGAAGCCGGATTACTGATTTTAGATGATGTCGGCGCACAGGCGGAAAATAAGGAGTGGATAACGACGGCACTGTTCCGGCTGATTGACAGACGGTATACGAATCATTACCCGACAATCTTTACCAGCAATGTCCGGATGGAGGATTTAAAAACGGATTCCAGGATTTCTGACAGGATTTATGCAGTATCCGTTCCTGTTATCATGCCGGAGGTCAATGTAAGGAGGCAGATAGCAGACAGGCATACAAAGGAATTTATAAGAAACATTATGCAGAACAGAAATGCCCCGTAGGCACTGGCATGCCTGCAGGGCAGAGCACGGCCGGAACCCGTGCAGCTTTCAGTTATATGATACTACGGTTCCGGCAGAAAGGAAAGAAAAAAATTCATGACAGTTAAAAGAGCAGTACCGGAAGAACTGACGGAAGACCTTATTTTCCGCCTGAATCATTTGTATCACGCCGAACTGGGCGAGTTTATCGTTATGGCAGACAACAGGAAAGAAATTCTGTATGTCAACAAGAAAGTGCCGAAAAAGGACATTGACGGATTCTTGGAAGTGATTATGTTTCCCGATTATGCAGTGGCTGATGATGAATCGCCGACAGGAGATTTCCTCAATTATGTGTACGAAAAGTACGGATTTTATGCATATCGTGCATTGATGGACGCTCATTCATGGCGCATGGAGCAGAAAGAGAAGAAACGGGCGGAAGAAGCCGCAGAAGCCATTATTCCGCTGATTGAAAAGGAAGTGAACAGTGACAATCCGATTGTCGAGTATGACGAATTACTCAATTTTGAGATTTGGAAACATGGATTCCACCTTGACAAGTCCACACCGAAACATACAACCAACTACGGGAGCGTGTACGAATTTTACTTTGGGTATCTCTTGGGAGCGGGACTTCTGAAAGGCGGTACAGTGCTATGAAAAAGAAGAAAGAACGCATGAATCTTGCAGCGGAAATTTTAAGCAGTATGAAAAGGCGGCTTGTCAGATGCAGAATTGTGCTTGCAGTTTCACTTGCCGGAAACTTAATTCTTGCTGCGGCATACAGACGAAAATAAAAGGAGGAAAATACTATGAATTTAGAAACATTAAAGAAAGCAGAAGATTTAGATATTATTATTGATAAAATGCTGGAAAAAGAAGAAACAGTTCCGGAATTTGCTAAAAAATGCGAGCGGTATGCAGCGGACAGAATTGAATCCTATACTTCAAAAGTCACAGGAATGCGTGCAGTTAAGCTGCAGGAGCTGGTTGAGGAGCATTCCGGAGAACTGATGGATACAGTATGCGAAATAGGCCGCGCTTATTATAAAAACGGAATGAAAGCCGGGGCAGCCCTTCTTCTGCAGTTAATCGGCTTTTAGCACGGGTCAGGCATAAGAGACTGCGTGACGGAAAATGCAGATTAATAAGCGGACATGCGGAATGATGCCGGCAAAGCGGAGGTGGTATCTGATTAATGTCAGTAAGAGTAAGAATAAGCTACGAGAAGCCGCAGGAGCTTCATTCAGTGACGGAACTGTTAAAGCCGATAATTAAGTCGTGCAAGGCAGAAAAGGGGGCAAACGGGCGGTATAAGAAAGCGTATCTTGAGGTGGAGATATCAGGGGGGAAAGCACAGAAAAGTGCAGATACTCCGCTGATTTAGGCAAACTTTTCGTAAATTGGACGGAAGAATGGATTGAATATTTATCCATAATTTGCTATAATATCTATAAGGCAAACAGAATATTGGAGCACCCCGGACAGCGGTTTTGCTGGACGGAAGCCATATAGAATAGGCGTGGGAAGATTTTATTTGAGACAGAATCTTTCCATGCCTTTTTGCTTGCATCAAATCAGCCCACTGTGGCGTAAAAACAGGAGAAGAGATATGAATGAGAATATGAACCAGAATATTGACCAGACAGCCGCACAATCGGCAGAGGGAAAGACTTTCAGCCAGGAGGATGTAAACCGAATTGTGCAGGAGCGGCTTGCAAAAGACCGGGAAAAAGCATCAAAGGAGCTGGACGAAAGGGAAAAGGAGCTTGCAAGGCGCGAGTTCCGTCTTAACAGCCGCCAGAAGTTAGAAAGCAAAGGATATCCTGAATCGCTTTTGGACGCGCTGAATTGCAACAGTGAGAAAGAGTTTGACAAGGCCCTGGACATCATTGACGGCCTGATAAAGGAACGCACGCCGTCCGAACAGGAAGCAGCCGAGATGGAAGCAAGACAGAAAGCGGCGGCATCCGCCCCGAAGTTCACGGACAAATCGGAACCCCGGAAGTCAGGCATGGACATGATAAGGAAGGCCATGAATCTGTAAAGGAGATTAATATTTATGGCAATTAGTTTAGTAACACAGTTCCTCCCGTATGCGGATGAACTTTTCAGCACAGAGAGTAAAAAATCCCTTTTGACCAATCAGGATTTTTCCTGGTCAGGAGCGCACAGCATTAAAATTTTCAAGGTCGGCACAAGCCAGATGTCTGATTATAACCGCAACCCTGTACCCGGGTTCACGGGGAGCAGGTACGGCACAATTGAAGATTTGGACGCAAGCACAGAGGAATTCATGCTTAAGAAAGACCGTTCCTTCACGTTTGCGATTGATAAGCTGGATAACGATGAAACAGCCAGGCAGCTGGCGGCGGCATCCGCGCTGGCAAGGCAGCAGAGGCAGGTCGTAATCCCGGAAGTGGATTCGTATACTTATAGTGTGATGTGTGCCGGAGCGGGGCACAAGGCATCGGGAGAGGTTACGCAGAATAATATCTACGAAATGATTATTGAAGGAAACAATGTCCTGGACAATGCAGAGGTGCCGGAAACAGGGCGCTATCTGACGGTTACGCCGGATATATATGTACTAATGAAAAGGTGCCGGGATATTGTGATGGAAACAGATATAGGCAGCGAGCTGCGGGTTAAGGGCGTTATAGCCATGATTGACGGTCTGTCTGTAATAAAAGTTCCGGCGAACAGGCTTCCGGCAGACTTTGCCTTCATGATTTCCCACCCATGCGCTGCAGTTGCACCGACGAAGCTGGAAGATTATAAAATACATGCAGACCCGCCGGGGATTAGCGGCTCTCTGGTAGAGGGAAGAATCTGTTATGATGCGTTTGTGCTGGAAAACAAGGCAAACGCAATTTATTACCAGGAAAAAGCAGCGGCTGCAGAGACAGACAGCGGCATACAGAAAGTAAAGTAAAGTTTCCCCCCCTGCTTCGGCGGTAGGGAGATATCTGTATAGAGGTGATGGGAATGCGGAAAAGGCACTGCGGGTATGGCGTGAGGGAAAGCTATGCCGGGTATGGCGTGACAAGGGACAGGGCAAAGGAGTTATTAAAAGAATGCAGGTCAGGGAAACACGCCGCCCTGTTACAGTCCGCTGCAAGACAGGCAGAACCGGACATAGCAAAATGGATTGTATTGTCTGTCATGGAAGGAAAATCGCTCCATGATATGGAAATTAAGTGGGAGCTTGGGGAAGCGGATGTCATGCCATGCTGCCGGAACAGCTTCTACGCATACAGGAAATTCGCCCTGGCAATCCTGAATGATATGCTGGCGGGAAAGGAAGCGGCACAGGATGGGAAACTATAATTCCGGAGGGCATAACCGGACGCATGGGAGGGTAGAGGAATACAGCCGGATTGACAGCTTTAGCCTGCTCCGGTATGCAGACTGGTTTGAATGTCCGCCAGATTACGGGGAATACAGGCATCCGGTCATGGGCGGTTTGATTATTTACAACATCATGGAGGAAACTGCAAGGATAAGCCATGACGGCAGGTCATACCCGGTAAGGCTGTCCAGGGTGCCAAATGTGGACGGAATATCATTCAGGCTGTATTTTGTATGCCCGAAGTGCGGCAGACGTGCCAGACACCTTTATAAAAAGAATCTCTTATATCAGTGCCGGAAGTGTGCAAAGCTGAATTATGGCATCCAGCAGCGCAGCGGATTGAGCCTTTTGCAGCGAAAGATGTATTTTCTTGTGGTGAATAAGCTGCAATATGTTGACTGGGAATTGGATTACCCAGGTATCCTCATACAGGATTTATGGCACATCCCGAAGCCGCGCTATATGAGATGGGCGAAGTATGATGCATTGATGGAGGAATACAGGCGGCTTCAGAAAGAGTATGAAACAATGTACAATGAATCCTTAATGAAAGCGTTTGGGAGAATAAGCAGGCTGCTTGGATAGCGGTACTAAAATGGTACTAAAAAATCATGCAGACAGAAAAATAAGAGAAAATCAGAGCGGAAAAGTCTGTAAAATGAAGTAAAAACAGCCTATATCAATGGAAAAAGGATACCATGCCTTGAGCTCGAGTAACGGATAAAATCCTGGAAATGCTGATAAAATGGGCATTTCCGGGATTGCTTTATGCCTGTTGGATCTAAAATGGCTCTAATTGTTTTCGGAAGCGTTATTCTCCGAGTAATAACGGAACGCTTTTACGATATAATCAGAAGCCCCTTCTCCATATTTGCTGTCAGTCATGCTTTTGATATAATCGTTTGAATATGTGTCGATAAGGACATTGATATAGGGCTTATCGAGAGATACGCTGATGCTGTTTTTCTGTATAAGCTGCAACAGTTCATCTACAATGGATTGCATTTTAGGAGAAGAAACATCTTCTGACAAATCAGCGGTTAGTCTGCCATACAGCATATCAGATTGCTTTCCAATTTCTTTCGCTTCTTCTGTTAATTGTGTTTCCATGAGTTCAGAGAAATGCTCTAAATTATGTTTCATGGCTTCGGTGTACTTTTCAATACTGCCGAATTGTTGAATGGCAAGTTTAGCTACCTCTGCTTCATCATCTTTAATTTTTTGAATAAACATATCAAAATTTTCAATACTTCCCCAGTGCTTGATAACATCATCAGTGCTGTTATTTTTAAAATCCTCTAATGCGGTGATGTAATCAGACAGGTCAAATTCCTTAAAACTCATACATTGCTCTCCTTTCTCTAAGCGGCTAAGAAGCTGTATAAGTTTGTCTGTCCGATTGCGCTTCAGCAAAAGCAACTCTTTTTGCCTTTTGAAAGCCTTGATTTTGTCAAAGTCGGGTTTTTGCAGAATTTCTTTAATCTCTTTCAGCTTAAATCCCAATTCCTTAAAAAACAGGATTTGTTGTAGCTTTTGCAAGGCTTCATCATCATATAGGCGATAGCCGGATTCGGTCAATTCGCTTGGCTTTAACAATCCAATCTCGTCATAGTATTGTAGTGTTCGTGTGCTTATGCCTGTTAATTCTGCAACTTGGCTTATGGTTCGCATTCTTATCAGCTCCTTAAATTTATGAAGAAGCAAGACAGAGATTGTCGGCTTATTTCTATGCTGCTCCTATGAGAAAAGAATACAGTATCACGTTACGTGGAAGTCAATACTTTTATCTAAAAATTTTTCTCATTCATTTTCGGGATATATTTTTACGGATATACCCCTAACGCCCTTTTTAACAATCTTGCTGTCATCAAGAATACTCTGTTTAACAGCGTCTAAATCCTTTGATA
>CANDJC010000034.1 GCA_947384955.1 uncultured Eubacterium sp. | reverse complement strand
CAGCAAATACGGCAGCCCCTGTTACATACACAACAAGAGACTGTGTCAGCACCGCACATACAGTTATGAATGACGTTCTAAAAAACGAAGTATAATTTCTGTCTTTTTTAATTAGTCCTATCCATAGTCCAAAAGCCACAAATCCCGCACAGTGGCTGGGTTCTGAACATAATGAAGTAACTGCCAGGATTCCATGTCTGATAGATAGTATATTCTGAAAGCCATAATAAGCATGATTATATAAATATGGAATGCCAGCTATATATCCAGCTTCCTGAATAATACCAATTACTGCCATTACCAGTGCAATTCTATAAAGAATCCGATAAAGTTTTTCATAATCATTCATTCTTCTCAGCCAGCCATATATAACTGCAGACTCAATAACAATAAAAATGTAATATTTTAAAGATACATAACCGGCTCCCATACCAATCGTTATGATGAAGATATATAACAAAAGCACGAGAAATCTGTCTGACATCACTGCTTTCTTAAAACCAGAAAAATGATCTGCAGCTATCACCCCGAATGCTGCAAGAATTGTAATCTGATATAAATTCAATGGAAGTCCAAAGCTGCCGGCATCCTGAAGCAGAATTGTTACGATTAACAATATATCCAGATAATTAAGTTTCGTTCTATTTTCTGTAATCTTTATAATATGCTTATTCATTCCTTTTATAGAATTATTCTGCCTTCGCAATAAAATAACATGTCCACGAAGAATAATCTGTATCTCCCAAAGTATTACAGTCTAAAATATCGATAAGCCGAAATCCGCTTTGATTTAAAATGAGTTCTATTTCCGGTTTAAATAAATATCTCATTTTATGAATCTCCTCTATTTTCTGTACAGACCTGCTCTCATTATCAATAACCAGAATTTCATAAGAAACATCTACCAGATTATCTTTATCATGCATCCGTGGTGAAGCTATTCGAATGATACTCTTATTGCCAGCCTCCGCCTTTTTTACCCGGACAGCCGGAATATCCCGCAAGACTCCAGGGCCATACCACGCATCAAATAAAAAAACAGCTCCTTCCTTTACCGCACTGCGGCATGAAGAAAAAGCATCCAGTAAATCCTGATTCGTGTTTTGATAACTCATTACGTGAAAAAGAGAAATTACGGCATCGTATTTCTCTTGCGGATTAAAGCTTCGGATATCGCCTTGCAGATACTTAATAGAAACCCCGTTTTTCTTAGCATTTGCAGCTGCTGTCTCTATCATCCCAAAACTCTGGTCAACACCTGTAACACGATATCCCATTCTGGAAAACTCAGTATCATGATACCCCCCCCCGCATCCGGCATTCAATATCGTTTTTATTTTTGTATCTGAATAATGTTTTAAGAGCCCGTCTATTTTTACGGCTTCTCCTCTGTAATCTTTATCTTTATATAATGCCTGATAATAATAAGCATAGTCCTGAAATATATCCATTATGTTTTCCTTTCTTCAAAAGACAGCCCTTAGAACTTTTAGGTTCATCCGTTCATAAATAAACCAGATGAATACACAGACTGCAGCCGTTATCAAAAACTCAGATATACCGCCGCTCTTTGGCAGAACAAATATCTCCAAAGCCATATATACAAATGAATGAGAGAAAAAGAACACGGTACTGGCTGTTCTGAATTTTCTATATGGTAACTTCATCGAACAGCGGAACTTTAAACTAAGAGCTGTCATCATTGGAATCAGTATTATAAATGAAAAGAATAAGGAACTGTCATCAGCCACATTTTTTCCGTAACAAAAAACTGTCTCTGCAATTAAACCAATATAACTTAATATAACTGCCACAATTCCAATGCCAGAATGATTCAGAACATAATCCTTTATTTTGGTAACGCTGAGCAAATAACCTGACCAAAAAAACAGAAACAAAAAAACTCCGTTTCTGGCACTTATACAGAAATATAAATAAATTTTTATCAATTTACCAAAAAAGAAATCCTGAATAAGAAAAAAATATGTATTCCCCAAAAGTGCAAACAAATATAAACAAAGTGCAGTGAGTGTAACTGGCAGAATACGGAGATTCTTCTCAACAATTTTCTGTAAAATAAAAGAGGCTGTAATGCAGGCCGCAGCAAACCACATTGCGCCGCGCGGATAAAATACAGCCGACTGCATCATTTTGAAAATAATTTCTGCAGCTGAAGCCCCATCTTTATACAGCCAGATTCCATAAAAAATGAGTCCTGCCCCCCCCCATGCCAAAAATGGACAATACAGCCGTTTTCTATAACTCACAAACACGCTGTCAGCCTGTCGGATATTTTTACTTTTTAGTCCCAGAAAATAACCGCTTACACAAAAATAAAAAGGCACGGCTAGTCTGAAAACAAGATGCGTAATATACCAGTTTACCTGGACAGAAAAGGACTGGAGCAGCGCTGTATGAATTGCAGTCACGCACAGCGAAAAAAACAGTTTTAGAATATCAATCGTATTCTCCTGCTCTGTTTTATGACTTTCCCCGTTCACTTTTCAACCGTCCTTTCCCTTTATACTGTGAAAAAACAGCTTTTATATATAACATATACAGTTTTATGCGCTTAATCAAAGAACATCGGGATAATTCCGCAGACTTCTTTAATGTCTTTTTCATTGCAGAATAATCTTTTATTCCAGCGTATTTTTCAGCTGCTATATAATACTTTTCAGCCAGGAGCATACTGCCGCACACCTCCAGCGCTTCCGCAGCATGTTTTTTCCATAAAGCCAGATAACTGTCTGCACCTGTGCGTATGTTATTTCCTTTGCGATTGTCTGCGTCAAAATAATAAACTCCTAAAATCTTTTTCACCAGTCCGACCTTATAATATTTTACCAGATTAAAACATAAATCATCATCCTGGCAGTTTACAATCTTTGTATCGAATTCTCCTATTTTTCTAAAACAGGCAGATTTGCATGTTAAAAATGTCGGTGAAGTAAGATATCCCTGCTCAAGCACTTGTTTTTGACACCAGCCTTCTACAGTATCTTTACGGGCAAGCCTGATATTTCCTTTGCTGTCTTCTACGCCTGTCCAGTGATAAACAACTGCTATTTCCTCATCAGTCTGATACAGGCAAAAACATTTTTCCAGTTTATCCGGAAGCCACTTATCATCACTGTCGCAAAATGCAATATATTCTCCTTGTGCCTTTTTCAATCCAAGATTTAAAGCACTGTTCTGCCCTCCATTTTCTTTATAATAATACTCTATTCTGTCATCTTCATAACCTTGTATAATTTTCCGCGTACAATCCGTTGACCCGTCATCTATAATAATCAGCTGGAAATCAGACAGAGTCTGTGCAAGAATACTGTCTATCGCTCTGGCAATGAGCTTTTCCCTGTTGTATACCGGTAATAAAACACTGAATACCGGCCGTATCTTTTCCTTCATTTCTTTCTCCTGACATGAAAGCCTATAAATCAAATCGTTCCTGTTCAATTGTTTTCAAATCATAATAAAAACTGTATTTAAAATTAGCTGTAAGCGGCAAAAAAACAGATGCACTTGTACGCGCGCCAATAAAGCAGCTGCATTTTGACAGCACATATAAATTTAGTATATAATCAAATCCCTTCTCTTGCAGATTCACAAAATTATTTTGCCATGCCACACTATTAAGCACCTTTTCCTGTCCCGACAGTCTGTTTTCTCTGCGATTATAAATTAAAGAATCTCGAAACGTATGTATAAACAATTCCAAAATCCGTTCATCTTCTGTAGCTAAAAAAATCATGTCAATCCCATACGCTTTTCTCAGCTTTTGAATCCGGTTAATGACTATCTCAAGCCGGTCAAATTTCACACTTTGCGATTCTGTAAAATGAAAATAATCCGTTCCTCTGCAAAGAACTCCCAGGCATTCTGCCCCCCCCCGGTGAATAAAAGCGAATTCTTCTTTATACCTGTTTTCCATCCGTTCTTTTACATCCGGCTTTAATCGGATATATTTATGAAATAACCTCTGCCATTCTCTGCTGTCCACAGCCCATTTATTTTCTAAAAATTCCTCGCTCGGTTTATAACCTGACTTAAATTCGCCTTTTGACAGCATCGCCTGGCTGCTCCCATAAGCCTGTTCTAAAGTTACTTCCAAAACAGGCTGTTCAAAATAAAATTCCCAGGCATTTTTCTTCCCGATTTCATCTGGATAAAGATATGCATTTTTAAAATTCATCATATCAATAAAAGGAATATATCCCTTTTCTTCTGCATATTTAAGATGAGACAAAAACGTTAAAATATAGCTGAAAATACCCGCATGAGGATCCTCTCTTTTTATAATATAATATGCATCACTGCTTCTTTTTACATGAATGCCTTTTTGTTTTCTGATTCTTGTCATCAGACTTTTATTATGTATATCTTCCCGTAACTGCCCGTATAATAATTTCAATTCCTGCTTCTGCTTTTTCATCAAATCAGACCTCATCGAATACCTCACACAGCTTTTGCACAACATACCTCTGGTCATCTTCTGTCAGATTCAGTCCGCTTGGCAGATAAAATCCTCTTCGCGCCATTTTTTCAGCATTTGGATACGACTCATTTTCAAAAAGCCCCATTTTTCTTAATACTGGCTGTTCATGCATACACCAGAAAAATGGCCTTGTCGAAACCCCTTTTTCAGCCAGTTTCTTCATAACAGCATCTGAATCACAGCTTACATCATCTTTCAGCATAACCCCGTATACCCAGTAAATGTTATCTGCATATTCAGTATGTTCTTTTGGAAGCTGAAGCCGGTTCTCGTGTATTAGCAGCTCATGATACAGCCTTCCCATTTCACGTTTCTTTTTTATAATGTGCTCTATCCTCTCTAACTGCGCACAGGCAACTGCTGCCTGCAGATTACACATTCTGAAATTATATCCCAGTTCTTCATGTACATATCTTCTTTTCCCAAAAAACAAATTTGCTGCGCCGCGGCTTCTTTCAGCCAGCTGCCTGTTATCTGTCAGAACCATTCCTCCTTCACCGGAAGTAATGTGTTTATTCGGATAAAAACTAAAAATACTGATATCTCCAAAACTGCCGCATGGTTTTCCCCTATAATTCTGACCATGCATCTCAGCTGCATCTTCAATCACAAACAGCCCATATTTTTCTGCGATACTTAATACCGGATTCATATCCACCGGAAGCCCGTAGATATGTACGGCCATAATAGCTTTCGTATTTTTTGTTATCTTCTGTTCGATATCCTGCGTTCTCATATTCCATGTATCCAGACAGGAATCAATTAAAACCGGCTTTATTCCCCTTCGAATCAGCGGCGCAATACAGGAAATAATCGTAAAAGCAGGCATAATCACCTCATCCCCTTTTTCCAGCTGTAGTGCAGTCACAGCTGTTTCAAGAGCTGCAGAACCGCTGGAAACAGAAACCGCATACTTTCTGCCCGTAAAGAAAGCCATTTCCTTTTCAAATCTTTCAATAAAAGGACCCTCATGAGAAATCCATCCGCTGTCGATGCATTCATTCAGATATTTTTTTTCATTTCCATCTAATACGGGCTCATTCACAAATATTTTTCTCATTTTCTGTCATTCCTCCACAAATTTTTCGGAGAATCTTGTTTTATCCATTTCCCCCATATACGGCCCCTGTTTTACCTCTATCATTTCCGTCTCCTCCAGTATTTTAAAACCATGCCCGCCCTTTGCAAGTAAAATCACATCCCCTCCTTCAAGCACAAAGCTTTCCAGATAATTCTGTTTATCGTCGTAAAAATCAACCCGCAGTTTCCCCTTTCGAATAAATAATACTTCCTGCGTCAGACTGACTTCTCTTTTTACTGCATTATGTATATGAGGCTGAATCACATGTCCCTTCTTATGATGCATATAAGCTAACTGCTGTGAAAAATCATTCGGTGTAAAAAATGCAATTCCATCCTCATGATGATTATGATATATAATAACGGCATAGAGTCTGCCGCTATATCTGATTTCTTTTATCATAACAAATCTATATCCTCTTTAATGTTTCTTCTGCTGCTTTTTGAAATCTTTTATTAAACTGCTCCTGTGAAAATTTCTTTACCTGATTTTTGCCCCTTTGTGCCAGATTCCTGCATAGCGCATCATCTGTCCACAGTTTTTCAATCACATCCGCAATATCATTCACATGATTCGGATTAAAAATGAGCCCGGCATCTCCAATTTCATCTGGCATAGCATATACATTTGAAACTGCGCACGGACACCCTAGTGCCATTGCTTCCAAAGGCGGAATATTTGTCGGTCCAAAAAAAGAAGGCATAATCATTGCACGTGCATTACTGTATAGATATTTCATTGTGTCATCCGAGACATACCCTAATATATGAACCTGTCCCTGCAGATTTTTTCTCCTGATTAAATCCACTGTTTCTTCGTATCCATTGTATTTTGTGCCTGCTAAAACAAGCTCTGCTTTCAATCCTCTTTTTCGAAGAACAGCCAGTGCCTTAATTAAATTTTTATGATTTTTATGCTTCCAGAACTGCGCCGGATAAAAAATATATTTTTCAGGCACTTCTTCCGATATTACAGCCCCCTCATGAAAAGGCGCAAACAAATATCCGGGAGGCGTAAATGGCATAATGTATAGTTTATGCCGGTATCTTTTTCCATAACATTCCACAACATGCTGTTTCCCAATATGTGAATCCACAAATATACTTACAGCCGACTTACAGATATTCCTGTATAAAAATTCTCTGAACCTGTATTCTTTCTTTTCTGATACTTCTGGAAATGACTCATACCTGTGCATCAAATCATGAATCGTATTCATACACGGCGTGCAAATCTGAGCTGAAATTAAATCCTGAGAAGGACAGACCATCAAATCCAGTTTCAAAGCGTCAATTTTTTTTGACAGCGGATTTATCTTCGCGTACCATTTTTTATAACCAGCCATATCAAAAAAAGAACACCGTGCAGACAGCCTGTGTAAGATTCCAAGCACCAGTCTCCTGACTCCGTGTATCGTCACATCCTGCAGATATACATTTTCAAAATCATATTTATTCAGACAATTCTCCCAGATTTCTTTTCTGTATACAGCATATACACGGTATTTTGTTTTATTCAGATTATCAAGGGCTTCCAAAATACTTTGATTATATTGAAATGTTCCTCCCGTATAGGGCATACTGTTTAAATAAATCCCAATCTTTATCATTTACAGCTATCTCCCATCGCTTTACATCATCTTTTTCCCCTTTTCAGTCTTACATACACCTCATGCAGCAATGAAACAGCCATGATACGTATATATCTCCTGCGTGAAATAGATTTGTACCTCCATTTAACAGCTGCTGTTTCTCTTACAGCTTTATCAGAAGAAGAAAGGCCTCCCATTCTAAAATTTGATACAACTGCATATACCGGGATAAACTTCACTTCTTCAATACCGGCCATCCTCAGCATAAACTCATAATCAGCTGAATAATGATATTGAAGATGAAACATCCCATATTTTTCATATACTTCCCTTTTTACAAAGCATCCCGGATGCATCATCATTTGTGTTTTTAACTGGCTGTGATGACACAATACGGTTTTCACTTCCAGACTGTCATTCCAGATTTTTACTGCACCATATAATATTTCATAAGGAAAATCACTCATTGCTTTCAGGATTGTTTTTACAGCATTTTGTTCCAGCCAGTCATCACTGTTTACAATTCCGATTATCTTCCCGCGTGCTGCCCGGATTCCTTTATTCATTGCATCATATACCCCGGCATCACGTTCTGATATCAGACGTATCATATCTGGATACTTCGCCTGATATCTGGAAATAATTTCAGCAGAATTATCTTCAGACATCCCATCTACAATGATATATTCCATATCTGCATAATTTTGTCCTGTTACGCTTTGAATCGTTTTTTCAATTGTCTTAGCACTATTAAAGCATGGCGTGATAATCGAAACCATTACCTGACTCATAAGTTTCCTCTTTTTAAATCAAATGACTGGTAATATTCCAGACATTCCAAAGCATTTCTTTTCCACGAAAACCGGCGGGCGCTGCTTTTCGCATTTTCGCAGATTCTTTGTTCCATTCCGTCATCTGATATTACCTTTTTAACAATCTGTGCTATCGCTGTATCATCATCCCGGTCTACTAAAAATCCATTCACACCATGTTCAATCAGTTCCGAAATACCTTCCTTTTTTGTACCAATTGTCACACAGCCGGAAGCCATCGCTTCCAGATACACAATTCCAAACCCCTCTGGATAACTGGGAAGAATAAAAAATTCACTCTCAGCCATCAGCCGCAGTAATTCCTGATTGGATACAGCCCCCTTAAATATCACAGAATCTCTGATATCTAATGCTTTTGCAAGATTGATAAGATGCCTTTTTTCCCTGCCATCCCCGACAATATAAAAACATACATCCAGCCCGTCATCCCTTAATGTCCTAATGGAACGGAGTGTTGTATCAAAATGCTTGCTTTTTATTAAATGTCCGGCTTGAATTATTGCACCTTTTGATTTTTCTGCATCTATCAGATTCTCTGCTGCAAATCCATTGCATATTTTTACTATCCTGCACTGCAGTCCGGCAGCTGTTATGATTTTTTTTAGTTTTTCACTTACACAGATCAGACCGTCAATATTTCTGCACAATTTCTCAGTCTGTCTCAGCCGTTTTGGGGAAACAGCTTCTAACGTATCGCTTCCATGTGTTGTTACTATCAGCAGCGGGAATTTGCAGCGTTTTTTTATTTCACTCCCGATACATGCTCCCAGCAGCATTCCGTGAGCATGAATGACATCCGGAGAAAAATCTTTCAGAATATATTCCAAAGAATTTATCACTGCCCGCACAGCATTATTTTCATTGAAAGCTTGCATATTCAAAAAAGCTGTGGAAATATAACTGATATAATAAATCTCTGCCCCTTCTTTACAGACCTTTGTTACTTTCCTGTAAAATCTTGTCCCTTCGTTACCTTTTTTCATAACAGCAGCCGGAACAATTACCCGGACTGAATTCCCCAGTTTTCTGATTTCTACAGCCTGCCTGTGGACAAAAGAGGCTGTGTAATCCCGATACATCCCAAACGGTGCAGCAATTAATATATTCATACTCTCCCCAGCCTTTTTGTTACAGCCTGTAAATACCCGCGCCTTCCAGAACATGCCTGGTATCCAGGACAATCTTTCCTGACAGTTTCGCATACTCTTTTTTGATTTCATCATGTCCGACCATTATAACAGCAAACTCAATATCATGCAGAAAATCATCCAGTCCGTGATACTGGTTTTCCACCACATCCTCTGTAATAAACGGATCGTACACTTTTAATGGAAGACCCAGATGCTTCTTTTGAGATTCCAGCACCTGAAGAGTCGGACTTTCCCTCATATCATCTACATTTTCTTTATAAGTAAGTCCATACAGCCCGACCTTTGTCAGATCTTTTAAGTCATTTTCTTTCATAATGTCATAGATTCTGTGAAGAACGAATGCTGGCATAGCATCATTTGTTTTCATCGATTCGTCGATAACCTTTGCCAGATTGGGATAATCACCTACCAGAAACCAGGGATCTACAGAAATGCAGTGCCCGCCTACCCCGGGCCCGGGCTGGAGAATATTTACTCTCGGATGCATATTACAGATTCGGATAATCTCATATACATCCATACTATCCTGGTGACATATTTTTGCCAGTTCATTTGCAAAAGCTATATTTACTGCACGATAGGTATTTTCTACGACTTTTGTCATCTCTGCTGTACGAATATCCGTAACTATAATTTCACCTTTGCAGAATGTCTGATAAATCGATTTAATCCGTTCGCCGGCCAGTCTGTCATCTGCACCTATCGTCCGGTTATTATGAATTAACTCATACAGCATATTTCCAGGTATAATCCGTTCCGGCGCATGCACGATCTGCAAATCATTCCTCCCTGCATCGTGAATCACAGGACGGACACACTTTTCAATCGTACCTGGCGAAATGGTTGACTCAATAACAATCACTGCTCCATCCGGAGCTACGCGGATTACTTCCGAAACTGCTGCTGTTACATACTGAGAATCTACTTTCTTACTGAATTTATCATACGGCGTCGGTACAGAAATGATATAAATGTCTGTAACCTGATACTCTTCTGAAAACTGAATGCCAGCCTTCACTGCCTGTTTAAATAGTTCATCCAAACCTTTCTCTTTAAATGTTGTTTGTCCGGCGGCCAGTTTTTTGATTAAATTTTTATTATAATCTGTTCCTATTACATCTGCCCCGTGAGCCGACAGCATTAATGCTGTCGGAAGCCCGATATATCCAAGACCGATTACATTAACCATTCTTCCTTCCTCTTTTCAGATTCACTTGTTTTTCATATGCGATGATTACTTTGTTCATTATTTCTAAATACCTGTCTGTTATGGAAGAATAATCAAAGTTCTCTCCCGCATACTTCAGCGCCTGGTTCCGAATACGTTTATAATCAGACGTATTCAAAGATGCATATTCTAATATCCTCATTCTGAAATCCGCAGCACTTCCGGCTTTAAAAATTTTTGCATTTTCGTTGGAAATCCTTGTTCTGTTTACATCATTATCTTCAAACAATACCGGCAGCGCACATGCCTGTGCATCGTAAAATGTAAGACTGCACTGTCTTGGAAAAATGCACAAATCAGATGCCTGAAAAAATTCAGGTAAATCGACATATTTTTGTGCCGGAAACCTTAATATCTGATTCTGACCTGCCCGAAATTTACGTTCAAGCTTTTCTCCATATTCTCCTTTTATTGTTCCTACAATGATAAAAATAATTTTTCTTTTTGATTCCAGTTTTGTCATTAAAGCGTCAGCCAGAAACATTCCGCCTTTTGTTTCATCTAGTTTTCCTGCATAAACAACAACAAAACTATCATCTTCAATCCCATTCCTGCGGCGGAATCTCAATCCTGCTTCGCAGTCCGGTTTAAATATCGTGGTATCTGACCCTGTAGAAACCCATGGTGCAAGTTTTAAAGGAACTCCCAGACATTTCTTAACAAAAGGATTATTCTGCGTTCTGACAACAACAATCTGTTCCCGTTTGATAACCGGAGTAAATACAGCTTTATAAAAAATACGGAAAGCCCTGTGAAATCTGTTACACGATGCCATTTCCAGCATATGGCTGTCCATCATAAACGGGTATGGCATATGCTTACGCTTTAACAGATATCTCATTCCTGTTAAAGAATCATGATTATGAACAAATACAAAATCAGGATGTTCATCCTTTACCACCGTAAAAAAATCGCCTGAAAGCACCGCACGTCTGCTGATTATTTTTCTTATAGGAACCCGGATAATTTTCACCTGATATAACTTTTGAAAATTTCTGTCTTTTTCCTTCAAATCATGACTGCCGAAAAACTCTTTTAAATCCTCTGGCATCAATGACAAATCACTCGAAACGACGGTTACTTTATGTCCTTTTTTCGCCATAAACTTAGCAAGAAGATTTACCTGGTAGCCTGCGTCTGGATGAAAAAAATCTTCAATATGAACTATTTTCATTTATTTGGTCCTCCTGAATTTCTTTTCCTTATCCGGTATCTTCTAGCAAAAATTTATAATACTCTTCTGCTATCATCCTATAATCATATGCCTCACGCATAATCCTTCTGTTCCTGTCTCTGTCTATTTTTACTTTCCCATCCAAAACAGAAACCATCGCCTCAGCCAGTGCATTTTCATCTGCAGAAGGCTCATAATATTCCGCCAGCCCCTTTGTCACCTCGTACAGAGACGTATCCTTCGAAGAAATCACCGGGCATCCGTGCCCCATAGCTTCCACCGGGGTCATTCCAAATCCTTCATACAGAGACGTCGTAACAAACAAATCTGCGTTTTCATACAGCCATGCCAGCTGTGCATCCGATACAAATCCTGCAAGAATAACTTTATTTTCCAGACGGTTTCTTTTTATGTAATTTTCCAAACCTTTTCCGTCATCCGCATTCATACCTGTCAGCACAAGCTTCTGCCTGACACTGCCGGCAATTTTTTTATATGCTTTCAGCAGTGTAATCAGATTTTTATTTCTGCGCAGTGCATTTACTGAAAGAATATACGGAAAATCTATGCCGTTTACTTTTTCACATGTGTCACTAAACCGAATCGGGTTATAGATGCGATGCACTTTCCCATCAAGAATTCTTGGATAGCATTCATGCATTGTGTTTTCTGTATAGTCTGATATTGCAATCGCACAGCTGCATTTCAGCAAAGATAGCCCGTATATCAGTCTTCTGTATATCCTCTGTATAATGCTGAAATTATCCAGACAATATTCATGCTGAAGGTCATGCGGATTTACAACAGCTCTGCAGTTTCGGTAAGGCAGGAAACCAGATGCATATGCAGGGAAAAAAACGGTCAGAAGATGGTATCTGCTGGCAAGCCGTGGTATCCCCAAAGTCTGGAATAACAGCATGCCTGATTTATGTCTGCCTCTTGTCTGATACACAATAAAACTGCTCTTTGGAAAATCTTTCTTATATTCCTTATATATATCCCTACGGATAAAATAAACAATATTCCCGGATACACCGATTTCTTCAAATCCAGACATAAGATTTCGAATATAAGATTCTGTACCTCCGTTTTTATGGTCTGGGCGGATAAATGATAAATCGATTCCGATTTCAAATTTTTTCATTCCTCGTTCTGTTTTCCTTTCTCTACCATACAGATTTTAAAATCATCTCCCCATATCGCCTTAGAATCATACGGTCTGTCTGGAAAAGCCCCGTAATCCAGCTTAATGTGAAACCCGTTTTCTGCGATAAAACGTTCTGCTCTGTCTGCCAGCTTCTCCGGCTGACCGGAACAGATATTGATAATTCCGTCAATTTCATCCTGTTCTACTGCGTCTGCCGCATACCTGCAGAAAATATCGTAGTCAAGAAAGTCAAACTGGCTGCGTCCCTCTGTAAAAGGAAATTTCGCATCTCCCCGGCGGCTGGCCTGTACAATCTTGGAAAAAACAGAACATCCGTCATCCGTATTTCCTACAATATAAAAACCTCTCAGCCACTGGAATTTACATCCTTTCTCTCTGCACTTAAGTTCCACAATTCTTCTTAGTGCATTCTTACTGATACCGTAAAGACTCTGTGGATTGCAAGGCGTGGATTCGTTAATGCTTCCCTCATAAAAGCCAACCTCATGCATAGAACCCATGACTGCTGCGCGCCTGATGCCCGCATCTATCATACTATTTATGAATATACTGTGTTTGGGCAGATCATTAATATGACTTGCAGAACCGTGTACAAATCCGTCTTTCCACGCCATATGCAGCAAAACATCCGGCTGTCCGAAATAATGATACGGGTCTTTTAATGCAAAAAGCTCGGCCAGCTTTATCTCTGCCCTTGCATCTATAAAATTATTTTTCACATCCGTGGCTATCACTTCCATTCCGTCATCCAGAAGCTGTTTTACCACACCTTTTCCGAGGTATCCGTCCGCCCCAGTCACCAGAATTTTCAAAGCTGCTCCTTTCGCAATTCTGTCTTTATCGTTTACTTCAGAATTTTTAATATCCAGCTGCTGAGACTATACTTTTCATAAATCTTTTCATCCAGCATCTTATAAGGTTTCTTAAAAAAATCTGCATCAATTACAGGATTATTCCTGTCAATAATCAGAATATTGTCAGGATGATAGAAATCATAGTTCACAATATCCCTGTTCGTTGTAATCAGCTTTCTTTTCAGCCCCAGTATTTCCATACTGCGCATCGTAAGTCCGTGCTGCCCGGTATTTTCCACATCAATGACACACTGCGAATATGCATAAATCTGATATAATTTCTGAAACGGCAGCATCCGGAATTTTACATCTGTTACCTTAACATTATCAAAATTCCTGTTTACTGCTTTGTTTTTCAGATAAACCAGACGGTGCGGCATATAAAAATAAGAAAAACAGCGCAGTCCGCTGCTCTCGCACTGTTTCATCACATTTTTCACAATTTTGATACGGTCATCATGGCCTGTTCCAATAAAAGAGAGATTATATTTAAAATGCCTGCTGTTAACAGGCGGCATCCGGGCTGGTATACAGTCTTCGTAATAATAAAGAGGCAGAAAGTTCAGTTCATTTTTATGATTTTCATAATCCATACGGTCAAAAGTATAAACTTTATCATAATATGGCCATTTTGTTTCTATCCCTTTTGTATTAAGCTTATGCAGTCCGTCCCACATATAAAGAATGAGTTTACTGTCTGGATAATAAGCCTTAAGCAGTTTCAGAGTCTTAACCGGCGTATACTCTCCACGGATAGAAATGATATAATCATAATCTCGATTTTTTAACAGTCCAATCTCCTTTTCATAATAGGCATTCAATACCTCCTGATAAAAACCTGTCTGATATCTTCCAAGCGTCTTGCAGAAAAAACCGTCATTAGGTTTATCTCCTATGAAATCTGCTTCTGCTCCAAGCTCTTTTAATTTTTTTAGAATACCGTCGCAATAGCCGGAAAGAGAAATCAGAAGCACCTTTCTGCCTTTTAAATGATTCTGCCTTCTATTCATTTAATCTCTCCATTCAGAAATATAACATAGCATTTTCTGCTCTTATCAAAAACAGGCATGCTTCGCCACCCCGCAATATATCTCATATTCCAGGTTCTTTCCAAAATACATCCATATGACTCCATCCCTGTCTGTGCCGCCTTCTGACTCCCACAGCCAAATCCGGTTTTACTTTCTTTTTCCTGGAAAAAATACTGCTGCACCAAGCACCCCAATACCGTTTTCCAGATAAAAACTCATTGAATCATCAATCATCTGATATTTCGTAGTACCTATCCTGCATATCATCAATACATGTCCCGTTTCAAAAAGCCTGTCCCACACAGCAGCATCTGTAACAGCATTTTCGACAGCTGTCATATCTATCCCGCATTCTTTCAGTTTTCCTGCGATACTTTCCAGACACTCTTTTTCCTGTCCTGCCAGCGGAAAATCAGATACGGCACATACCTTTTTGATTCCAGACCTCGTACATGCAATTCTGACCCGGTTCTGCATCTGCTTCCTTTCATGTTCGTAAATATCCTGTCTCTGATTTTCGTAACTTTTCCCAGGAAGCTGTACGCTTCCATACACCGGAAATGTATAAAGCTTCTTCATTTCTTCCACACTTTTTACCCTGCTGCTCAAAATATACCAGCCAAAATAAACGGCACAGTATGCCAGAGCTCCGCCGCCCAGTCCAAGAAGCAGATATTTGATGATACGGGCAAAGCTCCCGGGTGCACCCGCTTCCTTTGACAGCTCTTTTTTTGCAGATTCTTTTTCAGCTGATGCGGCTTTTCCCGATTCTTTTTTTTCATCTTTATCTTTATTTTTATCTTTATTTTTATCTTCATCTTCATCTAAACCGGCTGCTTCATAATAAACCGCCAGCTGTTCATCACGAAACGTATCAACTGCGGCTTCCAGACTTGCTTTATTTGCTGACAACAGGCTTTTTTTATCGTGCTGCAATGCCAGCAGTCCGCTGTCAGCTGTGACACTTTCCGCACTGTTTATTAATGTGAGCCTGTGTTTCCCTGCCGACTGATTCAGTTTTACACAGTATTCCTTCAGTACAGACTGCATATCCTGTGCCATTTCTTTTGCCGATGACGCATTTTCTCCTGTTATTTCCACATAAAAGAGAGCTTCTGCCGTATCAGCCTGTTCCTCCGGCTTTTCCATTACGGCTATGTATGGCGGACTATATTCTTTCTGATAAGCAGACACCAGTTCCATCAGACAGCTTTTATCCATTTTCCAGTTCCCGGAGTCTGCAAGCATATCTGCAGCGCACCCGTTTAAAATAAAATTAAAATAGCTTTCCACAAGTGTCTGTATTTTCTGTATTTTTGCCCTGTCAATACGATAAAGCATAATAAACTTATTTTTATGATACGGGTCTGCCTTCATAAGAACGGAATTTTCCAGATACATTTCCAGGCCCTGGATTTCATTCCTCAATTGAACTGCATCGAGTACCGCCTTCTCTTCTGCCGCTGTCAGCACAGCTTCTTCTGCCAGAATCCCCGCATCCTCTGACATGATATTTCTGCCGCTCTGCCATCCATATCCAGCCAAAACAATAGCGGATACAAGACTGCAGAGCATGATTTTTTTCCACTGTTTACAAAGCCTGTGCAAGATATCCGTCAGGTCAATTTCTTTCACTTCCGACTTCTTCCAATCGCAATCCCCATTCATTGTGATATTTTATCCTTTCATCTGCCATTTTAAAAAAATCATTCCCTTTATAACCGCAGCATTCTGATTCCAATTCCGCTCAGTTCCCGTTCATAATCTCAGCCACCGACTTCATAATTCTGACATACACTTCATAACTGTCAAAACCGCGCCCCTCTTCCTTCCCTTCCGTCTTTTTCCTCTTTTCTTTCTCCGGCGAAGACAGCTTCCACATATCCAGCACCGCATCCGGCAGCCGCTCCGTTCCCCACAGAATGCTGTCTGCATCTGCATCCAGAATTTTGCATATATTCGCAAATGTTTCCAGGCTCATACACCTTGTCCCGCGTTCAATATGCCCCATAAAGGAAAGACAAATGCCGCATTCTTTAGCCAGACTGCCCTGTGACATGCCTTTTTCTTTTCTTGCCCTGCGGATTCTCATCCCAATGCCTGTATAATCCAGTTTCTGCATATGCCCTCCTGTTTTTCATTTGAAAATTCTTTTGCGCAACAATTTCTAATAAAATGTTATCTTCAAAATGTTATGCCCAAAGTCTCCTAGAGCTGATTTTATAAGGTTTTTCGAAAAATTAAGCGAAAAATCAGTTTTATAAAATAATCCAAATCCAAGCATCCTATTTATATAGTTTATTTTGCCTCGTTCGATTAAATCATTTTAATTTTTGTGAGATTTTAATAAAAAGATTCGGAAAATCATAAGATTTAAAAGCCAGAATTATAAATTTTTAACAATTTTTTCCTAAGTATTGCAAAACTGCAGGAATTGATATAAAATACTTTTGGATAACATTTTATTAGATTTTGTTATCTATTAGAATTATTTTCTCTTTCGAATTTATTAGCACAAATTATTACATTTCGTACAATTCCGCACAAATTATCCCCCTTCCTCCTTCACCACAAATTCCATATAAAAATGAAACATCCTCCGGCATTCGAAATTCATCTGTTCGTAACAGAGTCCATTCTTTTCTAAATTCAGTTGAATCTTTGTATCCATTGGAAAATACAAGATATATTTTTTTTGATGAAATACAGTATACCGATAACTGGGAGCTTTGGATGAAAGTGATTTATGACAGCCGCAGAGACATCCGCCTGATTGCAGCCGGCTCTGCGAGTCCGATTCTGGAAAAAGGCAGTACAGACAGCGGAACGGGAAGATGGAGTATTTTAAAAATTCCTGCCATGTCATTTTATGAATATTGCAGGCTTCTTTCACTTGATGCTCTGAACCTTCCTGAAACGATACAAATTTCCAGTCTTGCTGCAATGAACCACACCATGCTTAGTAATCTTATGGATCAGTTTTCGCCGCTGCTTACACACTTTAACCGTTATCTGACCATCGGCGGTTTTCCAGAGCTTGTACTGTCTCATGCCGACCTTTATTCACAGCGCATGCTCCGCGAAGACGTCGTGGATAAAGTTCTCAAACGGGATGTTCTGACACTTTTTTCTATCCGCAGCCCGCTGCTTATGGAAAAATTATTTCTTTACCTGTGTATGAACAGCACCCAGATATTCAATGTATCGGCTGCCGCAAAAGAACTCGAAAACATTTCCGCTGCTACCGTTGAAAGCTATCTGGAAGCACTGGAAATGTCAAACCTCATTTACTTATCAAAGCCAATGGATGCCGGAAGCAAAGGTGCATTAAAAGGACGGCCTAAGATTTTCATCGCAGACGCTGCAATCTGCAATGCAGTTCTAATGACTGATGATATACTGGCAGATGAAACAGAGCTGGGAGCTGCGGTTGAAACAACGGTTTACAAACATATACAATGCGGGATTGCTTATAAGTTCAGATAAACCCTTTATGACAAGGGATTTTTGAACAGAAAGATTTTTAATCATATTATTCACATCAAAACACAGCCAGGAGTTTCTGATTTTCATACACTCCTGGCTGTGTTTTAATGCGGATAACAGGACTTGAACCTGCACGGTCGCCCACCAGAACCTAAATCTGGCGCGTCTGCCAATTCCGCCATATCCGCATTGCAGATTTTATTATACTGGATTTTGATTCTGATAGCAAGTTTTTTTCTCAAATATTCAAAAAAAGATGCACTTTCGGAAAATACTTCAAAACAGCCCGCCCGATAATCGTATCTTTCGGAACATACACGTACTGCTGCCCTTCCTCCAGATTCGCCGCGACTCCGTCGTCCACTGCGCACTGCGCCCATTCTCTTGCATCTTCCGAAATATTGCGGTTATCTCCCAGCATCAGATAACAGTCTTTGGGCACTTCAAAATGATATCCATCATTCCTGACTGCCCATTTCTCCGGCAGATAATTTTCTTCTATCGGCGTCTTCGCCCCGTCGATATAAATCTCTGCATTTTTAATGTCAACCGTTTCCCCCGGCAGTCCGATGATACGCTTGATATAAATGGTTTCGCCGTCTACCGGATATGGAAACATGACTACATCATAACGCTTCGGTTCTTCAAACAGATATGCGAAGCGGAAACCAAACACCCGGTCATCCACCTGCAGCAGATTTTCCATTGATTCTGATGGAATCACCGCATTAATAAGCACAAAGCGGTTCACCAGCATCGCCACTGCAGCCGCAAATACAATAATCCATACATAACTTAAAATTTCCTGAAGCAAAGAGCGTTTCGGCTTTTCCAAAAGCTCTTCTTCCTGCCTGTCTTCTTTTTTCATGTCCGCTGCTCCTTTGTCCGCCAGATTTAATTCTGCGGTTTTGACTGTTTCACATATTATCTCAGGAATAGGACAGCAGCGATTTAAAATGCGGATAATATTTTATCACTGCCCTGCCCAGAATCTGCTCAGCATCCACATACGTATATTCTTCCGCTTCCGACTGGCTGTCTGCCATGCCGTTTGAAAGCGCTTCATCTGCCCAGAATCTGGCGTCTAACGAAATGTTGCGGTTATCACCGAGTACCAGGTAATGGTCTTTGGGGACTTCAAATACATAGCCGTTATTATCATCTACCCATTCTTCCGGCAGATACGGTTCTTCCAAAGGCTGCTTCGAATCATCCACGTAAATTCTGCCTTCCCGTATTTCAATTTTCTCTCCCGGAAGGCCGATGACCCGTTTGATAAAATTCTGCGTTTCGTCCACCGGATAGCGGAATATGACAACGTCAAACCGCTGCGGCCCGTCAAACGCATAAGCCAGCCGGAATCCAAACAGGCGGTCTCCCGGCTCTATAATATTTTCCATGGACTCTGACGGAACTTCTGCATTAATCAGTACAAAATGCGTCATAAGCTGGGCCAGTATAAACGCCGCAATAAAGATTTCCACAAACCCCAGCAGTTCACGCAGCAGGGAACGCTTTTTTTGATGCTCTGCTTTCGCATTTTCTTTTTCTTCCATTTAAGACCTCTCATTTTCAAAATAATATGTATATGCATGTATCCTGTCAAATTCAGACAAGCCAGGCTGCATCCTGCACAGCTATTACATTATTATAAACATATACGTTTATTTTTGCAATTGGTCTTTTTTATAAATTTAATAGAATACGGCATCAAAAGGGCAGCATTTCATCAAAAAGCCGCTTGCCTGTTTTGCTGATTCGAAATATAATAGTTTCCAAAAGGATAAACAGAAAGGCAGAACCAGACATGTCAGATAAAATTTTGATTGTCGAAGATGACAGTTCTATCAGCCGGATGGTCTGCGACTATCTGACCAGCGAAAATTTTTCCGCAGACATCTGCTGCAGCGGCGCCGACGCTATAAAAGCATTTGCTGCCAGTAAGGACTATGCGCTTGCCCTGATTGATTTGATGCTGCCGGATATCAGCGGCATGGAAGTAATCCGCTCACTGCGCGCCGCCAGTACACTTCCGATTATAATTCTGACGGCAAAAGACAGCGATACGGATAAATCTATGGGTCTGAATCTGGGCGCAGATGATTATGTGGTAAAACCTTTTTCTCTTATAGAACTCACGGCACGCATCAAAGCCCATATCAGACGGGCTGTCCGATACAGCAGCAAGGCTCAGGATTCTGTGATAAAAATCCGGGATTTAGAGATAAATATTACGAAGCGCACCGTCCGGGCAGCCGGTAACAGCCTGGAGCTGACCCGCACGGAATTTGAAATCCTTGCCTTACTCGCTTCCAGCCCGGGACAGGCTTTTTCCAGAGAACGGCTGTATGACCTTATCTGGAAAGAACCTTATTATGGGAACGAACATGTGCTGAATACTCATATGAACCGGCTGAGGGCAAAGCTGAGAAATGCCTGCGGGAGGGATGGAAGCGGATATATTAAAACACTGTGGGGGATTGGGTATAAAATGGAGGAGGATAAGGTGACTTTTTGAGCAATATTATGAGCTGATTGTAACCGTCTGGAAGAGTTTCAAGTGCGGGATGCAGAAGGATGGGTGGTTATGGGGGATTGGTTTCCTTCGGGACGCTGGGCGGAGCAGTTTTTTCTTTCTGATGTTCCGCTTCCAAAAAGTAAGAAGTTCTAAGTTTTCTGCATCCAGGTTTTGGCTGCGGACGGAACGGCGCCTGATGCCCTGACGTTTTTGGATGGGTTTAGGCTGTGGCATCAGGCAGGCGCCTTTTGGGGCTTTAAAGCTGTATATAACGATACGCAGAGAGCCCCAAATCCTGGATAATGAGCAGAAAACTAAGAACTTCTAACTTTTTTCCAGAGTCACATCAGAAAGAAAAAACTGCTCCGCCCAGCTGGTTTTCGATGAATTCAGGTTTGCGGAATTTACTGTTTTGGAGTGATTTGCTGTTTGGCGGTTCTGATGTAAAGAAGGTATCGACTGGTCTGGCTCAAAATACAGGCAGTGTCATTCAAAACAGTTTAAGGAGAAGGTCTGTCTATTCAGATAATTTTCGCTTCATCTAATGATTGATTAATGAATTGTCAGAAGGGGTGTCAGGAAGAGCGGATGTTTTACATTTCACTGAATTTGATAAATATAAACGGCTTTCAGATGCAGATAAGTTTCAAGATTCACTAATATGAAGCCTGAAACAAGGTAAATATAAAATCTGTCTGGCATCTCCTTAGCGAAAACAGATAAGTTTCATCCCGGTATGAAATGAAAATTTAACCAGAATCAGCCAGACGAAACCGTTTTTCCTGCTTTAACGGCTCTGGGAAAAATTTGTCCTTTCAGACAGCCTTCATCTTGCTCTGAAACGTTTATTCATCCTCAGCAAGCCGGGAGGAGCAGTTTTTTCTTCTGATACTTTTCATCGGCTTTGAAAAAATTTCGCCTTCTAACAGCTGTCAGACCGCTTTGAAACCTTTATTCAGCCTCAGCCGCCCGCACCAGAGCAGTTTTTCCTGCTGATGCTTTTTATCGGCTTTGGCCTAACAGCCCGAACTGAGCAGCTTTTCCTTCCGATATTCTTCAAATCGGCTTTGGAAAATATCTCTCCTTTTAACAGCTGTCAGACTGCTGTTAAAACTTTATTCAGTCTCAGCCACCCCGGACCAGAGCAGTTTTTCCTTCCGATATTTTTCAAATCGGCTTTGGAAAATATCTCTCCTTTTAACAGCTGTCAGACTGCTATAAAACCTTTATTCAGCCTCAGTCAGCCGGGCGGAGCAGTTTTTTCCTTCTGATGTGACTCTGGAAAAAAGTTAGAAGTTCTTAGTTTTCTGCTCATTATCCAGGATTTGGGGCTCTCTGCGTATCGTTATATACAGCTTTAAAGCCCCAAAAGGCGCCTGCCTGATGCCACAGCCTAAACCCATCCAAAAACGCCAGGGCATCAGGCGCCGGTCCGTCCGCTGCCATAACCTGAATGCAGAAAACTTAGAACTTCTTACTTTTTGAAAGCGGAACATCAGAAGGAAAAAACTGCTCCGCCCGGCGTCCCGAAGGAAACTAATCCCCCATCCACCCCTTTCATTTATGGAGAAAATAAAATGACAATACTAACCTCAGCCCTCTCACTGCTTTTTTTCACTCTATACCTTTACCAGCGCTCCCAGAATCACCGCCTGCAGCAAGAGCTCCTATATATCAAAAACCGGATTTCCAGCATTTCCGACACATCCAGAGGCCAGATTTTAATTCCTTCTGAAACCCCCGGCATACAGGAACTGTCCGCAGAGTTAAACCGCCTATTGGATGTCTTTTATGCGCAGAGAGCAGATTTTGAACGTGCCAGACAGTCTATGACCCAGACACTTGCCAATATTTCTCATGACCTTCGCACTCCGCTTACCGTATTAAAAGGCTGTCTGGAGCTGCTCAGGTATGAAACCAGAAAAGAGCCGGTTTCACCAGAGCTTTGTCAAATGGCTGAGAAAGCAGATGCAAAGACACAGGAACTGGTAACGGCAGTCAATGCATATTTTACGCTGTCTAAAATTGAATCCGGGGATATGCAGCTGGATGTTCAAAATACAGATATCACACAGCTGTGCCATGAAGTCCTGCTGGATTACTATGACATTCTCGAGCAGGAACAGTACGAGGTACAGATTGAAACCGGCTCTGCTCCGGTTTTTGTCCGTACCGATGCACAGGCGGCAAAGCGTATTTTGAAAAATTTAATAGATAATGCAGTAAAGCACGGCGGTTTCGGGAAATATATCGGCATCCGTCTTTTAAGCACTTCTGAAAATGTGCGGATTGAAATAGAAGACCACGGGCCGGGTATCGCACCGAAGGACCAGGAACTGATTTTTTCCAGAAATTACACCGCCGGACGCAGGAGCTCAGGAAGCGGGTTCGGGCTTGCGATTGCAAAAAAGCTGGCACAGCAGATACAGGCAGATATCCGCTTTACAAGCCAGCCTGGCGTAAAAACGGTATTTACACTGGTTTTAAAATGTTAGAAAAAAGTTAGAATCATGAGAGGAAAAAGCGAAATCTTTACGGTATTCTATGTATAAGCAGAGGCGTTTTTAGCAAAATATTAATTTCAGCCTCAGATGCCCGGCAGCGCGGGAAGGCCCGTTTTATGGCTTAATGTTTAAACGGAGGAATACAAATATGGATTATATAATAGAAACAAGAAACCTGGTGAAGTCCTTCAAAGGAAAGACTGTGACAGATGCCGTCAGCATCCACGTCCGCAGAGGAGAAATCTATGGATTTACCGGTCCAAACGGTGCGGGCAAGAGTACGGTTATGAAAATGCTTTTGTATCTTACCTTGCCGGATTCCGGGGAAATTTATATTTTCGGTGAAAAAATGAGCGAGCGAAATTATGAGAGTTACAAGCGCATTGGCTCTATGATTGAGAGTCCCTGTTTTTATGAAAAAATCACAGGGCGGCAGAATCTGGAGCTTCACTGCGGGTATATGGGCTATCACAATAAAGAGCGGATTGACGAGGTGCTGCAGATGACTGGTTTGCAGGACTGCGCCGACAGGCATGTTTCGCATTATTCCATGGGCATGAAGCAGCGGCTCGCCATAGCACGGGCAATTCTTGCAAAGCCGGAGCTTCTGATTCTGGATGAGCCTGTCAATGCGCTTGACCCGGAAGGAATCCGTCAGATGCGGACGCTTTTTCACAGACTGAACAGGGAATACGGGACGACGGTTTTTATTTCCAGCCATATTTTATCCGAAGTCGAGCAGATTGCAGACACCGTCGGCATCATTCAAAAAGGCAGGCTTTTGCAGGAAATCTCCATGTCTGATATCTGTAAATGCCAGGCTGATTATATAAAGCTGGAAACCGAAGACAGCAGCCGCGCCGGTTATCTGTTAGAGCAGGTATTTGGCATTACGGATTTTAAGGTCCTGTCTGAAACGCTGCTCGAAATTTACGACCTTCACATCCCGGTACCGAAGCTCTGCGGCATGCTTGTTCAAAACGGGGCCGGTATTATCAGTATCGGCAAAAAGCAAAACTCACTGGAAAACTATTTTTTCGATGTTATTGAAAAGGAGATTTAAC
The DNA here is from genome assembly GCA_947384955.1 of uncultured Eubacterium sp. GTDB lineage: Bacteria > Bacillota > Clostridia > Lachnospirales > Lachnospiraceae > Eubacterium_J. The sequence continues at coordinate 14,645 of CANDJC010000034.1, read as the reverse complement.
ACATGCTGCATTTAATGAAACTGGAACTGAAAAAAACGCACTTTCAAAATTATCTGCTTATTTTCGTAATAACTGTCATAATGAGCATGTTTTTTATGGCTGTCTCGGTACATGATTCATCCGGAAAAACACATACGTTTGCAGAAACATTCCGTGTCATAGAAATGGTGTCTGCGTTTGTGTTTATTATTCTGTTCTCGGTTCTGAATGCTTCTGTTATCATCAGCGAATACAACAGCAAAACGATATGGATTATGTTTGCTTATCCGATAAACCGGCAAAAGCTCATCCTTGCAAAGCTGCTTTTAATTACAGTTCTTGTCGCTGTTATGATAATAGCCGAATATGCCGTCTGCGGCTCTTTTCTCGTTTACGCGGATAAAATGTATAACTGGGTCGAAGGAGATTTTCAGATTTCTACCTTCCGCTACATGATATCCAGAGCGTTTACGACTGCCATTATGTTTTGTATTCTTGGTTTATGGACTTTTGTGGCTGGAATGTGGAAAAAATCTGTTCCGGTTACGATTGTCAGCTCTGTGCTTTTTATTTATATCCGTCAGATTGCAGTAGCTTCTACGGAGACTTACGAAGAAACTGTGTGGATGATACTTGCTGCGGGCATCCTTGCACTGGCTGGCATATGGTATATTTTTAAGAAAAAAATAATGGAAGCAGAATGAAAAATATGATACAATCGATACAATTATAAAAGATGATTTTGTAGAGAAGGGACTTATATTCATGTTTGAAATCAGTATTTGGAAACTTTTCGGACATTTTGATTACCATTTTCATATAAAAGAAAATCAGATTACTATTTTAACCGGGCCAAATGGATTTGGCAAATCTACCATTATCCGTTTTATTCACGCAATTGGAAACAGTGACCTGAGCATCTTTTTTGAAACCGTCTATGATAAAATTGAAATCCGCGCTGAAAATGCCCCTGGTACATTCACAATCGCATCAGAAGATGATGGGATTACATGCAATGAAAGACACATTTCCTTAAAAAATTTCAATTATTTCAGCCGCGGGACAGAACCTCTCCTGCGTCTGAAAGAAAAAAGGCAGTTCGCTGCTGAGAAAGAAACATACACAGAAACTTTAAACATAATGAAAAATTTATTTGGAGATGTCTTTTTTATCAGCGAGCACCGGGTAGTCGTGAACTCCGTCCAGCGCATTGTGAAACATGCTGATATCAAAAGAATCAAAAAGGTTTTAGTGGAATCTGTTATGGAAATCCCTGAAAAGCTGGAAGAATGCATGAAGGAAGCAGAAAGAAGTTACTCACAGACATCAAATGAATTAGACAGTACATTTCCTGAACGCCTGTTTTCACAAAAAACCGGAATTTCAGAAGAAGATTTCTATAAAAATCTGAATCTCATGCATGAACGGGTTCAAAAGTTACATAAAAATGGATTTACCCGCATTCGGGAATTAAAAGACATGACCTTTCAGGCAAAAGATGCACGTGCATTAAAAGTATACTTTGATGATTTTAACACCAAATATCAGGAATTTGAAGACATCTTAAACAAAATGGAGTTATTTCAGGATATCGTCAGCCGGAGGTTTCAATTTAAAAAGCTGGTTATTACAAAGATACCGGATACAATGGTGACAGACGAAATGACCGGACAGCCGATTCCCCTGTCCAGGCTTTCCTCTGGTGAAAAAGAAATTCTTATCTTATTTTATAATCTGCTGTTTGAAAATACAGACGGCGGTATTTTGTTAGTTGACGAGCCGGAAATATCTCTGCATATTGCATGGCAGAGAATGTTTATCGATGATTTAAGAAAAATCGCATTATTACGGAATCTGACTATCATCATTGCCACACACTCGCCACAGATTATAAACGGAAACAGAAACATCCAGATAGACTTAGGAGAATTGTATAAGAATGGACTCAATCAGAGAAAATAGAACCAAAGAAGACATCCTTGCCGAAATACGCATGGAACGCGCAGCAGATATTTATGATGAAAAGTGTTTTATCCTTGTAGAAGGTTCCGATGACGCATTATTTACAAATAAAATGTTTCAGGACAATGTCATCTGTCTGGAATCTTTTGCCGGAAAATCCGGTCTGATGGAACTTATTGCAGAAGATGCTGCTCTATCGGATAATGTAATCGGTATCCGTGACAAAGATTATGCTGATGAAAGCTCTCTGCCTGAACGGATATTTTTATATGATCACTGCTGCCTGGAAATGATGATGCTCTCAGAACCTGCCGTTGCTGAAAGTTTTTTTCACATTTACTATAAGGGAACCATTCCGTGTAACGCTTTTATCGCAAATGCAATGCGCCAGCTCTCTTCATACAGTATTTTAAGAAGAAAAAATGAAAAAGAATCACTGAAAATAAATTTTCGCAAAGTAAATTTTGGAGATTTGGTGGATTTTTCGAATGAATCTTTAGATGACAGAGCATTATTCCAAAGAGCCGGCAAATCCGAAACATACGACAGCTGCAGACAGGAAGCAGAATCACTAGACGACACAGACCTATGGGAAATCACAAACGGACATGACATCTGCACCTTCCTCGGACGCCTTTCGAAAAATGGAAAAACAGATATGAGCGAAACCGGTGTCCGAAATGTTCTGCTCGTCAGCCATCGGAAAGATGATTTTGCAAAAACAAATCTGTTTCAGAGCATTCTATCTTATCAGCAGCAGAAACATCTAACCTTTTTAGAAAGCAGCGGCCAGCGGACTATTTCATAATCAGGTAATAGAAAATATGAGGAATATCTTATATGAAATATAACAAAAATATAATATTAAATATTCTAAGCAGCAAATTTTTTGAGCAGATTACAGAATATACGCTTGAATGTGTCTGGCAGCTGGATGAATCCGATTTGTGGAATATTTTTGACGAGGAAGCAGTTTGTGCTGACCTGGACAATATAGACAGCCTTCGCGTAACAGACTACAGCGTACATCAGGATGAAGAATCCGAACATATCTGCGGCACACTGGAAGTGTCTGCTTTTATAACCGGATACGCACACTGGGACGGTGAAAATCTTTACCTTGGAAGCAGGCTGTGCCCGTTTGACATGACATTTGGATTTTACCGCACTCAGGATAAGTATTTTGATTTAAAATTAGAATATATCTGCTGAATTGGGAAATATTTCATGCAAAGCTTAATCCCCCTGCCAGCCTGTAACTGACAGGGGGATTTTCTTCATTTTATTCCAGAGTCATCTGCAGCCTTACCGGCTCTTTCCCTAAAAGCTCCCTGCTCCTTGCATCCGGTGCGGATGTTCCGGCATACAGCGTAAATGCATGCGCATCCACAATCCGCTCTCCTTCCTCATTCACAACTGTAAACGCTTCCTTCGGAACCTCCAGCATCACCGTTTTTTCTTCTCCGGCATCAGCCTCTATTTTCAAAAAGCTGCACAGCACCGGATTCGGCGGCGCGAATTCAGAGTCCTCGCTATGGATATACACCTGTATCACATCTTTTGTACTGCGGCTTCCCTCGTTTTTAACTGTTACATGCAGCCTGATTCCGCTTTCTGCCGCATGTTCAATACCTCCTTCTGCCTGTACCCCGCTTACCCGGATATCGCCGTAGGTAAGCCCGTATCCAAACGGATACAGCGGTTCTTCTTTCAGGTAACGGTAGGTTCTGCCTTCCATCGAATAGTCTTCAAAATCAGGCAGCGCGTTTAAATTTTTATAAAAGGTCACCGGAAGCTTTCCGCACGGCGATACTTCGCCAAAGAGAATGCGTGCCAGCGCCCTGCCGCCCTGTGCTCCCGGATACCACGCCTGTACGACAGCTGCCGCCTGCTCCTCCAGCAGGGATAAATCCAGCGCGCTTCCGGAGAAAATACAGGCAATGACAGGCTTTCCTGTTTGTAATACAGCCCGCATTAAATCTCTCTGGCTCTTCGGGAGGTCTAAGTCTTTTTTATCCCCGGAAGAATATGCATTTCCGGTATCGCCTTCTTCGCCTTCGAGCGTTTCATCCAGTCCGAGGCAGAGCAGTATCACATCGCTGCATTCCGCCACGGCAAGCGCCTCGCTGATACGGTCATTTTCCTGTGCAAGCAGTTCTTCGTTTTTGCGGTACAGATGGCACCCTTTCGAATACATCACCCTGACGTCTTCTCCCAGATAGTCCTGCATGCCCTCAAGTGCTGTGACATAGCGCGAGGCCGTGCCGTGATAATTGCCGTCTAAGGAGCTTCTGCTGTCCGCATTCGGGCCGATGACGCCGAGTGTTTTGATACCTGTCTTATTTAATGGAAGAATGCCGTTATTTTTCAGCAGCACCATGCCCTCTTCCGCGGCCCGCTGTGCCACTGCCAGATGCTGCGGCGATGCTGTGCAGTCATACGGAATTTTGTCGTATTCTGTTTCCGTAAACATTCCGAGCAGAAACCGGGTAGTAAACAGACGGACTGCGGAGGTTTTGAGCGTTTCTTTCTGAATCAGATGTCTGTGCAGTGCTTCTTTCAGACACAGATACGTACATCCGCAGTTTAAATCGCACCCTGCATTCAGGGCCATAGCAGACGATTCTACTCCGTTCTTTGTAACTCCGTGGTGGTCATGGAAATCGCGCACAGCCCAGCAGTCCGATACATAATGTCCCTGGAACTCCCATTTGCCGCGCAGAATTTCGTTCATCAGCTCTTCGTTTGCACAGCACGGTTCATCATTTGTACGGTTATAAGCACCCATGACAGATTCCACATCCGCTTCTTTCACACATGCTTCAAATGCCGGAAGGTATGTTTCATACATATCTTTTTTGGATGCTTTGGCGTTAAAGGAATGGCGCAGCGCTTCCGGGCCGGAATGTACGGCAAAATGCTTGGCACAGGCAGCGGTTTTTAAATATTCGCCGTCTCCCTGCATCCCGCGTACCATGGAAACCGCAAGCCTTGCGGTCAGTACCGGGTCTTCTCCGTATGTCTCATGTCCTCTTCCCCACCTTGGGTCGCGGAAAATATTGACATTCGGCGACCACAGGGTCAGTCCCTTGTAAATGTCACGGTCCCCGCTCTTTACGGCGGCATTGTATTTTGCACGCGCTTCCGTGGCAATGATATCTCCTGTCTCCTCCATCAGCTGCACATCCCATGCCGCTGCAAGCCCGATTGCCTGCGGGAATACCGTTGCCGTCCCGGCTCTGGCTACTCCGTGCAGCCCTTCGTTCCACCAGTTATAAGCCGGTATGCCCAGACGCTCAATCGCCGGTGCGTCAAACCGCAGCTGGCTCGCCATTTCTTCCTCTGTCATCTGCCCGACCAGTTCCTGCGCCAGCTTCTTCGCTTTTTCTCTGTCTCTCATTTTCTACCCTTTCTGTCTCTTATAATATAACCGCTCAGATACCTTCACTGCTGCATAAATCTGCCCTTTCTGTCTCTTTTCATGTAACCGTTCAGATACCTTCACTGCTGCATGAAAAATCCATTCGCAATTCTCAGCTGCGTTTCACCGGACAAATCATCAGCTGACTTTGATAACCCCTTTTACAATTTCCGCTTTATTTTTCACACAGGAATCCAGAGCGTTTTGAATATCGTCCAGCTCGAAAGAATCTGTCACAATATCTTTAATGGCAATCTTTCCGGATGCCACTGCTTCAATTGCCATCGGATATATATTGCGGTAACGGAAGACCGTCTTAAATGTCAGCTCTTTATCCAGCGCCTTCGATACCGGAAGCTTCATTTCGCCGGATGCACTGTAGCCTACAAAAACGACTGTCGCGCCTTTCTTTGCACCCTGAATCAGCTGGGAAGCCGTAATTTCAGAGCCTGCCGTTTCGATACCCAGGTCAAAGCCTCTGCCGTCTGTCAGTTCCATAATGCGTGCCGCCGTATCTTCCGTTTTCCCGTTGATAACGGCATCCGCGCCGAGCTCCAGCGCTTTTTCCAGCCTCTTTTCCATAATATCCGCTACAATCACGCGTGATACGCCCATCGCTTTTAACGACAGCAGCGTAACGAGCCCGATGCAGCCTGCCCCGGTCACAACGGCGGTCTGCCCGAGATGTGCGCCTCCCTGCATCGCGGCATGCATGCCGACTGCCAGCGGCTCGATTAAAGCGCCTTCCATCGAGCTGACATTCTCAGGCAGCTTAAAGCACAGAGCCGCTTCATGCACGACATATTCCTGAAATACGCCGTCAATCGGAGGCGTTGCGAAAAACTCTACGTCCCTGCACAGATTGTATTTTCCCTGCTTACAGAATTCGCATTTGCCGCAGGTTCTGCCCGGCTCTAACGCAACACGGTCGCCCGGCTTTAAATGTGACACGCCGCTGCCTGCCTCAATAACGGTACCGGCTGCTTCGTGCCCTAACACAAACGGGTATTCTACGATAAAGTCCCCGATGCGGCCTGATTCATAATAATGAAGGTCTGAGCCGCAGATTCCTACATATTCAATTTTAATCAGCACTTCGTCAGCTTTTGGCTGCGGAACTTCTCTCTGCTGAATCTCAACGTGCTGCAGTTTTGTCATAACCGCTGTTTTCATGGTCATTTTCGATTCCTCTTTTCTTTCTTATTCTGTCTTCTGCAAAAATCCCGGGTATTTTCATTTTCTCCTGTATTCTGCTTTCTTTTCTTCTGCAAAAATCCCGGGTATTTTCACTTTCTTCTGTATTCTGCACTGCTTTTCTTACGAATCTTCGGAAATTTCGCTCTTCCTGTATTTACCGGCTTTCAGGATTTTCCGTTTTTCTCCAGCTTTCCGCCGCCCCAAGATAAGATGCTTTCAATTTCGCATCCGCCGGATAAAGGACGATACGCTCAAGCACCATGCCCGCTTCTCTTGCAGATACGGTAATCTGATTCAGTCCCTGTTCCAGATGCACCTGTGTCCTGCCGACATGCTCCTGGTCCAGAACGGCCTGCTCCCATGGCACGCATCCCGGCTCGCCGCCTTTATATCCATCTCCCGTAATTTCCACTTCTGTAAAAATATTTCCAGATTCCGCTGCCGCCGCATGAGCACTGAGCGCAGGGCTTTCTACACATACCGCAAAATGGAGCTTTCCGCCGTATACCAGCGGATTTGCCGGAGATGTATGCAGATTCAGGCAGTAATCGCCCGCTGTTTCTGCCCAGAGGCGGTATGTCAGAGACGGCGCATGTTCCGTATCTGCTCCGGCATTCCCAAACGATGCGGTTACCGGAAATACTTTCATGCCGCTGCCGTATTTGCCGAAATCCGTGAGCGGTTCAAATGCCGCTGTGTTCCCCTGATACTGCCCGGCTCTGTTTTCTGCGCAGTGAACCGCGTCTATGGTAAATACATTTCCGCTGGCTATAAATGTTTTATCTAAAAGCCCGGCTGTTTCTTTACGGACTGCCCGCACCTGAACCGGAACAAACTGCTCCCCGGCTGTAATCCGAAATGAAGCGGATACCTCTTCTTTTAACACTTTCATTTCAGCCAGCTTATCTGGAAGCAGCGTCAGCCAGATTTCATCCTGCAAAGCCGTTTTACCGGATGCGGCCGAGAATCTGAGCCAGCCGCAGTCTTCTTCCATCTGAATCTGCCATTCCAGAATTCCCTGTCCGCCGTCCGCAATCTGGATGCATGCCTTCAGCTCATCTGCACACGGATGTATCCCGCCGTCCTGCACATATTCAAATGTAATCTCCAGCGGCTTTGGAAAATACTGGTTTGTAAAATGCTCCGTTTCATCCGCCTTCGATACGGTCAGCCTTGGTTTTGGCGCGAGCCTTACCACATGCCGCACCGGATAGCGCCAGTCTTCGTCGTTCCAGTTAGTAAATCCGATATGGGACGCCATTTCCATTCCGGCCCATTTGCCGTCCTCAAAAGCCGCAATCTGTGCGGTCAGCTGTTCATCTCTGAGAATGCAGCGTTCCATGCGCTCTCCCATTTCATTTGCTATGGCTTTGCCCTGCGCCGCATACAGATGGTTGTATCCTGCATACAGATGCATTTTCAATAAATTGGCCGAAGCAGCTGCCGGATAATAAATCATGCTCTCATAAGCCGTTTCCATGCCCCGTTCTTTAAACGCCGCCCGCAGCTGCTCGTTTTCCTGTTCCACCGTTTCACAAAACTGCATCATCCTTCTGCTTTCATGATAGTGCGCCGGATGATAGATTTCGGAATGAAGCGATTCCGGGCGCCGCAGTCCGTTCAATTTGAAAAATCCGTCCAGCACACGGCCGGCCTTTTCCAGCTCCTGCTCTGACGCGTATGCGCCGAATATCTGCTCCAGCCACTGTCTGGTATACTGCTTTGTCTGGTTTTTCGCACTGCTGCCCCATTTGTCAAAATCATAAGCCAGATTCATAAAATATCCCAGCGGATATTCCTGGAACTTTAAATCTCCCACGTTTACGACCCACAGCTCCCGGACGCCGTATTCATAAGCCTGCGTCATCTGCTCCCAGATTTTAGACAGCGGAACCGACGGCATCCATTCATACGATACCGGGTCGCCGTGGTAATCCAGATGATAATACATCCCGAATCCGCCTTTATGGCCGCGTTCTGCCTCTTCCGGAAGGGCACGCATATTTCCGAAATTGTCCTCGCATAACAAAAGCGTCACATCCGAAAGCTCCTCAAAGCCGCGCAGGCCGCCGGAAGAATCGCCGAAATAATAATCTTCGACTTCTTTGTATACGGCAAACAGCTGTGGAATTTTTTCTTCCCCTGTCTGCATCTGCTGCGCAATCATTTCCCGCTGGTTTGTAATGATTTCTTTGAGCAGGCGGACATTTTCGGATATCTCGGAATCTTCGCCCAGCATCTTGCTGTCACGCTCCCCGCGCATGCCGATGGTCGGAAATGCCTGATGCCCCCTGCTCCGTTTCAGTCCGTCTTCCCAGAAACGCAGAATGCCTTCTTTATTCGTCACATAGCTCCAGTCCGTTCCGTAAGGAGAATATTCGCCTTTGACCAGCGTAAATTCTTCGCCGGAACGCATGCACGGCTCATGGTGCGACATGCCGATGTAAATGCCGTATTCATCCGCAAGCTCCATCGATGCCAGTCCGGGCCCGTCTAACAAAAACGAAGAAGTCCACATCGCCGGCCACAGATAATTTCCTTTCAGACGGAGCAGATATTCAAACACATGGTCGTACATCTGCGCCGTAAATCCGCCGAAATGCGAAAACGTCCAGTTTCCGAAGCACGGCCATTCATCGTTGATAAAAAATCCGCGGTATTTCACAGACGGCTCTTTGGAACAGAAGTTTTCCACAAATACCCGTTTTCCGCTTCCGCCCGCCCCGTCCGTCTGCGGCTCTGTGCCAAGCAGAATGCGCTCATAGGAAACCGGCTTTGCATCTCCCCAGTATATGTACGGCGTAACGCCTAAAAGCTCTGATAAATGAAACAGTCCGTAAATCGTCCCCAGACGGTCGCTGCCGTAAATTACCAGTCCGTTTTTGATACAGCCGGATGAGTCTGCCGAACCAGATTCAGAAGTATCCGCTCTGTGAACTGCGCTTTCAGAACCTGTTTCGCTGACACGCTCCGCTTCCCCCAGCGGATATTCCAGCAGGTAAAATGCATAAGACTCCCGTTTCCCGCTGATATCTTTCAAAGCCGGATAACGCTCTGCCAGCCGTTCTGCCAGTTTCCCGCCGTCCGTCACCGCGAACACCGCCTGTATGCCTGCAGATTCTTTCAGCTGACGCTCTGACTGCTGCTTTTCCTTTGGCTGACTCTCTGGCTGCTGCTCTGCCACAGAACGCTGCTCCGTCTGCTGCTCTTTTGCAGAACGCTGTTTTTCCGTATCCCCTTCTCCGCCATCCGGCAGACTGGCACAGATAACCGGCTGTGCTCCCGAGGTCTGCGTGATGTCAGCAGACACTTTTTGAGCTATGCGCCGCACACCGCTGCCGGATTCCTCTGGCACAATTATAAATACCTGCCTGTCTTTGCTAAATTCTAAGTAACCCATCCTTATCTCCTTATAAGAAATCCCCCGGCCAATGAATGTTATCTCACTGGCTGAGGGATTTTCGTGCAGCCGTTATGTTACCGTTTACACCCAATATCATCTGCTTCACGTGGCAGGTTCAGAAATTTCTTTGCCAGACACACTTCGTACGGCACTGTCCCGCTGCTATTATTTTATAGTATTATAAATTATTTCACAATATATTAAATTACTTTAAAAGGTCTTTTGTCTTCTGATAAATTTCATTTGCCTGGTCAATATACTTTGTGCTTCCCTTGCTCTCACATTCTTTTACATAAGCATCCCAGTCCGCATCTATATCACGTTTCCCGGTAATAAATTCCAGCGCGGATGTATTGACATAATCCATTAAAGGCACCTTAATCAGGTTCATATCCTCTTTCTGCAGCTCGTCTGCCAGAATCGGCGGAATCAGCCTGATATTTTCTTTGTTTGAATCTGTCCGTTCATTCCATTCCTGTTCGCCTTCTGAGAATTTGGAATACTGCAGTGTCTTTGAGCCGCCATATGCAAATACACCGTTGCCGAATCCAAAGTCTACATTCAGCTGTTTTTCCGCACCCGGATTGATGCCGTTATAATAAATGTCAGAATTCAGTGTAATCGTACCGTCGTCAGCCTTTGTATAAGTTTCACCTTCTACACCCCACAGGCTTAATGTCTGTCCTTCATCGGAATACCACAGCCAGTCAATAAACCGGAGCATTTTAATAAACTCTTTCTCGCCAAGCTCATCGAGTGCGTTCTGTGTAATCATAATACCGTTTTCCAGACGTCCTGCTCCGCTGGAAACCTTCACCTGTCCAGCCGGGCCGCCCGGTGTTGTCAGGAAATAAAGCTCTGCATCATCGACCTGCATTTTGCCGTTTAAGATATCTGCCAGCTGCTGGTAGTTTACATTCAGCACATAAGATTCTCCGCGGAAAAATTTTGCCTGTGCCTGCTGGCTGTCCTGTGTAAATGTTTCCGGGTCTAAAATGCCGTCGTCATACATCTTTCTGAACATTCTTAAATATTCTTTATATTCTTCTGTTGTATCTGCAAAATAGAACTCTTCTTTATCAAAATCAAACTTCGTGCCATTTTTTAATCCCCAGTCGCCGCCGTCTGATGAAAATCCGCCGGTAACCCCGTATACGGCAGCCGCAATGCTCATGGTGCTTCCAAGCTGGTACTGGTCAGACCATACATAGCCGTCGCCGATATGCTCTTTTACTTTTTTCATTGCTTCATAAAAATCATCCCATGTCCAGGATGCTTCTGTGCTCATGTCAACACCCGCATCCTCAAACACATCCTTGCGGATGACAAGCGAATATCCGCCCGCAGTCGTCTCCCACATGCCAGGCAGCCTGTAATATTTACCGTCGGATGCCAGAATCTGCTGCAGGTCTTCGTCCATGCCCCATTCTTCCACGCATTTCTGATAGTTCGGCATATACTGCACCCAGTCGCTGATTGCCACAACCTGGCCGCTGTCTTCATATGCTGTGGAGTCATATACTTTCGGCACGATATAAGGCGCGCTTCCGCTGTTAACCGAAGCAGATACTTTATCATTATAATCGGTACGCGCTACCGTCGTTAAATCAAATGTTACATTCGTCTTTTCTTCAATGGCTTTCCATAACAGCCAGTCTTCTTTGTACGGATAATTCTCGTGGTCTGAATACATCATCGAATATTTCACCGGTTCATTCGAATGGAACGTTTCTCCGGCTCCGTAGGTATAGTCCAGTTCATCATCTGCTTCCTCTGCAGAAATCGACGGCCCTTCCTCTTTGTCCGCTCCGCCGCTGCCGCCGCATCCGGCCAGTGACAGTCCAGTCATGACACATGCGAGTGTCATTGCGAGTAATTTCTTTTTCATAGTATTTCCTCCTTCATTCATTATCATATAGCAGCCTTTTTACAGGCAGCTTTTTCATGCAGTTTTCCTGCATAAACCCTGAATTACAAACTCTTTTTCATAACCCCTTCTAATATCCTGACTGCTGAATCAGCCCTTGACAGCGCCGATTGTCATGCCCTGTACGAAGTATTTCTGTACAAACGGATATACGCAGATAATCGGAATAGATGTTAACAGCATTGATGCTGATTTTAAAGTAGCCTGCACGCTGCTGGCCTCTGCGGAAACGCCGACCTCCGTGTTATTCGCGCCTTCCACAAGCTGCCTTACATACAGCGCAATCGGCCATTTGTCTTTGGAGTCTAAGTACATCATCGGCGAGAACCATTCATTCCACATCGTTACCAGATAAAACAGCGCCATAGTCGCGATAATCGGTTTTGACAGCGGAAGGATAATTTTCACAAAAATCCCGTAAGCATCCATGCCGTCAATCGAAGCCGCTTCTTCGAGTTCTTCCGGAAGGCCCGCAAAAAAGGACTTCATAACCAGAAGGTTAAACGTGCTGATGGTACCCGGCAGAATGATTGCCCACATGCTGTCCTGAAGTCCGAGCCACTGTGTCACTACGATATAGTTTGGAATCATGCCGCCCGCAAAGTACATCGTAAATACAACCATCGGCGTAATATACTTATTCAGCCTGAGCCTCGGCTTGGACAGCGGATAGGCTAACAGCGCTGTAAACAGTACCGAAATAACGGTTCCGACCGCGGAATATAAAATTGTGTTAAAATAATATTTGAAAAACTGATTGTCTCTTAATATGTATTTATATGTGTCCAGATTAAAATCAATCGGAAAGAACGTAACCCTGCCTGCACTTACAGCCGCATCGGAGCTGAACGACTGCGCGGTCAGATAAATAAACGGATACAGTGTAATAAAGAGTACGAAAATCATAATAATCGTATTTACGACCTGAAATGCCTTGTATCCTGAGGATGGCTTTCCCTTCATTTGCTTCCTCTCCTTTCTACCAGATAGATGTTTCTGTAAACTTCTTGGACATAAAGTTTGCCGTCGATACAAGAATCAGGCCGATAACGCCCTCAAACAGCCCGACTGCCGCCGCATAGCTGAAGTTGCCGCCCGTAATACCCATGCGGTATACTAAGGTACCGATAATGTCCGCGCGTTCCTGATTCAGAGGATTGTACAAAAGCAAGATTTTCTGCATATTGCCTGACGTTACGATATTTCCGATATCCATAATCAAAAGCGTCATAATCGTCGGCATAATGCCAGGAATCGTTACATGAATCACCTGCTTGAATTTGTTTGCCCCGTCAATGGATGCCGCTTCGTACAGTTCCGTATTAATGCCGGTCATCGCTGTCAGGTACAGAATCGAGCCCCACCCAAGCGCCTGCCAGACACCGGATAAAATGTACACCGCGTCAAACCATCCCGGCTCAGACATAAATGCAATGCTCTCTCCGCCAAATGCCTGAATCAGCTGATTAATCGGTCCGTTCGCTGTCAGCAGCTCTTTCACCATACCGCAGACTACAACCAGCGAAATAAAGTGCGGCAGATAAGAAACTGTCTGAATCGTTTTCTTCCACATCTTCTTGCGGATTTCATTTAACAGCAGCGCGAAAATCAGCGTAGCTGGGAAACGCACCAGAAGATAGCCGATACTTAACCGGAGCGTGTTCCAGAAAGCCTGCCAGAATCCGGAATCCGTCATAAACTGCTCAAAATAACGGAAGCCTACCCAGTATTCCCCGAGGATGTTCGGTCCTCCCTTGTACCTTCGAAACGCTATAATGTTTCCTAGCACCGGAACGTACTTAAAAACAATATAGTACAGGATAGGGAGCGCCATCAGGGAATACAGTCTCCATTCCTTGCGGATATGCCCGAGCATCGACAATTCCTGCCGGGCTGCTGCCTTGGAACCTTGTTTGTTCGTTTTTGCCATAACTTAACTCCTTTCTTTTGTGAACCTGGCCGGTTCGTTTTTATCTGCATTTATTATAATGCGGATATTGCTCTGCTGCTTCTAAGTTCTTGCGTGATTTTGCGCAAAAAATGCGAAAAAATACGCTGTTTTTGTGAATCTTCACTAAAACAGCGCAGCAGAGGTTATTTACTTTTCACAATGAATGGGATTTACTCAGGGCGGTTATTTAAGCAGAGTGGCAGAAGAATTTACATCTAAAAACAGCACGATTTATTCATCCTGCAAATAAATCGTGCTGCCATCTGTTTTTATTCTTTCTTTGGGCATTGGATATCATCCATTGTGATACATTTATCAGACTGCCGGCCTGCAATTATTTTTCGTTTTTCTGCAAGCATAGGTGCGAGGCTGTCTAATATAATCACCCTGGCCTTTTCATTCTTTTCCATACGCTTCTTCTGATCTCTTCCCCATTCGACTGCTTCGTTATACAATTCAACTGACTCTCCTAACACCGCATGGCCATATTTCATAATCTATACCTCCTATCTGTCTTCATAAATGATACCTGTCTTATGGCAGTTTTTTAGAAAGTATTCAGAAGCTTTTTGTAAAGCTTTTAACCCTCTGGCCTTATTGCTGACAGATACTGCCTCATTGAAAAGATCTATCGCTTTTTGCCTGTCAAATTTATTCGTTTTAACCAAATAATATATATTGCCCATATTTGTAACAGCTATTAACAATTTTATTGCCAAATGTTCAAGAAAGAACCGTACATCCACCAGGGATATTTTAGACAAAGACGGATGATTGTGCAATGAAATAACAACACATTTTTTAC
>CANDJC010000033.1 GCA_947384955.1 uncultured Eubacterium sp. | reverse complement strand
GGTTCAGATTTTGCGGCTGGTTCAGGTTCAGATTTTGCGGCTGGTTCAGGTTCAGATTTTGCGGCTGGTTCAGGTTCAGGTTTTGCGGCTGGTTCAGGTTCAGGTTTTGCGGCTGGTTCAGGTTTTGTGGCTGGTTCAGGTTCAGGTTTTGTGGCTGGTTCAGGCTCAGGTTTTGTGGCTGGTTTACGCTATTAATCAGATATTTCTAATTGTATCAGCTGAAGTTTGTTCAATAAATAAAACTATACATCAGAATTTTTCTATAAACTGACAAAACGCAGGATATTGCCATACTGTAAATTCAGCCAGCGTAAATTCAGCCCAAAACCAGCTGGACGGAGAAAGGGTTTCCTTCGGATGCGACTCTGGAAAAAAGCTGGAAGTTCTTAGTTTTCTGCTCAATACCCAGGATTTGGGGACACATAGTCTGTATTCTGATGAAACTTTGAAGTCCCCAAAAGGCGCCTGCCAATGCCACTGCCTGCAGCAGCCAGTAATGCCAGGGCATCAGGCGCCGGTTCGTCCGCAGCCACAGCCTTCCCGCAGAAAACTTAGAACTTCCTGCTTTTTGGAAGCGGAGTATCCGAAGGAAACCCTTTCTCCGTCCAGCGTCCCGAAAGAAATACCCTCCCCGAAAAAAATTCCATTCCCCATCCCTCTCCCACATAGCTCTTCAAAATGAACATCCCGAAAGGGAAACAGTAACTGAAATAATTATGAAAATAGCGGAGTATTTTATGGAAAAGACAGGGATACTGGCAGCTGCCATATTTGTCATATCAGCACTCTGGGTCTGGCTGACGCATGTGCGTATGCGGAAAATGATTGACCGTATGAGTCAGATGCTGGATGAAGCGGCTGACGGAAGTTTTCGGGAACAGTGTTATGATGAGAGTCTGTTATCTTCCATGGAAACGAAACTGGCAGATTACCTGCTGGCACAGGAGGTTTCTGCGAGAAATCTTACGGAAGAGAAGGAAAAGGTGAAGCAGCTGATTGCAGATATTTCGCACCAGACAAAGACACCAGTTGCAAATCTGCTGCTGTATGCGCAGATGCTTGGGGAGAGGGAGCTGCCTTCGGAGGAGGCGGGTTTTGTAAAGGAGATTAACAGGCAGGCTGAGAAGCTGAATTTTCTGATTGTGTCCCTTGTAAAGGCATCGCGGCTTGAAACAGGGGTGTTTGTGCTGCATCCAAAATGGGATGATGCTGCAGCGATGATGGAAGAAGCTGTCAGACAGACTATGCCGAAGGCTGAAAAGAAGAAAATATCCCTGGAGTTTGTTCCGCAGCAGATGATGGCGTATTTTGACTGTAAGTGGACCATCGAGGCTGTTTATAATATTTTAGACAATGCTGTTAAATATACGCCGCAGGGAGGAACTGTGACAGCTGAGATGATGAATACGAATTTGTTTGCGCGGATTGAGATACGGGATACCGGAATCGGGATAGATGAAAGTGAGACGGCGAAGATTTTTCAGAGATTTTACCGGGGGAAGCTGGTCAGTGAAGAGGAAGGGGCCGGCATCGGGCTGTATCTGGCAAGGCAGATTATAGCAGGCGAAAGCGGATATATCAAAGTACGTTCTCAGAAAGGAGCCGGGACGTCGTTTTTTGTATATCTGCCTTCAGGGACTGCATATAATATGAAGAGCAGACAAATATGAAAAACAGCCGGTAACGCGGAAGGGCTGAAAATGAAAGAGGATCAAAAAGCGTTACGTATAGAGAACGGCAGAAGAAACGGCATCGAAGAGAATGGCAGAAGAAACGGTATAAAAAGAATGACAAAAGAGACGGCATCTAAGAAAACGACAGAAAAAGCGATATAGCAAAAATGATGGAAGAAACGGTATAGCAGAAAATGACATAGAAACGGTATAAAAAGAATGGCGTAAGAAACGCTATGGAAAGATGGCAGAAAAGACGGATAGAAAGGATGGCATAGAAAAGGCATGGATGAAAACCAGGTTTTAGATGTATTGATTATAGGAAGCGGCCCGGCGGGCTTAAGTGCAGCAGTATATGCAATGCGGGCAAATCTGAGTGTGCTGGTGGCTGAGAAAGAATACCGGGGTACAGGGCAGATTGCTGAAAGCGACCAGGTAGATAACTATCTGGGGCTGCCGCGCATGAACGGATATGATTTAGGCGAAGCGTTCCGGGAACATGCGAAAAATCTCGGGGCCGAGTTTTATGAAGGTATGGCGGACCGTTTTTATGTACAGGATGAAAAGCAGGAGGATGCAAATCGAATCTGGAATGTGCATTTTACAGACGGGCGGACAGTTCAGGCGAAAGCGGTGATTTACTGTGCAGGAGCCGCACACCGCCGCCTCGGAGTAGACGGAGAAGACGAGTTTGCCGGAAAAGGCGTTTCTTACTGTGCTGTCTGTGACGGTGCATTTTACCGCGGGAAGGAAACGGCGGTAATCGGAGGCGGGGATACGGCGCTTGGGGATGCTTTGTATCTGTCTGATTTGTGCGATAAAGTCTATCTGATTCACCGCCGGGATGAATTCAGGGGGTCTGCTTCAGCTGTGCAGCAGCTGCGCGAAAAGGATAATGTCGAGATTTTAACGAGCGCAGCGCCTGCAAAAATTGTCGGAGAGCAGACGGTAACAGCGCTTGAATTAAAAGACGGCAGGTCGATTCCGGTAAACGGCGCATTTGTTGCAGTCGGCATGCAGCCTCTGACAGAGCCGCTTCGGGGCGTTGTAGATTTGGATGAAACAGGGTATGTGGTGGCAGATGAAACAGGCGTGACATCGGCGCCGGGATTTTTTGTGGCGGGAGATGTGCGTACGAAAGCACTGCGCCAGGTGGTGACGGCGGTTTCAGACGGAGCGAATGCGGCAGTTTCGGCAGCGGAATATTTGAAACAGTATTTGCAGAGATGAAAAACAGAGTCAGAGAAAAACAGTTTTTATGGGAAGGGGCAGGTTTTGAATTTGAAAACTGACAGGATAAAAGGAGAGGAATATGAAAATTATCTGCATCAGCGGACGAAGCAGCTGGATTTACCGTCTGCTGACAGCGCAGTATCTGGGGATAAGGCAGAACAAAAGCTGGCTTTCTTAAAACAGTATCTGAAAGAACTGGGCAGTGTGGCTGTGGCATTTTCAGGCGGTATTGATTCGGTGTTTTTATTAAAGACAGCGCATGATGTGCTGGGCAGCCAGGCTGCTGCGGTTACGGTAAGTTCCTGTGTTTTTCCGAAGCGTGAATTAGAAGAAGCGAAAGAATTCTGCATTCGTCATGGCATCCGGCATGTAATCTGTGATGCGGATGCGCTGGAAATAGAAGGGTTTGCCCAAAATCCCCAAAACCGCTGTTATTTGTGCAAGCGTGCGATGATGGGGAGTGTATTACAAGCTGCAGAAGAACAAAAGGCGGCTTATGTGGCAGAAGGTTCCAACACGGATGATGATGGTGATTTCCGCCCGGGGTATCGGGCAGTGGCAGAACTGGGAATTAAAAGTCCGCTGCGTCAGGCGGGTCTTGCAAAAGCGGAAATCCGTCATCTGGCAAAACGCATGGGGCTGGCGGAATGGGACAAGCCTTCGTACGCATGTCTGGCATCGAGAATTCCTTATGGCGAGCAGATAACGGCAGCAAAACTGGCCATGGCAGAGCATGCGGAACAGCTGCTGAAAGAGATGGGATTTTGTCAGCTGCGGGTGCGGGTGCATGGCAGCATGGCGCGCATTGAGGTTCTGCCGGAAGATTTTGAAAAGCTTGCTGCGCAGCCCGTGCGCGGGGAAGTTGTTGAAAAATTTAAGGAGTACGGCTTTTCCTATGTGACGATGGATTTGCAGGGATACCGGACGGGGAGTATGAATGAGGTGCTGAAAGAACGATGATGGAACAGGCTCAGGAAGCGGTAAAGCATATAAATTTGAAAAAAGAGATTCAGGATGAAATTATCAGCCTTGCGAAAAAGTGTGATATTAGCAAAGTAATCCTGTTTGGTTCCAGAGCCAGAGGAGATAACCGGGAAAGGAGCGACATTGATCTGGCAGTAAAGGGCGGAAATGTCAGAAAATTTCGGCTCAGTGTGGACGATGAAATCCGTACGCTGCTGATGTTTGATGTGGTAAATCTGGATGGGCCGGTAAATGAGGCATTGATGGAATCAATAGAAAAAGAGGGAATGGTACTGTATGAAAAAGCTTGAGAATTTTTCGAAGGCATTGGAAAATCTGAGAATGTGCAGAAATTATTGTGCGCCGTATGATGTGGTAACGGAAACGGGACTGGTAAATTTGTTTTGTATCTGCTTTGAGCAGTCCTGGAAAGCGATGAAAGAAGTATTGGAAAATCAGGGATATCATAAAACAGGCTCTCCTAAGATGATAATTAAAACAGCATTTTATGCGGGTATGAAACAGGATGAAGCAGGGTGGCTGGAACTGTTAGAGCAGCGGAACGAGGCGGCACATACTTACAATGATGAAACAGCGCCTGCGATGATAGAAAGAACAAAAGAAACGTATCTTGGGCTGTTTGAAACACTGGAAAACGAATTAAGGGAAAACTGGCTGTAAAACGGCCGGGACTATGGCCTGTCGGAGATTTGAAATAGAAGAGAAATGCTTTTTGAAAGGTTCTGAGGAATACTTCTGTTTTGAATTCTGGACAGGCAGTTTTTATAAAATTCTTATAAACAACATTTTACTGGAAAATGTTATCTGTTAGTATTCTATATCAATTCATTTACTTTTGCAACCCCAAAGATAAATTTGTCTAATCTGCCAGTTTTTAGTCTTATTTTTTTGTATTTTTAAGTCTTTTTTGTCTGTATTTCACAGAATATCTCAAAAAAATTTAATTATAAACATAAAATAATAGAAAATTCTGCAGCAGCGAATCTGATGCAAAGCGGAACAAAAAAACTGCTATTTTAGTAGATGACGGTTCTTCTGATTTGTCTGGAACCATGTGTGATAAATGGGCCGGTAAAGATGCACGAATTCGCGTAGTCCACAAACAGAACGCAGGATTAGGGAGTGCGAGAAATGCAGGGCTGGAAATTTCTACAGGAGAATATATTCTTTTTGCAGACAGTGACGACTGGCTGAGGAGAAATGCCTGTGAGGCAATGCTTGACAGGATTCTAAAAGATGCCTGTGATGCCTGCATGTGCGGTTACAGGGAGGTTTGTGATGACGGACAGATTCTTCATGTAGTGAAAGAGAAAAAAGGAATCTATTCTGGAAAGAAGATGCTTCGTTATATATTGAACGGGAAAGCGCGTTTTTCATATTCTGTCTGGAAATTTATGTATAGGCGTAAGGATTTGCGTGGACTGTTTTTTGAAGAGGGACTCTATTATGAAGATGTTAATTTTCTGACCAGGTTTTTGCTGAAAGATTTACGTATTGCGACGGAGCCTGGTATTTTGTACAGCTATCGCCAGAGAAATGACAGCATAACGGAACAAAGGCTGACTGAGAAACATGTGAAGGACTACATTTGTGTAACATATGAACAGATACAGACGATTAAAAGGTATGCGGGGTATTGCAATATAAGCAAATATTACTGGCTGTCATTGCTGGAACTGGAATATCTGGTGTATCAAAATGGCAGAGATAAAACAAAACTTAAGATGATACAGGATGCTCTAAGCAGAATCCCTCTGGACTGGAAGAAGTTAGACAGAAAAAGCAGTGTAAAAATTTTTATCTGGCTGTATGCAATGCCTGTTTATGTATTATACCGGCGTCTGAGAAAAGGAAGGTGAATACATGATGTACTTCAGCTAAAAGGCGGTCTTGGAAACCAGATGTTTGAATATGCCTGTTACCGTTCCCTGCTCAGAAAGGGAAAACATGTCAGACTGGATAATTCGTATTTCATTCCGAATGCAGGTATTTATGCGATTGAAAAGTTTCCCAATGTCAGACTAAAAAAGTTTAAGGGCTTTCGGAACTATCCTTATTATCTTGCAATGGGAGTGTTTCGTAAAATCTGCAGACGGAGACAGTTAAGCTATACAGAAGACAGGAACCTGCCGTATGACGAAAAAGTATTCCAGCTGGACAGGGGACTGCTGACAGGCTATTTTCAAAATGAATTTTATTTTCAGGACATAAAAAGGCAGATTCGCAAAGAGTTCCAGTTCCCTTATGGAGAAAAGCGCTTGCAGAATCATATCCGCAAAATAGAGAATGGCTTCTATATCAGCTTACATATCAGAAGGAAAGACTACCTAAAGCTGCCGGATATTTATGGCGGTATCTGTGATGAAGCATATTACCGAAAAGCTGTCGGAATCATGACAGACAGATATCCGCTGGCAAAATTTCTTGTTTTTAGTGATGATATTCTGTGGGTCAGAGAAAATCTAAAGCTGCCGAATGCAGAATATGTCCTGCCGAACCAGTATGAAAATTATGAGGACTGGTACGATATGTGCCTGATGAGCCATTGCAGGCATCATATCATTGCAAACAGTACATTCAGCTGGTGGGGCGCATGGCTGAACGCAGATAAAAATAAAACGGTTATCTGTCCCAAAAGATGGGATAACAAATCTCCTGTACACAGCCCGGCATGTGACGGGTGGACTGCGGTTTAAAGCATATGCAAAAATGCGGAAAGAAGGTGTGAAAAGTGAAAAAAATAGCGGCAGTTCTGCATAGAAATGTGGATTTTAACAGTATGTTTCAAAGAGAATCTCCGTTTGTAAAAAGGACGACATACTGGCCGTTTATGCTAAAAGAAGAGCTGGAAAGGCAGGGATATCAGCTGGTTCCATATCAAAAGGCGGAATCATACGGCAGTATGGAAGCATTTTTTCATATTGACCGCCTGCGAAAAGACGTTTTGAAAAAATATCCTGGCAAATGCCATATTTACCTTGGATTTGAACCTGCAGTGGCAGAGCCGGCACATAGAAAAAAGGCGGTGAAACGGCTGGCGGCAGATGTATATGATGCGGTTTTAACAACGCATACGGATGTGACAGGAGAGAGAATTTTTCCGATGCCATATCCCGCTGACATCACATAGAGGAGGAGCGGAATGACGGGCTATCATTCAAGCTGCAACAGCCGCTGCAGCCTGGCATACGCAAGCGTAGGAAGTTTAGCATGGTATGACTGGAAAATAGAAAAGGTAATGGAACAGAAAGACATGCTGCAGGAAATTGCCGGATTTGACATGGCAGAATATAGAGAACGTTATTGTATGAGAAAAAAGACGCTGACGGACAGAATATAGGATATGCGAGTCTTGCATATGATAGGTGGATTGCGATTTTATGATACGTGTATTTAAAAAATTTTACAGACTGTTAAATGTGCACCAGAAAAAGCGGGTACTTATTTTATTTTTTATGATGCTGATAGGAGCCTGTTTTGAGGCGCTTGGAGTTTCTATGATGCTTCCGTTAGTGACAGCTGTTATGAATTCAGATATTATAACAGAAAATGAATTGTGTAACTGGATATGCCGGATATTTCATATCGAAAGCCACATGGAATTTGTAATCTGGTGTATCGCGGCACTGATTCTTATCTATATCATAAAAGCAGTATATCTTACATTTGAGTATTATGTTCAGTACCGGTTTGTAAGTAATCATCGTTTTTTCACGCAGTCAAAGCTTTTAGAAGCGTATCTGAGCAGGCCGTATGAATCTTTTCTGTCAGCGCAGTCGGGGGAAATTATAAGGGTTGTACAGGAAGATGCCCGTAATGCGTTTGACATGCTTACGGTCATACTGAATTTTGTCACTGAGGCAGCAGTGACATTTGCCGTGGTGCTTACTGTTTTCATTATCAATCCTTTTATGACCGCTTTTGTGGCAGCAGCGCTGCTGCTTTTGATGGCAGTTATCTTAAGAGTATTTCGTCCGCTTCTGAAAAGAGAAGGGGAAGCGTATCAGAAAACATATGCCGAAACGAATAAATGGCTGCTTCAGGCCATTTCTGGAATCAAAGAAGTAAAGGTTACGCAGACAGAAGCGTTTTTTCTTAAAAATTTTATGAAATATGGAAAACGCATGGCAGATGCTTCCCGCTGGAACAGCACGCTGCAGACAATTCCAAGAAATCTGATTGAACTGGTCTCGGTCTGTTCTATGATGACTGTATTTGGAATTATGATAGCGGCAGGATATGAAATGGAATCACTTATTCCTTCATTGTCGGCATTTGTTATGGCGGCCGTGAAGCTTCTGCCGTCCGCAAACCGGATGACGGCCGGCATGACGCAGGCAGTTTTTTACGAACCCGCACTTGATAATATGTTACAAAACATCAGCGTGCTTGACGAAGAAAAGGCTGATATTGGAAACAGAAATGCACGCAGGCTGCCGGCAGTACATGAAATCAGGCTGGAAGGAATCAGTTATACCTATCCCGGAGGAGAGAAACAGATATTCGAACAAGCCGGCATGACGATTCCGGCGGGCAGCTCGGCCGGGATTATCGGAGCTTCCGGCGCAGGCAAGACGACGGCTGCGGATATTCTGCTCGGACTTTTAAAGCCTCAGAGCGGAAGCGTGCTGGCAGACGGAACTGATATCTTTCAAAATATGTATGGCTGGCTTTCCTGCATTGGCTATATTCCCCAGATGATTTTTATGCTGGATGATACGATACGCGAGAATATCGTCTTCGGCTGTGACAGAGGCGCCGATACAGAAAAAGCAGTCTGGGAAGCTCTGAAAGAGGCACAGCTTGCCGATTTTGTCAAGAGTCTGCCGCAGGGGCTTAATACGATGACAGGAGAGCGGGGCATCCGGCTTTCCGGCGGGCAGAGACAGCGGATAGGAATAGCAAGGGCTCTGTTTCGGAATCCGGATGTTCTTGTATTTGATGAGGCGACATCTGCTCTGGATTATGAAACAGAGGAGGCGATTATGCAGTCCATTCATGCACTGCATGGAAAAAAGACCATGATTATGATTGCGCACCGTCTGTCTACAATAGAAGAATGCGATATGGTATACCGGGCAGAAAATGGAAAACTGATAAAAGAGCGGTAAACGATAGAAGGGAATAAGCGATGGGAGAAAAAAGGTTTTTGTGGAAAAGCAGGGTGAGAAGAAAAATGCGCGCCTGCCTGTTTCAGAAAGCTTCAGGAGAAGTATATGAAAACAGAAGGCATAGATGGATTGCGGCAAAGTTAAAATCGATGGAGCCGGGCCAAAAGATTTTAGACGCAGGTGCCGGTGAAAGACGCTATCAAAGATACTGCAGGCATCTTAAGTATGTATCACAGGATTTTGGCGAATATGACGGTGCCGGTGACGGGCACGGCCTGCAGACCGAGTCATGGAATACACAGGGAATTGATGTAAGATGTGATATTACGGATATGCCGTTTCAGGACGGCGAGTTTGATATTGTGATGTGCACCGAAGTGCTCGAACATGTCAAAGACCCGCAGGCAGCGGTAAAGGAGCTGGTAAGAGTATTAAGACCGGGGGGGGGTAAATTGCTGCTGACAGCCCCGTTTGCGTCTATGACACATTTTGCACCGTATCATTTCTGTACAGGATTTAACCGGTACTGGTATCAGTTTGTTTTGGAAAAATATGGCTGCCGTATCGAATCAGAGGAGTGGAACGGGGATTTTTTTGAAAGTCTTGCGTTAAACTGTCTGAGAATTCCTGAAGTGTCCAGAAAATACTGCGCGCTGGATTTAGGGCTGTTTTCGAAAGTCAGGATTTATCTGTTTTACCGTTTTTTGGTACGGCTGCAGAAAAAGGATACGGGAAGTGCAGAATTGCTGCGGGGCGGAGATTTTATACTTGCTGTTAAAAAGTAAACAGGAAAGGAATGGAAATGAAAAAGGCGTTAATAACTGGAATCACCGGACAGGATGGCTCTTATCTGGCTGAATTTTTACTGAAAAAAGGTTATGAAGTGCATGGAGTATTAAGGAGGGTATCTGTTTCGAATACGGTGCGTATTGACCATCTGACTGCGGAAAACAAAATAAAGCTGCATTACGGGGATTTAACGGATTCTTCCTCTGTTGTACGGATTCTGGCAGAGTGCAGGCCGGATGAGATTTATAATCTGGGCGCACAGAGCCATGTCGCGGTGAGCTTTGAAGCGCCGGAATACTGTACGGATGTGGCAGCGTTAGGAGTTTTAAGAATTCTTGAGGCGGTAAGAATGCTCGGGCTTTCTGACTGCCGTATTTATCAGGCATCGACATCCGAACTGTACGGACGTGTTCAGGAAGTGCCGCAAAACGAGCAGACTCCGTTTCACCCGTATTCTCCGTATGCAGTGGCAAAGCAGTATGGTTACTGGATTGTCAGGGAATACCGGGAAGCGTATGGCATGTTTGCAGTAAATGGGATTTTATTTAATCACGAAAGCGAGCGGCGGGGCGAACATTTTGTGACAAGGAAGATTACACTTGCGGCAGGACGGATTGCATGCGGACTGCAGGAGAAACTGTATCTTGGAAATCTGGATTCGAAAAGAGACTGGGGATATGCGGGTGATTACGTAGAATGCATGTGGCTGATGCTGCAGCACGAAAAGCCCGAAGATTTTGTAATAGCAACGGGTGTACAGCATACCGTCAGAGAATTTGCAGAGCTGGCATTTCATTATGCAGGCATTGACATTGAATGGCGCAATACCGGCATGGATGAAAAAGGGATAAACAAAGCGGACGGAAGAACGGTAATTGAAGTCAGCAGAGAATTATACAGGCCTACGGACGTTGTGGATTTGTGGGGCAGCCCGGCGAAAGCGAAGGCTGTACTTGGATGGAATCCGCAGCGGACAAGTTATGAGGAACTGGTTTTAAAAATGACAGAGCATGACTGGAAGCTGGCAAAAGAAGAGGCGAAGGCAAAAGGAGCACGATGCGGGATATGATGCACAAGGAAGCGAAGATATATGCTGCCGGCCATACCGGCATGGCAGGTTCTGCTATTGTACGCGAACTGAAAAGACAGGGATACTGGAATATTATTACAAAAACACATCGGGAACTGGATTTATGCAGGCAGGAAGATACAGAAGCATTTTTCGAAAAAGAACGGCCGGAGTATGTGTTTATGGCGGCTGCAAAAGTCGGAGGAATAGCAGCGAATCAGAATGCCCTGGCTGATTTTATGTATGAGAATATGATGATGGAAATGAATGTCATACATTCTGCATGGAAGTGCGGCTGCCGGAAACTGGAATTTCTCGGCTCCTCCTGTATTTACCCGCGAATGGCGCCACAGCCGATGAAAGAGTCCTGCCTTCTGACATCCGAACTGGAAAAAACAAACGAAGCCTACGCCCTGGCTAAGATTTCTGGCTTAAAATACTGTGAGTTTTTAAACCGGCAGTATGGCGCAGATTTTATTTCTGTAATGCCCACAAATTTATACGGATTAAATGATAATTACCATCCGCTTAATGCCCACGTCGTTCCGGCTCTGATTCGAAAATTTCATGAAGCAAAGATGCAGGAGCTGGCTTTTGTGACATGCTGGGGAGACGGCACTCCGCTGCGGGAATTTCTGTATGCGGATGACCTGGCGCAGCTGTGTGTATTTTTGATGAATCATTACAGCGGCAGTGAAACTGTGAATGCCGGAACGGGAAAAGAAATCACAATACGGAATCTGGCGAAGCTGATAGCAGAAATAACCGGGTATACCGGGGAAATACGCTGGGATGAAAAACAGCCGAACGGAACACCGAGAAAGCTGCTGGATGTAAGCAAAGCCGCTGCACTTGGATGGACGTATCAGACAGAACTCAGGCAGGGACTGTGGCTTGCCTATCAGGACTTTCTCAAAAATTTCAGATATGAGCAGACGATGGGAGAAGACAAAGAATGAAATTACATATTGGATGCGGGCAGAGATATCTGGTAGGATATAAACATTATGATATTCGTAAGATAGATGACCATATTGATTTTGTTGGGCGTGCAGAAGATTTATCACAGTTTGAAGATGAAACTGCGGAAGAGATTTACGCCTGCCATCTTCTGGAACATTTTGGCAGATGGAAGTCAGATGCCGCATTAAGAGAATGGAACCGGGTCTTAAAAACAGGCGGGATTCTTCGGATAGCAGTGCCGGATTTTGAAGCTGTTGTGCAGGAATACGCAAAGCATCATAATCTGGCCGGGCTGATGGGATTACTGTATGGCGGGCAGGACTATGATTATAATTATCATTATGAAGCATTTGATTTTAAATATTTAAAAGATAAGCTTACAGACAATGGCTTTTCTGATGTAAAAAGATATGACTGGGAGCAGTTTCTTCCCGGGGGGGGGTATGATGACTGCAGCAGAGCATATCTGCCGCATATGGATTTTGAGCATGGGCGTCTGATGAGCCTGAATGTTGTGGCTGTGAAAAGAAAGCATCTAATATCATAAGACCGTGGCAGCAGATGGCGGTATTTATGGAGGGCAGTATGGCAGAATTTTTTGGACCTTTGATTTTTATTTTGAATATGACAGGAATTATGGTTCTGATTTTTAAAGAAAAAGCAGGACGGATGATTCCGATGGCATTTATTTTATCATCTCTGTTTTTATTTCCGTTCGGATTTATGCGGCAGCTGACAGAGTTTTTGTGGTGCAGGCTGAGCGGCGGAGTTTACAGAGAAAGAACTCTGTACCGGGCTTTACAGATTTTTTTGCTGAGCCTGTATCTTCCGTCATTCGATAGATTAGAGATTTCGAAATTTTCGAAAGAAGGCAGAATGAAAAATATAGCCGGCCTGATACTGGCAGCTGTTTTTATTCTGACTGCTCCTCTGGTTATGGACTCAAATCTGATTTTTTATACACAGACGGAATCCGGGTTATCTGCATGATAATAAAGATGTTTCGCAATTATAAGCCGTTTGCATTTTTTGGCATAATAGCACTGCTGCTTGCGCTGGCTGCTCTCGGTTTCTTTCTGCCGGTATTCGAGGAGTTTCTGCTTACGGGTTTTGTGGAACGCTTTCCGACACTGATTGTCTGCGGCTTTGCGCTGATTGCATCTATACAGTCTTTTTTTGCCGGACTGATACTGGAAAATCTGCGGGCAAAAGACCGGAGGGATTTTGAAATGGCTCTGGTGAGAAATGAAGCAGTTTTTCATAATACTCAGGAACGGAGCGGTGAATACGCGGGGGGGGGAGTAGCAGAAAAGGCTTTAAAATATGATGATGCGGCGTGAAGAGAATCTGAGAGGTATTAAGAATCATGAAGAAAGACGAATTATCTGGAATGACTGAGAGGAGTATGAAAAGGGAACTGGATAAAGGCATGCGGGGGGGGGGGGCAGGACGGATTGCAGGATTTGATGTTTTAAGAGTATTTTTTAGTTTTTGTGTTGTTCTGTGTCACTTCTGGGTAAATGACAGGAGCAGCGGGTTTTATGAGATGCTGGATTCTGCCAGGTCATGTGCTGTGCATGGCTTTGTTCTGCTGGCATTCTATTTTTCAGCAGAAAGCATAGAATGCGGCAGTTTCAAAAAGCTGCAGAAGCGGATGTTCCGGCTGCTGAAGCCGTATCTTATCTGGCCGCTTATAATGTTCTGGGTTTATAATGTGTCGTCTGTTGTTTTTAAAAGGCGGATATGCTATGGTTTGAAGGAACTGGGCTTTCAGTTTCTTATGGGGCACACGCCGTTAGAAGCTGTTATGTACTTTAACTGGGTTATGATGGTTCTGACAGTTTTATTTACCGGAATGTTTGCTTTGTTTCAGAAAAAGACAGCAGCAGCTGTGCTGATATGTATTACGGCAGGAGCCGCTGTATCTGTATACAGCGGCTGTAATTATGATATTTTTGCTTATTTTCCATATGAAATGTGTTATCCTCTTGGAAGACTGGCGGAACTGCTGCCGTCTGCAGCAGCCGGAATGGCTCTGTCACATGTAAATTTTCATAAAATGAAAGCCGCAGCGGGCTGCTTTTGGGTTTATATATACGCAGTCTGCATATTTGAACTCTTGTGGCTTTTTTATGTATTCCATGAACTGGAAATGTATTTTCAGCCAAAACATTTTGGTTACGGGATTCCGGTTCAGATACTGGCGGTGCTTCTCCTTGCTATTTTATGCTATGATATGCCTGTAAAGACAGTTTCTGGATTATTATCCAAAGCAGCTGTACGGATAGCAGGATATACACAGGGGATTTACTGTATTCATTATGCTGTGGGCTTAGCATGGATGAAGGTGGCAAGTGATTCCTGGGTACAGATACAGACTTCGGTATTTCCGTGTGTGGGAATCTATGTAATCAGCTTGCTTCTGGCTGCAGGTATTTCAAAACTGCCGTGGAAGTGGTGCAGAGATATTGTATGCTGAATAGGGGGTGATATACGCTATCTGTCACTGTCTGATTTTTGCTATTCACAGTGTTAAATCCTAAAGATGGGCTCGGTTTTATTACATTTTTGAAAATTTGCATTAAATTTTGCAGCTATTTGAGTATAATAGAGTTCGAGTGATGGGATTGGGAAAAAGAGGTCAGTGTTTATGCGGGTTGCAAGCAGATTTGCTTAGGCTCTGGCAACAGTTTGGCAACAATTTTCATCTCACGCCGTATTACGTAGAGAATAAAATACTTCAATGACATATAAAACCTTGCTGATTTTCAGGAATGAAACTGGGAGTCGGTGAGGTTTTTTTGCGTTTGCTGGTAAGGTGGAATGTGTGTTTTTCCTTTCGATGGTATTGGGATGGAAAGTGCAGCGCGTTTTTTGATTTTGCAAAGAGTGTATATTTTGATGGAATCAAAGTGAAAAAATTTCGTTTTGATAATTACAGCACCAGTTTACAACTTTTGGATTTTTTTGAACCCTGATAAAACGTAGCTCTCTATTATTTTAATAAATGGCCGCGCTTTTTTTACAGTTTCGAGGGATTCTGCGAAACTGCTAAATATTATGCTGGCTTGAATCTGCTGCCCAATGCCTAAACGGGTTTCCTGTGCGCTCGCAGACTGGTAGCGTGAAAAGGATCCATCACTGTATGGAAGCAGCGTCATGGCACTGTAAGCGATGCACTCCAGGTTTAAGACGTTCGATGCCTTCACGGCTGCGTACGCAGTATTCTTCCAGTGACCAGAAAGTCTTGCTTTCATAGTACGATACTTCAATGTTCCAGCGCGGCGAATAACAGGCGACTGGGAGGAACTTTTCATTTTCTTTCCCATAGCTGCGGATTGTTTCATCTTCGCAGCTGCTGTAGTCTATGATGATGCTTTCCGGGTTTTTTGTGCAGAAGAAAAGCCTGTGGCTTCCATTCCCGCTTTTCGGGAGCGTGACAACGGCATAAACTACCCGCTCTCCCCAGAGCCTGGTCAGAACCGGGCGCACGCCGATCTTACAGTCTCCGGTTTTTGGGGATTCCAGTTCAAAATCCTCCGGCGACAGGCATTCGTCATATTTCTTTGGGCGGCCCCGTTTTCCTGTGCGTCCCGGCGGAAGGTCATACATGACGGTATCTATCCTTGCATTACATATGATGTCAAGATTTTGGAATTCGCCCACAAGGCCTGCAACACATCCTTTTGGATACCAGCTGTCGCAGAGCAGGAACACCTGCCTGTCTGGACCGATGCTGTCCACAGCATGGCGCACCATTTCAGCGGCGATTTCCAGCTTTGTCTGCTTTTTATCCCAGATCCGGTATCCAAGCGGGATGGACAGATAACGTATGAAACCGTCCGCTAAAACCGGGAATGACAGCAGGATGCTTACCATGCAGTGCCCGTTCAGGTAATTAGATCCGTTATGTGCCGCATGGTCAAAGAGTCTTGAGCGGAGTTCGAATTTTTCACCTTCCTTTTCAACCATTGTATCGTCAATGGAAAGGAACAGAGGCTGGGCATCCAGCCGGCTGGGAATTACCTTCAAAGCTTTGGATAATGTCACGTCCCTCCACGATTCATGATCCAGCCTGCCAGTTTTAAGCGCATAGTAATACGCATTCAGTGATGTGTTTGACAGTTTTGAAAGCACATGCCTGTGGGCAAAACGCACAGAACGGAAAATGTCCAGCGCCAGTATGGAAACAACAATAAGAAACAGGTTTCTGGCAGTGGGTTTCGTTGCGTCCGAAAAATATTCATTAAAATAATTTTTCAGTCTGTCCAAGATGGAATTTTTCATGTATAATAAGCGGTAAATACAAACGCATCTTCTTTCGTATGATTTTTGGTTAGTCGCTTAAATTATACTATGAAAAGATGGGTTTGTATTTAATTTTTGTAAAAAGTTGTAAACGGGTGTTAAAACCTAAAAACTTGTAAACTAATGTTATTTTATCTGAACATAAATATAACAGATTCAGATTTACATCATTCACAGATTAAATTTCGTTCATCTGCCGGAGCCTTACATTTTGCATTGTCCAAATTTAATACAGCAGACAATTCCATTACTCATTTTCCTTAATAAGCCGGCGAAAACCAATATAACTGCCTCAGCGTAAATTCCGATAACCTAAATTTTACCACAGTCAGCTGGAGGGAAAAACTTTCTCCCTCCAGCGTCCGCAAAATCTCCACCCGCACCCCAAATCCAGATTTCTGAAACAAAATAAAATACCCATTGACCTCCACCCCGTATATCAAGTATAATAAATGCAGTCATAATAATAATTACGAAAACAAATGATTGGGGAAAACAATAGTGAAACAGTTTTTTGGAATAAGCCAGAGCGGCGATATAAAAGAAGCCCTGCGCGGGCTGAGCAGTCCGCAGCTGATTATGCTGATGTCAAACAGCGGACAGTTTGAAGAGCATGTTAAAAAACTGCAGGAGATATATCCAAACGTGCCCAGCATCGGATGCATCGGGATGAGCTATGATACCAGGGTTGTAGAAAAAGGCGTCGGCATTGCGGCATTCTATGACGGTGTAAGCGCTGTAACAAACGTACTCGAACAGGCGTCTGTTATGCCGGTCAAATATATCCGCCGCCTGAAAGAGGATGTCGAGAAAATAGGAGCCTCTGAAAGCGATACGGTATGCATTGATTTTTGTTCCGGGAACGATGCCTGTGTTTTAAATACGATTCACAGTGTATTAAAACACAGGAACATTTCTCTGGCAGGCGGAACGGGAGACGGCGGCAGGATTTCCGTGAATGGCAGGATTTATGAAGACGCTGCGGCATATGCGCTTATAAAAAATCACAATGGAAGAGTCAGGGCGTACAAAGAAAATATCTATCATCAAATGGGCAGTTACCGTTTTGTAGCATCAAAGACAGATAAAGCAGAATATATCATAGGAGAGCTGGATGGCAAACCGGCCAAACAGGTCTATCAGAGCATTCTGCATATATCAGAAAAAGATATTCAGTCACAGACTTTTAAAAATCCGTTTGGAAAAATCAATGGTAATGATATGTGCATCATATCTATAAAAGAAGTAAATGGAAACGCGCTTGCGTGCTTTCGCCAGGTCAATGACTCTGATGTGCTGGTTATGCTGGAGTTAGGAGACTACCGGGCGATTGTGAAACGGACCATACAAAAGATTCGCAGAGACTTTTCAAGAATTTCAGCGGTTTTTTCGATAAACTGCTTATTCCGCTATTTATTATTTACGGAAAATCATTATATGCAGGAATATTTACAGGAAATGGCTGCTTTGGGAAATCATGCAGGCCTTGTTGGATACGGGGAGCATTTCAATAATCAGTTTGTGAACCAGTCCATGACCTGTGTGGTATTTGAGTAAAGCTAGTAAAGGAGGCAGCCATATGCTGTTTAAATCAAGGCAGGAAAAAAAGACATCAAATGATTTTGGAAAAAAACGTGCCGGAAAAAACGATTTGTACCCGGTGCTGCACGTAGCCGGAAGCGTAAAAGAGCGCCAGAAAGAGATTGTGGAAAATGAAGTATATTCCCTGCAGGCGCTTAGCAAGGTAAGCGATTCTTTTAACGGAGTATTAGGCGAATCTGGAAAATTTAAAGAAAAGCTGGATGATTTTGAGCAGATTTTTTCGAATATCGGAGAGGTGTCCGGGCAGTTTGAAGCGGTAAAAAATGAAATAAACGGCTCGGTCGTTACGGTTCAAAATGAGGTAGAGTCTTTAAAAGACCAGACGATGAAGGTGGAAACCCACTTTGAGGAAATGGAGCAGACGTTCGGGGATTTTCTGGAATCCATTAAGCAGATAAAATCCAGTACAAACCAGATTACATCCATTGCCGACCAGACCAATATTCTTGCGTTAAATGCATCGATTGAAGCCGCAAGAGCCGGAGAGCACGGCAAGGGGTTTGCGATTGTTGCGGTGGAAGTCAAGCGGCTCGCGGATGAGATTAAAAACCTGGTAGCAGCTGTGGAGGATAATATCGGCGATGTGGAGCGCGGCACAGACAGGCTGCACGGAAGCATCAGCACGTCCCAGGAAGCGCTGCACGGAAGCATTCAGAAAGTAAATGATACATATGAGATGTTCGACCATATTACACAGGCGGCAGAAGGCGCTACGGCTGTGCAGTCAGAGATATCGAATGCGATTGAAGATTCCAGGACCGCTTTACAGAGCGTAAATGAATTTTTCCTGCGGACACAGAAGCAGTATGAGAAGGTAGTCAAAAATATCGAGCAGGCGAACAGGCTTGGCACGACAAAGAGCGCCATGTTTGAGGATATGGACAATATGCTGTCCCAGATTCCGCCTATCATTGATGAATTTCAGTGATAAAGCGAAGCATGCTTCAGTTTATGGAAATTTTCTTAAATGTTTATGATAATTTGGTGAAATTTTAGCAGATTTTGCTAATAGTATGCTATAATGAGGCAGGTATCTGTTAAACTGCTGCTGTGTGAACAGTCAGCTTTAAAATTTAAGAAAATAACGGAAACTGGAGGAAGCATTTATGGAGAATTATGAAGAAGATGGCGATATTTTAGGAGGCGAGATTGCCGAAGGGCTGATTACGCTGTTAGATACACCTGAAAAAGTAAACAGGACCAAAAAATTCATGGACATGCTGGTAGGCTACCGGGAACTGATGATGATGTATACATGTGCCGTGAAGGAAGTGCGGACGAAATTTGAAGTGCTTGATACAGAGTTCAGCGTGCGGTATCAGCGTAATCCGATTAGCGCCATTTCTACAAGGCTGAAGCATACGAACAGCATTATGGAAAAATTAGACCGTTACGGCTGCGGCTTTTCCCTTGAAAATATTGAATCGTACATAAGTGATGTGGCAGGTATCCGCATTATCTGCTCGTATATTGATGATATTTATGAAATCGCAGATGCTTTTTTATCACAGGATGATATTACGCTTGTGACACGCAAGGATTATATTATAGACCCGAAACCGAACGGCTACCGCAGCCTGCATCTGATTGTAGAAGTACCCGTATTTTTTGCAGATTATAAAAAATATATGAAGGCAGAAGTCCAGATTCGCACGATTGCAATGGATTTCTGGGCAAGCCTGGAGCATCAGCTGAAATATAAACAGAATATTCCAAACCAGAAGGATATTATCGCGCAGCTGAAAGAGTGCGCGGATGTAATCGCGCTGACGGATCAGAAAATGATAGGCATCCGCCAGCAGATTGAAGCGGCGTCCGACACCCCTTCGGAGGAGGATATCCTGTTAGAAAAGCTGAGCCGGATGGATATGAATATCGGATAAATTTATATGCGGGACTCTGCGCGGCCGGAGGGCATGCAGAGTCCTGCCTGTGTGTAAGCGGGGTTCAGCCAAGCATGACATCTAAAAGCATCATAACCGCAAATCCGAGCACGATGCCCGTTGTTGCAAAATAGGGCTGGTTTTTCTGATTTTTCTGGCATTCCGGTATCAGTTCATGTACAGCGACTAAAATCATGGCTCCTGCGGCAAAGGAAAGGGCAAAGGGCAGCACGGCCTGGGCATAAACGACCAGCAGGGCGCCGCATAAGCCCGCTGCCGGTTCAACCATTCCAGATGCCTGGCCGAGAAGAAAACTCTTTTTTCTGGAAAATCCTTCCCGTCTGAGAGGCAGGGACACGGCGGCTCCTTCCGGGAAATTCTGCAGTCCGATGCCAATGGCAATGGTAACAGCGCCCATCAGGCTTTCTGTGGTATAACCGTTTTGCAGTGCCCCGAAAGCGACGCCGACGGCAAGACCTTCCGGGATATTGTGCAGCGTAATGGATAAAACGAGCAGGATGATTCGGTTTAAACGTTCATCCGCTCTGCCCTGTATGGAATCTGTCCGGCTTCTGGCATAGGACACAATTTTATCAGAAGCCCGCATAAAGACTGCTCCAAAGAGAAAGCCCGCGGTCGCGACCAGATAGGCGGGGCATCCTCCCTGTGCCTGCGCGCGTTCAATGGCAGGCTGGAGCAGCGACCAGAAGCTGGCAGCAATCATAACGCCTGATGCAAATCCCAGCATCAGGTTCAGTAGTCTGGCATTTGGGGATTTGAAAAATACGACGGTTGCGGCGCCTAACGCGGTTACAGACCATGTCCCTAAAGTAGCAGCAAGCGCCATGAAAATGATGTGATTCATGTTATAACCTCCTGCTAACAGTATATTGGAGAGCGGGTACAAAGGTGACAGGGCAGAGAAAATAAGAAAATGCGAAAGAAAAGGAGCAGCCGGATGAAAAATGACACAATGGGAAAGCGGCTTGTGAAATATGTGCCGGACTATGTGGTATTTGATTTGGAAACAACTGGCACGAGCTATATCAGTGACAGTATTATAGAAATATCAGCACTAAAGGTAAAAAACGCGGCGATTACAGATACTTTTTCCACGCTGGTCAATCCAGGCCGTCCGATTCCGTATGCGGCGACACAGGTAAACGGAATTACGGATGAAATGACAGCACAGGCGCCGCCGCTTTTAGATATACTGCCGGAGTTCCTGGCATTTGCCGGAGAAGACGTGCTTGTCGGACACAATATACAGTCCTTTGACCTGAAATTTATCTGTCAGGCGCTGACGCAGATGCCCGGCCGGGTTTTCAAAAATAATTATATCGATACCCTTTATATGGCAAGACAGTGTCTGCCGAAGCTGCCGCATCACAGGCTGACAGACCTGGCTGTATATTTTCAGATTGACAGTTCCGGTGCGCACAGGGCACTCAATGACTGCATTATCAATCAGAAATGTTACGAACAGCTGGCCAGAATACAAAATGAGATAAGTATTGAAATCTGCCCGTCCTGCGGCGGAGAACTGAAAAAAAGAAGCGGCAGGTATGGAGAGTTTTACGGCTGCAGCAATTATCCAAAATGCAGATATACAAGAAATGTACAGAACTAAATACATATGCAGGAAGTGAACAGAAAGCAGCAGAAATGAAATCACATACAAAAGACCTGGGTCATATATTTATTAAAAGCAGCATAGCAGGTGTAAAGCAAATATGCCGGAAAGCACAAACCCGAAACGTGAAAATCTTTTAAATCTTGCACTGGATGCGACAGAGCGTGAACTGGAAAAATCACTGGACTTAGATACGGGATATAACCGGATGCAGGATACATGGGAGCTGATTGTCCGTTATTCTGCAGGACTGAATCAGCTGCGTGAGGAATATCCGCAGATTACAATTGTGGAACTGTTAAACGGATACGCCGTTGTGACACTGCCCGGGGAACTGATGCAGATGTTTACAGACCGCACGGAAATTGAATATATAGAAAAACCAAAGAGGCTCTTTTTCGCTGTTGACCAGGGAATCAGAGCCTCTTGTATTCGTACCGGGCAGACTCTGGCCCAAAACCTGAGCGGGAAGGGAATCCTGTGCGGGTTAGCAGACAGCGGGATTGACTGGCGCCATCCAGACTTCTGCAATCCGGACGGAACGACGCGTATTGCGGCAATCTGGGACCAGACACTGATACCGGATGCTTCCCGCGGCCTTCTTCCTCCAGACGGATATGACAGGGGCGTTGAATTTACAAGAGAGCAGATTAACGAAGCGCTGAAAGAGCCGTCCGGTCCGGTTTTTATTGAGGAAGGAGGACCCCGGCACACCTGTATGAGGGTGCGGAGCCAGCAGACAGCGGAAAGTCAGCAGTCTTACGTGAGGCTGACAGGAGACAGCAGCGGCCACGGGACGCATGTAGCCGGCATTATGGCCGGCAACGGGAGGGCATCCGGCGGGCGTTACCGCGGAGTTGCTTATGAGAGCGAGCTGATTGCTGTAAAACTGGGCGTGCCGAGGGAAGAAGGCTTTCCAAGCACGGTGGAGCTTATGCTGGCGGTTGATTATATGGTACGAAAGGCCAGAAAGCTCAGTCTTCCGCTGGCACTTAACTTAAGCTTTGGCAATAATTACGGCTCTCACAGCGGAGTCTCTTTAATCGAAACATATCTAAACAGCTTAAGCGGCTATTGGAAAAACGTGATAGCAGCCGGAACGGGAAATGAAGGAACAGCAAGCGTTCATACATCCGGGCGGGTCAGCATGGAAGGGGGATTTGAAAATGCCGTACAGTTTGCGGTAAGCACATATGAAACATCTTTGAGCATTCAAATCTGGAAATCTTATTCTGATGAATTCAGCATTCAGATTGTCCACCCGTCAGGCATCACGACAGGACCGGTTCAAAAGATACTAGGGCCGCAGCGCTTTCGGATGCAGCAGACAGAAATTCTTCTTTATTACGGGGAACCGAGCCCTTACAGCGTTTATCAGGAAATTTTCCTGGAGCTGCTGCCCGTGCGGGACTTTATAGACAGCGGTGTCTGGGAAATTCGTCTGCTGCCGGAACGGATTGTAAACGGAGAATTTGATATGTGGCTGCCTGGCGGAGGCATCTTAAACCGGGGCACGGGGTTTTTGTACCCGACGGAGCATACAACGCTTACGATTCCTTCCACAGCCGAAAAGGTGATTTCCGTAGCCGCTTACAATTCCAGGACAAATCAGGCGGCAGAATTTTCGGGAAGAGGCTATACGCGGATGACAAACCAGATTAAACCAGACCTTGCAGCACCCGGGGTTGGAATTATGTCCGCGGTGCCAGGGGGAGGGTATGGAGTGAAGAGCGGGACGTCGATGGCAGCGCCGTTTGTGACGGGGAGCGCGGCGCTGCTGATGCAGTGGGGGATTGTGGAAGGGAATGACCCGTATTTGTATGGGGAGAAGGTGAAGGCGTATTTAATTAAGGGGGCGAGGCCGCTGGCGGCGTTTTCAGAATATCCGAATCAACAGATTGGTCATGGGGTGCTGTGCTTGCGGGACAGTATACCAGTTTAAAAATTGTATATTGGAAAAAAATAAAATATAGAATTTTGTCAGTATGGTATGACAGGAATGATACTATATGCGAGTGAGGCTGAATGTGATTTGATACAGCGAAGCGGGTGATAGAAAATGCAGTGCATAAAAATATGATTACAAAAATGGCAGAAGGATTATGAGAAATAATTGAAATTATTAAAGATACTGTATTGTGGCAGATTTTAGCTCTGACTGCTTAATACTTTAAAAACTTTAAAGGCATAAAAATACTATAAAGCCTTTCAAATATAATAAAATTCTGGTATAATATCTCTAATTTTCGAGTGGAGGCGGTTAAGATGGCGAAAAAGAGGGCACAGGAAGTATTTATACCAGGAGCGCTGCCTGAGAGCACGTATGTTACAAGAAAAATGAAGATAGGATTTACTTATGAAGAAAGATTGAAGCAGGCATTGAGCATGGACGGTTATCTGACATCTATATCAGGGCCGTCTAAAATTGGGAAAACAGTTCTATGTGAGAAAGTAATTGGATTTGAGAATCTGGTGGAGGTGACAGGTTCAGATTTTAATGAAGAAAAGAACCTGTGGTTTCAGATTGGGACGAAGGCAGGAATGCCATCAGGCGGCGAATTTATGCGGGGCAGCAATTCAAATGATGTTGTATCGGAAACGTATGTTATTACAAAAGATAATGTATTAGATTATTACAAACAGCATGGGCTTGTTCTTTTACTGGATGATTTTCATTATGCTGTCCCTGCAATGCAGATGTATATGGCACAGCAGTTTAAAGATGCAATCAGAAGAGGGTTTAAAGTCATTATTGCGTCCCTGCCGCACAGGAGCGATGATGCAATACGTACAAATCCGGATCTGCAGGGGCGCATCAGCATTATCGACCTTGAAGCATGGACAAAAGATGAACTGAGGGAGATTCCTATAAAGGGATTTTCAGAACTGGCAGCTGACATTTCAGAAGTGAATGTTGACCGTCTGGTAGAGGAAAGTATCTGTTCCCCGCAGCTGATACAGCTGATCTGCCTTAATATCTGTATTTTGGAAAATGTAGACGAACATGCAGCCGGTAAAATAAAAGACAGTACGATAGAAAAATCATTTCGCTTTTCTACATTGAATCTGGATTATGGGAAAGTTGCAAATGTAATCAGACAGGGGAAAAATCCAAGAGGGAAGAGCAGAAAAAGCTATCAGACAGAGAAATTTGGAGAACTGGATTTGTATGGGCTGATTCTGGAGGCATTAGCAGTTGATCCGCCGATTGTAAGTGTGGGATTTGAAGGATTAATGAACAGGGTTCTGTCGCTTGTATCAGGTGAAGAAAAGCCGACTGCAAAATCATTAAAAGATTATTTGAAAAATCTTCAGGAAGTGCTGTCGGATCATGGGCGGTTTTATGAAGTGATAGAATGGAAGGATAATGTTCTTTATATATTGGAATCGCTGTTTTTGTTTTATTTGAGATGGGGGAGGATTTAATGCCTTATATTCTAGAAGAACTCTATGATAAGATTGATGCTTCAGATACAATGGAACAGTATCAGAATGTCGTACCAGAATGCATAGAAAAGCTGGAAACAGAAGGATATGAAAATATAGCTGACGAAGTCAGGGTGTTATCAGAAGTATATATCAACAGATTTTCAAAACAGGCAACACTTGAGAATTTTGAAAACAGTAAGAAGAAAGTGATGGACTGCTTAAAAAAAGAGAGCTTCATATGCCGGAAGATTTCGAATCAGCAAGGAGTCCGGATTGTGATAGCAATTTTGGAACATTTCCATGATTACTGCAGGTGCCTGTATAAAGAGAAAATTCATATATAAGTGCAGCGACTCATTAAAAAGAAATCTTCCATGTCTTAAAATAGAAAATGAATATGATCTTCAAAGATTTATGTACCCTGTAATTCGAAGTGTTTTTGCAGATGCAAGGGTGGAGGAATCGCAGGACAGCGGCCATCATATGGTTCGTAAGGATATTGTGATTGATTCACAGGATACTGTTATAGAATTAAAATGCTCCAGTGAAACTGTAACGGAGCGCAGGCTTAGTGAAGAAATAGCGGCAGATATGATACATTATAAAAACAGGCATATTCTTTTTTACATTTATGATAAAGCATCTGTCATAAAAAATGCTGTGGATTTTCAAAAAACTTATGAAAACAAATGTGTGGAGGATAAGCATATAATTGTTCGCATATGGCAGTCTAATGATATTTGAGCTGTAAGCGCCAAAATGAAAAAGATGGCGTACTGTGCCTGCAAGACAGTCTGCCGGGGTGAACTGCCAGGCTTCATAAACCCGGCTGCCGGTGCAAACTGGAAGCTTGCAAATGATTTATATCAAACTTATCTGGCAGAGGATATGATAAGCAAAAATGAAAGGAAAACAGATATGGCAGAGAAAAAATTTATCAGGAGCAGAATATCCAGCATCGGCTTTCAAGAATTGTGAAGAAATGAGCAGGTTATGTGAAAAACGGGCAGACATGACGCTGGCAATATTTAGTATAATAATCCAGAAACCACTTACTGAAAGGAGGGTTTTTGAGATTAAAATGCGTACACTTAGAAATATAATCAGCCGTTACATGCAGACTGTCACTCTTGTGCTTGTAGTTCTTTTTCTGGTGGTCATCTTTTATATTCAGGCAGTGAATGAACGTCGGCAGGCTTATATGAGCGCCATTGAAACGTTCTTTCAGATTGAACAGGTTCTGGGCGAGAATAAGGAAGAGCTGGCTGATTTAAAACAGGTTTACCGGGAGACCTGCCTGCACAATGCGGAAGCAATCGCTTACATTATAGAAGAGAGTCCTTCCGTTTTAGACAGCCTGGAGGAACTAAAGAGAATCGCCACGATGATAGAAGTCGATGAGATTCATATTTTTGATGTGTCAGGGCGTATCTTTTCTGGAACTCATCCGTTATATTACGGCTATACGTTTGACTCGGGCGAGCAAATGAGTTTTTTTAAGCCGATGCTCGAGGATAAAACGCTGCGTCTTGTACAGGATATCACGCCGAATACGGCGGAAAAGAAGATGATGCAGTATTCCGCTTTGTGGAGCCGTGACGGGGAATTTATTGTACAGGTCGGCATGGAACCTGTCAATGTCCTGAAAGTAACGGAAAAAAACGAATTATCCTATATTTTTTCACTTCTGCGCGTGAATTCCGAAGCTAATTATTATGCCGTTCGTAAGGAGGACGGGAAAATTGCCGGTTCTACGGACCTTTCCTGTGTTGAAAAAGACAGCCTGGAAATCGGGCTGAACCTTAAGACGATTGCGGATAATGATAACGGGTTTTACGCGGATGTAAACGGTATAAAATCCTATTGTGTGTTTATGGAGTCCGGTGAAAATTATATCGGGCGCGTGATTTCCTGTAAGGATATGTATCAGCGGGTTCCGTCTACGATGGTGTGGATTGCGTTCTGCCTGATTGCCGCTGCAGTCATTTTGTATTATGTCGTCACCTGCTATATGAACCGGTATGTGGTCGGGGGAATTCACAGTATTAATGAAAAACTAAACATTATCTCCCAGGGAAATCTGGACGAAGTGATTGACATTCAAAGCAGCGCGGAATTTGCGGAGCTGAGCCGTTATATCAATCAGATGAAACAGAGTATTCTGGATAACCGCCGTAAGATTACCTATATCATAGGCAAGACGAAGATGCCTATCGGTGTGTACGAATACAATCACTATATGAAAAGAGTGAGTATCAGCGAACACGTTCCCGATATCCTGGGCCTGAAAGCGGGAGAATATGAACATCTTTCCTCGGATTACAGGGTTTTTCAGGAATTTATCATTGATCTGCGCAGAAATATCGTTGACGATGAATCCTGTGTATATTCCTGCAGGGAGCGTTATGTCAAGCTGGAGGAGGCCGAGCACGGCGGCGATGTTTTCGGCGTTATTATCGATGTGACGCAGGAGATTTTAAAGCGCAAAAAAGCAGAGGATGAACGCGAGGCGAAAAGCCGTTTTTTTTCGAATATGTCGCATGAAATCAGGACGCCGATTAACGCGGTGCTTGGAATGAACGAGATGATACTGCGGGAGGCGTCGGACAGGCAGATTTTAACGTATGCGGCGAATATCAAAAGCTCTGGGAAAATGCTGCTGTTTCTGATTAATGACATTTTGGATATCTCAAAAATTGAGTCTGGAAAAATGGAAATTATTCCGGTGGAATATGAGACTCCGGCTTTGATTATGGACTTGTGGAATGTTATTTACCTGCGTGCAGAGGAAAAAGGGCTGGAATTTTTTGTGGAGCTGGATGAAACGCTTCCGCGTGTGCTGTATGGCGATGATGTACGGATGAAGCAGATAGTGACAAACCTATTGACCAACGCGGTAAAGTATACGCCGCAGGGCAGTGTCAGGCTTCGGATTGCGTATGAGCGCCAGAATGATAATGAGCTGCTGCTGAAAATATCCGTAGAGGATACCGGCATCGGCATCCGAAAGGAAGATATGGGAGGGCTTTTTGAAAGCTTTCAGCGTCTGGACGAGGAGAAAAACAGAAACATCGAGGGGACAGGGCTTGGCATGAACATTACAATGTCACTGCTTAAGATGATGGGCGGCGATATGAAGGTGGAGAGCGAATACCAGAAGGGTTCCGTCTTTACGGTCATTATTCCGCAGAAAATTGTAAACAGTGAGCCGGCGGGAAGCTTCCAAAGGATACAGGAAAAAAATGCGCAGTATGACGGCAGCAGACAAGACAGCTTTACAGCTCCGGAAGGCCGGGTGCTGGTGGTGGACGATAATGCGATGAATCTGACTGTGTTTAAAGCGCTGTTAAAGCGGACAAAGCTGCAGACCGTGACAGCGGAATCCGGAAAGCAGTGCCTGGAATACATGCAGAAACAGAACTTCCACATTATTTTTATGGACCATATGATGCCTGAAATGGACGGAATCGAGACGCTGCATGAAATAAAGAAGCTTGCGCAGCATACGGATTTTCCAAATAAAGACACGCCGGTTGTCGCTCTGACGGCAAACGCTGTCTCAGGCGCAAAGGAGATGTATCTTGCGGAAGGCTTTGCGGAATTTTTGACAAAGCCGGTGAATGCGGAGCTTTTGGAACATACAATCTGTAAATATCTGCCCAGAGAGCTTATTCAGAAGGCGCAGGAAACGGACGGCGCTTTGAAAACAGAAGCCGGCGACAGGGAATATGACAGTTATCTGGAACAGGGAGTGTCTGTCAGAAACGGACTGAAGCATTCCAAAGGCGATATGGAAATCTATCTGGAGCTTGTGCGGATGTTCCTTAAGGACCGAAGCAAAATGCAGCTGCTGCGGCAGTATCTGTCTGTACATAATATGAAAGACTATGCTGTTTTGGTACATGCCTTAAAAGGAAATGCGCGCACACTCGGCGCGGAGCGGCTTGCGGATACCGCATATGAGCATGAAATGCACAGCAGGGCCGGGGAGGAAGAGTATGTGACTGCGCACTGGGGAGAGCTGGAACAGGCGTGGGAAACCGCACTGGATACACTGAAGGACATTTATGAAAAATATGCCCCCGCACAGGAGGAGCTGCCCGTTTTTGATAAGGACGGCGGACTGCTCGAGCTGCCGCAGGAACGGCTTGACGAAATGGCAGCGCTGATTGATGATTTCAAAACAGATGAGGCGGCAGGACAGATGAAAGAATGGCTGAAAAGCCCCCTGCATCCGGATATGAGGCAGCGGCTTACCGATGTGCTGGCTGCAGTCGAGGATGAGTTTGACGAGGATAAAGCAGTCTGGCTTTTGAGAGGAAAAATGGAGGATAGCGAAGAATGACAGATAAAAAAAGCATTGTGGCGGTGGATGACAGCGGTATTATATTAAAGATGCTTGAAAAGCTGCTGAGCAGAGAGTATGCGTACTATGGGTTTTCAAAAGGGATGCGCGCCCTTAAATATTTAAAGGAGGCGCGTACGCCGGACCTGATTATTCTGGATATTGAGATGCCGGAAATTGACGGGTATCAGATGCTTGAGATGATACGCAGAAAAGAAGAGCTGAAAGAAGTGCCGGTTCTTTTTCTGACATCGAATCATGAAAAGGAACACGTGGTAAAGGCGATAAAGGCTGGCGCGAATGATTATATTGTAAAGCCGGTTGATGAAGCTGTGTTTATGGAT
Organism: uncultured Eubacterium sp.; assembly: GCA_947384955.1. Lineage (GTDB taxonomy): Bacteria > Bacillota > Clostridia > Lachnospirales > Lachnospiraceae > Eubacterium_J. The sequence goes on along the minus strand of CANDJC010000033.1, from coordinate 9,508 downwards.
AAGGTGCGCACGCTGCTGAAGGAAGAGAAGTACAGCTGGGATAATGTGTAAATAGTTCTGTAAAAACAGATAGAAGCCGGCATTTTAAAAACCAAAAGTGTAAAGCCGCTGGCAGCGAAACGGGCTTTACACTCAGGTTATACAGGCTGCATGTTATTCTTTGATTTCATCAATATCAGACATGTTTACGCCTAAACTGTTAAGCAGCGCTTTTAAAGAAAGATACTGTTTTTTCAGGCTTGCATATGTTTCAACAGCATTTTCTTTTTTGGCTAAATGCATGTGCTGCTGAATACTTCTAAAATCTTCTAATCCTTTTTGTATAATCTCGCCATTATTCATTTCCTCTAAAACCTCCATATTCTCACCGCCTTTGTGATGGATGCAGCTGTTGTTTTCTGCATTTATTATAGCGCATGCGGATAAGAGTGTAAAGTGCCGGTTCACAATAAGGCGGTTATGTATTCTTATAAAACAGCATGCGCCTTGCGGTACTGCTGCGGAGTCACATGGCAGATTTTCTGGAAGGTCTGGGAAAAATAGCTGCTGGAAGAAAACCCGGTGCTGCCAGCGATTTCCTCGATGCTGTAGCTGGTAGCCGTTAACAGGTCTTTGGCAGCCGAAATCCGTACCTCGGTCAGGTACGCGATAGGCGATTTTCCGTAAAGCCCGCGAAACTGGTGGCTCAGATAATATTTTGTAATATTGCAGTTATCGGCGAGCGTACTCAGCGTAATTTTGTCCTGGTAATTTTCTTCGATATAGCGTCTGGCCTTGTGGCATTCGCGGCTGCTGTTTAACGGTTCTTTCAATTCACACGATATCTGGTCTTTGCGGTATATCATCAGAATCAGGATAGCCAGGTAATGCTGGCAGATTTCTTCGTAGCATTTCTTTTTATTGTGCATTTCATTTAATATGCTCTCAAAGCACAGGCGGATTGCGGAGGCGCTCGCAGAGGAGTTTACGACGCTGTATTCTGCCGGGCGGTCGGTGCTGATTTTAAGCCCTTCCACGCCGAGGACATAGTAATCTAACGGGTCGCAGGAGTTGGAAAATTCGGTGTGCAGAACCTGCGCCCCGATTAAGACAAGGCTGTCTGCTTTTACCGGGATGTTTTCATTTTCTATCTGCATATATCCGCTGCCGCTTTTGATAAAAAAGATTTCGGTAAACTGATGGCTGTGCGGATAGCTGGTCCAGTCGTTTTCAAATTTGGAGGATGAGATGGACAGGAGCCGGAAGGAAAGTTCCGGCAGGGCTTTGTTTTCTAAATTTAATTTTCGGCTGCTCATAGAAGCTCCTTTCCGCTTTCTGGCTTTTTGGATAAAATGTATAAATTCCCCGGATTTCAAAATGCTTTATAGTATAAGTATATGAAAAAAAATGCTGCTTTGCAATATTTTTATAAAAAAAGCAAGATATCTAAAATTAACAGCAATATATGGGTAAAAAAAAGAAAAAAATCCGTTATAATTATGAATAGTAAGAGGCTGACATATAAAAATATGGTCAAAATCACGAAAAACACAATGGGAGGTATAAAACATGAAAAAGAAAATTTTGTGCACAATCTTAAGTGTTAGCATGATGGCAGCTCTTTTTGCAGGCTGCGGGTCAGAGCCTGGGCCGGCGGAAGGCGGCGATGATGCTCCGGCTTCGGATGAAGACTCGTCTGCCGGGGAAGAGACACCGGATGATGCGGGCACATCCGCAGAGGAAGGGGAAGACGGGGCGGACGCATCGGATGACCCTTATGCAGATTTTGCAGGGACTACAATCAGTGTAGCCGCGATTGAAACCGCATATGGCTCAGATATGTGGAAGGAAGTTGCTGAGGCATTTACGGCTGAAACGGGGATTGAAGTAGAGCTTACAACCGACAAAAATCTGGAAGATGTTATCGGGCCGTCCATGCAGGGAGGCGACTACCCGGATGTGATTCATTTAGCAACCGGACGCGAGGCAGGGCTGACCGAGCAGTTTATTAAAGATAATATGATTCTGGACATTACAGATGTGCTGTCTATGACCGTGCCGGGCGAGACAGCGAAGGTATCCGATAAGATTGCGGAAGGATTTACCGATACTTCTCTTACAAATCCATACGGCGACGGCAAGACATTTTTAGCGCCGATGTTCTATTCCCCTTGCGGACTGTTTTATAATGCAGGGCTTTTAGAGGCAAAAGGATGGGAAGTTCCTAAGACATGGGATGAGATGTGGGAGCTTGGAGACAAGGCGAAAGAAGAAGATATTTACCTGTTTACCTATCCGACGGCAGGCTACTTTGATACTTTCTTTTACGCGCTGATGTATTCCGCAGGCGGCCCGGAATTCTTTGATAAGGCGACTCATTATGAGGAAGGCATCTGGGAGACTCCGGAAGCAAAAACCTGTTTTGATATTATTGCTAAATTAGCTTCTTATACCAATCCGATTACGCCGGCACAGGCAAATGATCAGGACTTTACGCAGAATCAGCAGTTAGTGCTTGACAACAAAGCGATTTTCATGCCGAACGGCACATGGATTGTCGGCGAAATGGCTGAGGCTCCGCGTGAAGAAGGATTCCAGTGGGGAATGACGGCGCTTCCGGCAGTAAAGAGCGGCGAAGACTGCTACAGCTATACATGGTTTGAGCAGGCATGGATTCCGCAGGGCGCTGAGAACCAGGATGCGGCAAAAGTATTTACGGCATTCTTATACAGCGATAAAGCCTGCGATATTTTTGCTAAGAGCGGGGCAGTTCAGCCTGTAGTGAATATTGCTGACAAACTCGAAGGCGATAATGTGATGTTTTACTCGATTTATGAAAACGGCGTAAAACCGGCTATGGGTAATTTTGCAGCCTTTGATGCCATTCCTGGCGTGGAAGTGCGTACGGTCTTCTTAGACCCTGTCAATTCTCTGGTATCCGGCGATATGACAGAGGATGACTGGATAAAGAGCGTGATTTCCGCAAGCGATCAGATGCGTGAAAATCTGAAATAACTTTTTACAAACGGCGGGCAGGAGGACTCTGCCCGCCGCAGTTTCATTATTGGAAAGGAAAGAAAGGCATGAAAAGTTCGAAAAGACGAAACGGGTTTTTAGCTGTATGCGTTGCACCGGCAGTCATTTTGTTTTTTATTTTTATGATACTGCCGACCCTGAATGTATTCCGCATGTCTTTGTATGAAAAAGGTGCGTATTCGCCGACAGAAACATTTGTGGGTTTGAAAAATTTTCAGGTTCTTTTGAATGACAGCAATTTTATCCGCTCCATGCAGAATATGATTTTGCTGATTGTCACAGTTACTATTATCACCTTTGTATTTGCTCTGGTATTTGCCGCGATTCTGACAAGGGAAAAAATAAAAGGGCAGAATTTCTTCCGGGTTGTATTCTATATCCCGAATATTTTGTCTATTGTAGTAATTTCAGGTATCTTTTCTGCGATTTACAAACCGGAAAACGGGATGCTCAACAGTATCATCGGCCTGTTTCGCGATATGAAGGACCCGATTTTGTGGAAAAGCGAATCTCTGGTCATGGTCAGTCTGATTATCGCCATGGTCTGGCAGGCGGTCGGCTACTATATGGTCATGTACATGGCTTCGATGTCGAGCGTGCCGGACAGCCTTTATGAAAGCTCCAGTCTGGACGGCGCAGGAAGGCTGACACAGTTTTTTCAGATTACAATCCCGCTCATTTGGACGAATATCCGCACCACACTGACATTTTTTATCATTTCAACCATTAATATGACGTTCCTTTTTGTAAAAGCAATGACATCCGGCGGCCCGAACGGCGCTTCGGAAGTAGCGCTCAGCTATATGTACAGCCAGAAAGACGCCGGACTGTACGGCTACAGTATGGCAATCGGCGTTATCATCTTTTTATTCTCCTTTGCATTATCGGCAATGGTAAATAAGGTGACAGACCGTGAACCGCTGGAATTTTAAGAGATAGGAGGGACGGATATGAAAAAAGCAAAGCATACAGATTCGACAGAGCGTATCTATAAATTTTTTATATATTTTGTGCTGCTGATGCTCACGGTTACCATTCTTGTGCCGGTGGCATGGGTGTTTCTGGCATCTATTAAGCAGAACAGTGAATTTTATGGGAATCCATGGACGCTGCCGAAAGGATTTTACTGGCAGAACTTTGTGGATGCCTGGAATGCGGCGAAGATGGGCGACTATATGTTAAATTCTGTTATAGTCACGGCACTGGCACTTGTCCTGCTGCTGATTGTGGCGCTGCCTGCTGCCTACTGTCTGGCCAGATTCCGGTTTAAGGGGTCTAAATTTTTAAACACTCTGTTTATGGCAGGGCTGTTTATCAATGTAAACTATATCGTAGTGCCGATTTTTCTGATGTTAAGGGACGGCGATATATGGCTGAAAAAGATACTCGGGCAGGGATTTCTTTTAAATAACCTGGTGGTGCTTGCGGTGGTCTATGCATCCACTGCGCTGCCGTTTACGATTTATCTGCTGTCCGGGTATTTTCAGACGCTGGCGCACGACTATGAGGAAGCGGCTTATATCGACGGCGCGGGCTATATGACAGCGATGTGGAAAATCATTTTTCCAATGGCGAAGCCTTCGATTATTACGGTGATTTTATTTAACTTTTTATCTTTTTGGAATGAATACATCATTTCTATGACGCTGATGAGTTCTGCAAAAGGGCCAAAGACGCTGCCGGTAGGACTGCTGAATTTAATGCAGGCGCAGCAGTCGGCGGCACAGTACGGCATTATGTATGCGGGCCTTGTAATTGTCATGCTTCCTACGCTGATTCTGTATATCTGTGTACAGAGCAAGCTGACTCAGGGGATGGCAGGCGGACTGAAGGGCTAGTCAGCAGGGAAAGGAGACAGAAGTATGGAATTTTGGAAAGAACATGTAACATTGAGAATCATACTGATGGCAGTTCTGGCTGTGGCAGGGCTTGCTGCTGTAATAACCGGCTGGCGTTCTACGGGCAGGCTTTCAGGACTTGGCATGATGATGGCAGGAACAGGTCTTTTGGTTATCGCACTTTGGATTTATAACAAACCTTTTGAAAGACCGCGTAAAAAGAAAACATAGAGGAGCAGACAATGGGTGAAATAGTAAACAAGAGTACGGGACGTGTTACCATTCCTACCAATCTGGATGTGGTCCCGCAGACCATCGAGATTTTAAAGCGCTGGGGTGCAGATGCCATCCGTGACTGTGACGGTACGGAATTTCCAGAGGAACTGACAAAGACAGGGGCGAAAATTTACGGTACTTATTATACGACACGCAAGGATAATGACTGGGCGAGGGAAAACCCGGATGAAGTGCAGCAGTGCTACATTATGACCGGATTTTATACGGCATATGATACGGAGCTATCGATTCCTTTAATGAAGGGAATCTCAGATGAGCTGATGCAGGTCAATACCCGCGATGACATCAAACGCTGGTGGGAGGTTATGGACCGTTCCAGCGGGGAGCCTCTGCCAGCCGGGCAGTGGGAATACCGGACAGACAGCGGATGCGTGGTCATTCACGATGCGAAGATGTTTCATGAGTATACCGTAAGCTTTCTGGCTTATTTAATCTGGGACCCGGTACATATGTACAATGCCGTGACCAATGACTGGAAGGATTTTGAACATCAGATTACATTTGATGTAAGACAGCCGAAGACGCACCAGTATTCCTTAGAGCGCCTTCGCAGATACTGCCGGGAGCATCCTTATGTCAGTGTCATCCGTTATACGACATTTTTTCATCAGTTTACGCTTATTTTCGACGAACTGAAACGGGAAAAATATGTGGACTGGTATGGCTATTCTGCATCGGTGAGCCCGTATATTTTAGAGCAGTTTGAAAAGGAAGCCGGTTATCCGTTCAGGCCGGAATATATTATCGACCAGGGGTATTATAACAACCAGTACCGGGTGCCGGGAAAAGAGTTTCTGGATTTCCAGGCATTCCAGCGCCGCGAGGTGGCGAAGCTTGCAAAAGAAATGGTGGATATTACACATGAATGCGGGAAAGAGGCCATGATGTTTTTAGGCGACCACTGGATCGGGACAGAGCCTTTTATGCCGGAGTTTGCCGAAATCGGCCTGGATGCGGTAGTCGGGAGCGTGGGAAACGGAAGCACGCTGCGCCTGATTTCGGATATTAGCGGCGTAAAATATACGGAAGGAAGATTTCTGCCTTATTTTTTCCCGGATACGTTTCACGAAGGCGGGAATCCGGTGAAAGAAGCAAAGGAGAACTGGGTGACCGCAAGAAGGGCAATCCTTCGAAAGCCGGCAGACCGGATTGGCTACGGAGGATATTTAAAGCTGGCGCTGGATTTCCCGGAATTTATCGATTATGTGCAGAGTGTCTGCGACGAGTTTCGTGCGCTTTATGAAAACGCGAAGGGAACGACGCCTTACTGCGTGAAAACGGTGGCAGTGCTAAACAGCTGGGGAAAAATCCGAAGCTGGGGCTGTCATATGGTGCATCATGCCTTATATCACAAGCAGAATTACAGCTATGCGGGAGTGATTGAAGCATTAAGCGGCGCTCCGTTTGATGTACGGTTTCTTTCGTTTGACGATATATTAAACGATGCGGATGTATTAAACGATGTGGATGTGATAATAAATGTCGGGGACGGAGACACCGCGCATACAGGCGGCGATATCTGGGAAAATCCAAAGATATCTGCAGCAGTCCGCGCTTTTGTGTATAACGGCGGCGGCCTGATTGGTGTCGGAGAGCCGTCGGGGCACCAGTACCAGGGGCATTATTTCCAGCTGGCAGGCGTGCTCGGCGTGGAAAAAGAAACCGGATTTACACTCAATTATGACAAATATAACTGGGAAGAGCATCCGGAGCATTTTATTCTTGCAGATACTGTAAAACCGGTGGATTTCGGAGAAGGAAAAAAGAGCATCTTTGCATATGAAGATACCTGTATTTTAGTACAGCGCGAAAAAGAAGTGCAGATGGCGGTCAATGAATTTGGAAACGGACGCGCCGTGTATATCAGCGGGCTGCCGTACAGCTTTGAAAACAGCAGAATCCTTTATCGGAGCATTCTTTGGAGTGCGCATGGAGAAGATAAACTGACACAGTGGTTCAGCACGAATTTCAATGTCGAAGTTCATGCGTATGTGAAGAACCAAAAATACTGTGTGGTGAATAATACTTATGAGCCGCAGGATACCGTGATTTACCGCGGAGACGGAAGCAGCTTTGCTTTACGGCTGGAAGCAAATGAGATTCAGTGGCATGCCATTACACAGAAAACAGAAGAACTGCAGGGAACTAAGCAAAGAGTCTGAAAATGGCTGAATTTTATCAGAAAGGAAGGGGCAGAATGAAGAAACCAGTGCTGGTAATTATGGCAGCCGGAATGGGCAGCCGGTATGGCGGATTAAAACAGATTGACCCGGTCGATGAACAGGGCCATATCATTATGGATTTTTCGATTTTTGACGCGAAAAGAGCGGGTTTTGAAAAGGTCATATTTATTATCAAAAAAGAAAACGAAAAAGATTTCAGGGAAGCCGTCGGCGGGCGCATTGCGAAGGTCATGGATGTGGCATATGTATATCAGGACCTGCATGATATTCCGCAGGGATTTGAAGTCCCGAAAGACCGTATCAGGCCATGGGGGACGGCTCATGCGGTCTTAAGCTGCAGGGACGAGATTGACGGGCCTTTCGCGGTGATTAACGCGGATGATTATTACGGCGCAGAAGCGTTTGCAAAAATTTATGACTATCTTTATAACCATGAAGACGATGAAAAATACCGTTATGCCATGGTCGGCTACCGTCTGGAAAATACATTGACAGAAAACGGTCATGTCGCCCGCGGCATCTGCGAAGTGGATGCGCACGGTGAGCTGGCAAGCGTGACGGAACGGACCCGAATCGAATGCATCAATAAAAAAGAGCGTACGATAGCCTATACGGAAGACGACGGGGCTTCCTGGACGGAGCTTCCTTCGGGTGCGATTGTTTCTATGAATATGTGGGGATTTACAGCTGGATTTTTAGGAGAAATTGAAAAGGGGTTTGCAGCATTTCTGGAAAAAGGCTTAAAGGAGAATCCGCTAAAGTGCGAATATTTTCTCCCAGCGGTCGTCAGCAGCCTGCTGCATGAGCAGAAAGCCGCGGTGGCGGTACTGACAACCGCGGACAAATGGTACGGCGTGACTTACAGGGAAGATAAGCCGGCTGTGGAACATGCGGTCCGCGCTATGAAGCAGTCAGGACTTTATCCGGAAAAGCTATGGGGTGATGAATCATGAGAAGCATATCAAAAGAACAGGTGATGGAGGCGGCCGGACAATTCTGCTTTGAAGGGACGTTTCTAAAGCATGAGCCGTTCGGAAACGGGCATATCAACGATACCTATCTGCTTTTTTTTGACGCAGGGCAGCAGAATCCGAAACGGTATATTTTACAGCGCATGAATCAGGACATCTTTACAAATCCGCCGCAGCTTATGGAAAATATCGTAGGAGTCACTTCCTATTTAAAAAGAATCATTACGGAAAACGGCAGAGACCCGCAGCGGGAGACACTGAATGTCATTTTTGCAAAAGACAAAAAAGCATACTATCTGGATGCGCATGGCGAATACTGGAGGGCATTCCGTTTTATTGAAAATGCTTCCAGCCTCGAGCGCATCGAAAACCCGCAGGACTTTTACGAAAGCGCCGTCGCATTCGGTAATTTTCAAAGACAGCTGGCGGATTATCCGGCTGCCACGCTGCATGAAACCATTCCTGGATTTCACGATACAAAAGCCAGATTTGAAGCATTCAAAAAAACCGTAGAAAAAGATGCCTGTAATCTGGCCGCATCGGTAAAAAAAGAAATTGATTTTGTAATGCAGCGGGAGGATATCACAGGCATATTCGGTGACCTTCTTGCAAAAAAAGAGATTCCTCTCAGGGTTACGCATAATGACACAAAGCTGAACAACATTATGATGGACAATGAAACCCGCAAAGGTATCTGCGTCATTGACCTGGATACGGTTATGCCGGGACTGGCGATGAACGATTTCGGAGATTCGATTCGGTTTGGGGCAAGCACGGCGCTGGAAGACGAGCAGAATCTGGATAAAGTATGGTGCGATATGCATTTGTTTGAAGTCTATACGAAAGGCTTTATCGAAGGGTGCGGCGGCAGGCTGACCAAAAAAGAGCTGGAACTGCTTCCTATGGGGGCAAAGGTGATGACTTTTGAATGCGGGATGCGGTTTCTGGCGGATTATCTGGAGGGGGATGTTTATTTTAAAATCCACAGGCCGGGACAGAATCTGGACAGGAGCAGGACACAGTTTAAGCTGGTGTGGGATATGGAGCAGAAATGGGAGAGGATGAAGGAGACTGCGGGGAAGTATAGCGGCTGAGGAAGCTGTATGCTGGATATGCGAATGAAAACAGGCGGTTCAGGAAGGGGATGTTATGGCTGCGCGGACGCCGGGAGAGGGGATTTGCCAGGTCTTCCTGCGGCGGCTCC
>CANDJC010000032.1 GCA_947384955.1 uncultured Eubacterium sp. | reverse complement strand
CCTCCGATGCCACAGGAAGCCAGGACATCTTCCCGCCGCCCGGCTGGTTTTCGTATGCTTTACGTGAACATTTGGAAACACTGTTCTGAAAGTCTGAGTGGAAGACTGACCGGGGGGGAAGCTGATGAAAAGATAACGGTTCTGGGAAGCGGATGGGCTGGTTTTCTGTGCATTATATAAAATTGAAAATTATGTATTGGGAAAAAAAGTGGAAGACTGACAGGAGCAGGCTGGCGAAGAGAAAAGCGTTTTGAGAAGCAGACAGGCTGGTTTTCCTGTGCATTATATAAAAACTGAAAACTATGTACGGGAAAAAAAGTGGAAGACTGACAGGGGGAGGCTGGCGAAGAGAAAAGCGTTTTGAGAAGCAGACGGGCTGGTTTTCCTGTGCATTATATAAAAACTGAAAATTATGTACTGGAAAAAAAGTGGAAGACTGACAGGAGTAAGCTGACGAACAGAAAAGCGTTTTGAGAAGCAGCTGCGCTGTTTTCATATACATTACATAAAATCTGAAAACCATGAGACTTAAAATAAATGACAGACAAAAGATATTAGTTCGCAGCAACAGTCTGTCTTTTTCCATACAATTTATTTAAAAAATTGCAGACACTCCAGAATTATAATATGAGAACCTGATAACGGTCTGCCACCATAAAGATATCCCCCTATGCAGCTTTGCATCCAGAATACTTCATGTAACACCTTCCAAAAACCAGCCGGGAGAGGGGATGTGCCAGGGATTCCTGCGGCATTGGAAGAATGTTTAGAAGCCCTTAGCATTCTGCCCGAAAACCAGGCGGCGAAGCCGAAGCGGCACCGGTAGCTGCTGGCAGAAGGCCAGGGCGAATAGGTGCCGCGTCCCGTCCGGTGCCACAGCGTAAATGCAGAACGCTTAGGGCTTCTTAACATTCTGGAGCCGCCGCAGGAATCCCTGGCACATCCCCTCTCCCGGCGTCCGAGCAGCCAAAATCCCCCCTTCTTTCATTTTTATCTGCACTTTCACGCTCGTCCAGCCCCCATTAAGAAAAACTTTACCCAGACATTGACATGCACTCCTGAATATGTTATTTTATAAAAAAATAAATCACCTCCCGCATCACCGGGTGTGGGTTCCAAGGCATCCAGAGCTTTACCGCAGGTACGGCATATCTTTTAGATATGTTATAAGGTAAAGCCCTGGATGTCTTTTTTAAGGAGGAAAGGAGAAGTTTATGAATATGAAACCGTTTGCGGTAGAAGAATGGATGAATAAGTGGGAGAAAGGGGCAAAATATAATATCGCAGAAACCTGTACAGATTCTCTGTCAGCAGATGAATTATTTGAACTGACCGGAGAGGATAAGGAGGCATTTTTTAAGGAATTCAGTTCCCAAAGGCTGACATACGGGCATGTAGAGGGACATCCAGGATTTAAAAAAGGCGTATGCGGACTGTATGAATCCATAAAGCCGGAGCATGTCATACCGGTACACGGAGCATCCGGGGCAAATCACCTTGTATTTTATTCGCTTGTAAATCCCGGGGACCGGGTAATCAGCATTATGCCGACATATCAGCAGCTGTATGCCATTCCGCAGTCTTTCGGAGCGGATGTGAAGATTGTGAAGCTGAAAAAAGAAAACGGCTATCTGCCGGACCTGGAGGAATTGGAGCATCTTGCAGTGCCGGGGACGAAGCTTATCTGCATCAATAATCCGAATAATCCGACAGGAGCGCTGATGAGCAGCGGGATGCTTCGACAGATTGTAAGGATTGCAGAAAGGGCGGGGGCTTATCTGCTCTGTGACGAGGTATACAGACATCTGTCGCAGGAAGACGATGCGTGTGATTCGATTGCGGATTTGTATGAAAAAGGAATCTCTGTCAGCAGCATGTCTAAAGTATTTTCGCTGGCCGGGCTGCGGCTTGGCTGGATTGCCTGCCAGAATCCGGATGTAATAAGAGAATGCCTTTCACACCGGGATTACAGCTTAATCAGCTGCGGCATGTTTGACGAAGCGTTAGCCGATGCTGCGTTAAGGCATAGTGAAATCCTGCTGGAGCGCAGCAGGGGGATTGTGCGTGAGAACTTAAGGATTCTGGATGACTGGGTGCAGAGGGAAAAACATATCAGCTATGTCAGGCCGAAAGCAGGAACTACGGCGCTGCTGTTTTATGACCTGGAGCTTTCGTCTTATGAATTCTGTGAGGAGATGTATCATAAAACCGGAGCATTTGTTACGCCGGGAGACTGTTTCGAGGAGCCGAAAAGCATGCGGATTGGGTATGCGTGTAAAAGGCAGGAGCTGGAACGGGGGCTTGCGGCGGTCAGTGAATACATGATTACGAAATATTGACAAAGCAGTAAAATCAAAATAAGATATTGTTAAATGAAAGAGGTGATAACATGCTAGCGGGATTTTCTGTTGGGAATTACAAGTCATTTAAAATACAGCAAAACTTTTCTATGATAGCCGGAAAGTCAGCCAGACATAAGAGTCATATTGCTATAGCAGGAGAACGTAAATTATTAAAATCAGCTTTTATATACGGAGCAAATGCCGGGGGAAAAAGTAATTTTGTGAACGCGGCTGATTTTTCGAAAAGAATTATCATTCATGGTTTAGACAGTGTGAATCTGGACAAAAAGTATTTCCGGATAGACACAGATATGTATTACCAGCCAGGTATCTTTGAATACAGAATCATTGTAAAAGGTACAGAATACAGTTATGGACTGGTTATTTCTTATTGCAAAAAAATAATTCTTGCAGAATGGCTGACGAAATTTGATAAAGAGGGAAAGGAAATTTATATTATTAACCGGGAAACGGACGAAGAGGGAAAAAGTTGTGCCTGGACAGAGATGGAATATGAAAATCCAGATGAAAATGCAAAAATGAAAGTATATCTTTCAGATTTTGGAGAGGAAATTTCGGATTTACTGCAGAAGAAAACCATTTTGAGTGATATAGCAGGCAGAGTCAGCGACAGAAGCAGTTTTTTCTCTGATATTGTAGCTGTATATGAATGGTTTTCAAATATTTCTGTTATTTTTCCTGATTCAAAATATACAATGCTTGATTTTCTGACCGCGGATAAAAAGATAAGGGATTTTTTTGGAAGCATGATGGCTTATTTTGACACGGGCATTAAAAATATCCAGAATCAGATGCAGGAACTGGATTTTGACAGACTGCTGCAGAGTCTGCCAGCAGCGAAGGCTGAGAAGCTGAGGATGGGCATTGACAGTCATACAGAAAATGAGCCGTTTATGATGCAGATAAATCAGAAAATATATTTATTGGAAAAGGGAGAAAAAGGAAATCTGGTTTACAGTAAAATGCTGATGAATCACGGGAATGTGAAAGAGCTGTTTGAATATCTGGATGAATCTGACGGAACGAAAAGATTATTTGACCTGATACCGGTTCTGATTGAAAGTATGGATAAAAGTGTGATACTGATTGATGAAATTGACAGAAGCCTTCATACGAACCTGATAAAAAAGTTTCTTCAGATTTATTATCAGCTGTCACCGTCAGCGTCCTGTCAGCTGATAGCGACGACTCATGATTCTAATCTGCTGGATTTAGATTTGTTAAGGCAGGATGAATTATGGTTTGTGGAGAGAAAGCAGGACCATAGTTCGCAGCTATATTCTCTGAGTAAATTTCGGGAACAGTATGGCAAAGAGATAGATAAAGAGTATTTAATTGGCAGATATGGGGCAGTACCTGTGTTTCAGAGCAGCTTTCATTTTCGGGAGGAAGAGGATGAAGAATAGATTCAGGCTGATGCGTACAGATTATGAACGGGAAGCAGAAGGGGATAGAATCGAGCCGCAGAAAGTTTTTTATCTTTCTGTAGAAGGAAATGTGACAGAAGCTGAGTATTTTGAGGGGATATCGAAATACAGAGAGCAGCTGGGGATAAATGGGAGAGTGGATGTCGAGATTTTAGGAAGAAGCAGCAAAGATACGAACAGTGCACCCAGGTATGTCTTAGAACTGCTGGAAGAGTTTCTTGTATTAAGAGAGCTTGGACAGGAACGGCTGATAGAAGAAATACCGCTGCTATTTATACAGAAGTATGGAGAAGAGTTTATTCGGACATATATTCAAAATCCCTGTGAAATACCGAAAAAGGAAAGGAACAGGTTTGCGGGTGATTTGCGTAAAATAGGGTATGATATTAATTATAGGAAATTTTTAAGTATTTATAAAAACGAAGGCGATGAATTTGGAATTTTGATTGACAGAGACAGTCTGGCACATTCGGAACAAGAAATTTTGGAATGTCTGCAGCATTGTAAAAAATCTGGGTATCATTTTTTTATCAGCAATCCGTGTTTTGAGTTCTGGCTGCTGCTGCATTTGTCTGATGTGAAAGAGGAATATAAGGACCGGTTAGATGAGATTTTAGAGAATCAAAAAATATCCAGGCGTCATACTTTTGTCAGCAAAGAAGTCTCTGACAAAGCACATCATGGAAAGAGCGGAATTGATTTTGAAAAGAATTATCTTCCGTATGTTTTTACTGCAGCCAGACGGGCAAAGATGTTTGAAGCAGGCGACGAGCAGTTAGCCAGCAGAATTGGATGTAATCTCTGGAAGATGATGGATATTTTAAAGGCGTTTTAAAAAGCAGTTCTAAATCCTGTCCGGGTTCATATATATAGTCATGGGACAACTTTCAAAAAGTATCCCATGGCTATTTTGCATTTTGAAGGGAGGAATTCTTATCAGGAACATTTTAAAAATATTTCCGTTACATATCAGAAATGAACTTGGGCATGTGTTTGATACGTTAAAAGGGATTGAGGAAATCCGTGTAAGAGTCTGCCAGCCGATTATTTTATTAGCTGACGACGGGGAGTATTTTTTCAGCATGCAGCCTGGAAATCTGACGAAGGATACGCAGAATGCTTATCTGGTAACGTCGCATGATATCAGTGATATGCTTGTATTTATCAGCAGGTATTCTCTGTTTGCCTTTGAAGAAGAAGTACGCAACGGATTTATTACGATTGAAGGCGGGCACAGGGTCGGGCTGAGCGGACAGGCCGTGTTTCATGAGGGGTGGATGCAGACGATTCGAAATATTTCTTATTTAAATATCCGCGTCAGCCATGAAAAAAAGGAGTGTGCCAGGCGCCTGATTTCGTATCTGTACAAGGAGCCGGCAAAGAAACAGTCAGGAATTTATAATACACTGCTCGTATCGCCGCCCGGAAGAGGGAAGACGACGCTGCTGCGGGATTTAATCCGGCTGCTTTCAGACGGTTCGAGGGAGCATACAGGGCTGAAGGTGAGCATTGTAGATGAGAGGTCTGAGATAGCGGGCTGCTACAGAGGGGTTCCGCAGAATGATGTGGGGATGCGTACGGATGTGCTGGACGGCTGCCCGAAGTCGAGCGGCATGATGCTTTTAATCCGCACGATGTCGCCCCAGGTGGTGGCGGTCGACGAGCTTGGCTCGAAGGAGGATGTGGAAGCGGTGGCTTACGCGGTTCACAGCGGCTGCAGCATTTTAGGCTCGGTTCATGCGGCAGACTTAGATGAAGTACGGCAAAAGCCGGTGCTGCGTGAATTTTTAGAGCAGGAATATTTTGAACGCTATCTTGTAATTGACCAGGAAGCGGACAGAAAGCGCCGTTACCGGCTGTACAATGCAAAACAGGAGCTTGTATGCTGAAGCTTTTTGGCTGCATGTGTATTCTGGCTGCCTCGTCGGGGATGGCATATTCTTTTGTGCTCGGGCTGAAACGGGAGCTGCATCAGACGGAACTTCTGATGGACTTTCTGACGGCGATGGAAGGGGAGATTACGTATCACCGCTGTCCGCTTCCAGAGCTGCTTATGCAGCTGTCGCAGCATACGCCGCAGCCTTATCAGGAGCTCCTGATTCAGGGAAGCCGGAAAATGGAGGATAACAGTGAAGCGGATATTCCGAGTCTGTGGAAAGACGTCTGTGAACAGTTCCGTCCGCAGCTGTGTCTTTCCTCCCCGGCTTATCAGATTCTGCTGCGTATGGGAGCTGTGTTTGCCTATTCTTCCCTGGAGGCTTCCCTGCAGCTGTCAGCGCTTGGAAGGAAGAGGCTGTCATCTGTGATGGAAAGCCAGAGTGCGGAATTTGCAGGCAGGCGCAGGCTGTACTGCTGTCTGAGTTATATGGCAGGCCTTTTTTCGATTATATTACTGTTGTGAAAACAGGTTTACACTTGGATAGGAGAAACTATGAGTATTAATTTGATATTTAAAATCGCAGCGGTAGGCATTATTGTATCGGTATTAAGCCAGATATTAAAGCACAGCGGAAGAGATGAGCATGCGTTTTTAATCAGCCTTGCCGGTCTGATGGTCGTATTATTCTGGGTCGTGCCGTATATTTATGAACTGTTTGAAACCATGCAGTCACTGTTTACATTATAAAACGGGGATGAAATTTATGCAGTCACTGTTTATATTATAAAAACGGGGCAGAATTTATGCAGTCACTGTTTACATTATAAAATGGGGTGAATCATGGATATCATAAAAGTAGCTGGGATTGCGGTAACGGGTGTGCTGTTAGCGCTCATACTGAAACAGACAAAACCGGAATACAGTGCATTTTTAAGCATGGCGGTCTGTATTTTAATCTTCCTTTATTTATTGTCCAGGCTGCAGACGGTTTTAGGATATGTGAAACAGCTTGAGGTATTTGTGAATATCGACGGCGTGTATCTGGATACGATATTAAAAATGCTCGGGATTACTTACGTGACACAGTTTGCTTCGGATATCTGCCGGGATGCCGGGTACAGTGCGATATCCAGCCAGATTGAGCTTTTCGCAAGAGTATCTATTCTGTTTTTAAGTTTTCCGGTGCTGATGGCGCTGGTGGAAACGATAGGAGAGGTGCTGTGAAACGGATAGCGGTGCAGCTGCTGGTGTTTGTGACAGCATTTGCAGCAGGGCTGTCCGGCAGTGCGGCAGGGGGCGGGAATGCGGCAGTCCTTAAGAAGGCAGAAAGAAATGTCCAGGCGGCAGAAAGGAGCAGTGTCTGGCCGGAGGAAAAGACAGGTATCCAGACAGAAGAAGCGGGAGCGGTCTGGCCGGACGGAAACAGAGATGCCCGGCCAGAGGAAGAAAGGGGCATCCAGTCAGAGGAAGAGTGGTTTAGCCAGTCTGGAGGAGAGGGGGACAGACTGCCAGCCGGGGAGGATACGGATATTCATGCACAGACAGACGAGCTTCTGGCAGATTTGGGATTATCGGAAATAGATGCTTATATGAACCGCGAAGAAACCGGGAATTTTACATTTACAAGCCTGGTGAAAGAACTGATAAAAGGAGGGGTATCTCTTGATTTTACATCAGTAGGAGAAAAGTTAAAACAGGCTGTAATAAAAGATTATGCACAGAACCGTACAGTGCTGATTCAGGTTTTAATTCTTTCCATTGCGTTTTCCGTATTGATACAGATGACATCCGCGCTGTCGAAAAGCTATATACCTGACCTTGGATTTCTGGGGATTTATCTGATTGTAATGATGCTTTTGCTCAGGCTTTTTTTAATCACTGCGGGGACAGCAGAAAGCTATCTGGCAAAGCTGACGGAATTTATGCAGCTTCTGCAGCCGGCGTTTTGCATGAGTGTGGTTTTTTCAAATGGAAGCATCAGCGCGGGGGCATTTTACCAGCTATTACTGCTGATGATTTATCTGGCCGATGTCGTTTTTGGAAAAATTCTGCTGCCCGCGGTGCATATTTATATGGTGCTGCAGCTGGTAAATCATCTGACCGAAGAGCGTTTTTCCAGGATTGCAGGATTACTGTCAGACAGTATTCACTGGTGTGTCAAAATACTGATGACAGCGCTGGCTGGCCTGAACATTGTACAAGGGCTGCTCGCTCCGGGCATTGACGGGCTGAAACGGAGCACGATTGCCGGAGCAGTGCAGGCAGTGCCGGGAGCCGGGCAGATTATGAATTCCATGACACAGATGCTTGCCGGATCTGCGATGCTTGTAAAAAACAGTGTCGGTGTGGCTGCGCTTGTGGTACTGGCGGCAGTGAGTTTTTTTCCGCTTGTAAAAGTATCCGTATTTATGCTGCTGTACAGAGGATTAGCCGCTTTGATGGAACCGGTATCTGACAAACGCTTCTGTGCGGCGGTTGCAGCGCTTGGACAGTCGGCGGCACTCTGCCTGAAAATTATGTTCTATGCAGCGATGATGTTTTTTCTGACAACAGCAGTCATCTGTGCATCTACGACGCTGGCGGGATGAAAAAGTATCGGTGCTTCGCGCATCTGTAGCACTTGCAGGATGAAAGCGCATCAGTGCTTCGCGCATCTGCGGCGTTGGCGGGATGACAGAGCAGCCGGACTACTGCGTATAGGAAGAAAGAAGGGCATGGCATTGATTAGAAACTGGATGAAGGAATTCTTAATTATATATTTAATTCTTACAATACTGATGCATCTGGCAGCCGGGGAACAGTATAAGAAATACCTGCGTTATTTTTCCGGTATGATTCTTCTGGCAGTGCTTGTTTCTCCGGCCTTAAAGCTGGTAAGAAGTTCTGACGGGAAAAGGGCGCTGTCATCTTATTATCAGGAGTTTTGGGAAAAGCTGGACAGTACGGCACAGGAATCCGGGGAGCTGGATTTTGAAAATGACAGGCTGCTTCAAAAATATGAAAGCGCAGTAGAACGGGACATGGAAGGCAGGGCAGAAGGCATGGGGATATCTGTCAGCAGAATCCGTGTGCAGTTAGCGGACGATTATACAGTCAAAAATGTTAAGATATGGATGGCAGAAAAGGAAGGAGCACAGAATGGTGAGCTGGCTGCATATTTAATGGAAGCTTACGAGCTTAAAAAGGAGCAGATTTATTTTTTATAGTATAGCAGCAGAAGGGAGGAGGATTTGTGAAGTGGCTAATGGATTTTTTAAAGAAGATGGATAAAACGAAATGGATGATTCTCGGACTCGGCGGGATTCTGCTGCTTGTCATCGCGCTGCCTGTAAATGACACAGGCGTAAAGGAAGACGAGGTGTTTTCGGAGTCTTTGGAGGAAAACGAACAGGAGGAGTCTGTGAAAGATTATGAAAAGAAGCTGGCAGCAAAGCTGGAAGAGGCGTTAGCCAGCATGGACGGAGCAGGTAAAGTGCGTGTTATGATTACATTTCAGGACAGCGGAAAAGCCGTTGTGGAAAAAGATTTGACAAAGTCGGGAACTGAGTTAAACAGCAGCCAGTATCAGGAGGCTTCGGTTTATGAAGAGACAGATGGAAGACAGCCCTTTATCAGCCAGCAGAAGCTGCCTTCGATTGAAGGCGTGCTGGTGATTGCGCAGGGAGCTGGAAATTCGGCTGTGAAAAAAGATATTTTGGAATCTGTCATGGCATTGTTTCCGATTGAGGCGCATAAGATAAAAATCGTGAAAATGCAAAGTGAGTCATAAATACAGAAGATGCGGAATACAATAAAATAGCAAAAAGACCATGCAGGGAGAAGGAAAATATCATGAAAAAACTTTTCAAAAAAAACCAGATCATTATTACTGCATTGGCGCTGATGATTGCGGCAGCAGGATATTTAAGCTATACCCATAGCGGCATCGGCGATGAAGGTCTGACACAGACCAGTGCAGGACTGACAGAGGAAGATTACGACATTGTATACGACGAAACGCTTGTTGATGCAGAAATTTTTACAGAAACAGAGGCAGATACGGAGTCAGATGATACGAAAGCAGACGATGCAAAACAGGGAGACACAGCGGCACAGGATGCGGCAGACAAGAAAAAAGCAGACAAAAAAGCCGGTTCCGATTCTGGCAAAGCGCAAAAAGAAGAAAAGGATGATGCAAAAGCTACAGACAGCGAGGCAGCGGTATCAGCGGAATCCGGTGAAAATGAAATCGACAGTCCGGGAGAAACCGTGCTTACCAGCACCAGCGTATCGAATGTGGATTTTGCAGTAGAAGCAAAGCTAAACCGCGAACAGGTGCGTTCCCAGAACAAAGAAAATCTGATGGAGGTCATCAACAGTACCGCGCTTTCGGATACAGAAAAACAGGAGGCTGTAGATAAAATGGTTTCTCTGACGGATATTGCGCAGCGCGAATCGGATGCGGAGATGCTTTTAGAGGCAAAGGGATTTACCGATGTGGTTGTGAGTATTACAGACGATGCGGCAGATGTTGTACTGAATATGGGTGATGTTACCGATGCAAAGCGGGCCCAGATTGAGGACATTGTAAAACGTAAAACAAAAGTTTCTGCTGAAAATATCGTGATTACACCGATTTCAACAGGCACAAAGGGAGAATAGGAAGCTGGCTGCGGCTGAGTATGGGTATGTTACATAAGCAGACAGAATGATAGCAGGCATATGCAGGATGCATATGCCTGTTTCTGGTATAAAAATATGCTGTTTTATCTGTTCTGGGAAAGTCCTGCATAAAAATCGGTGCGCTGGTTTGATGGAATTTTCAGTAAATCCATAACTTTTTCTGCTGTAAATCCCGTGCTTTCCATCAGGTTTTTAATATCAAGCATTCTGGATTCCTGGCGTCCTTCCATCAGGCCCTTCTGGCGTCCTTCCATCAGGCCTTTCTGACGTCCTTCCATCAGGCCCTTCTGGCGTCCTTCCTCAAGTCCTTCCTGGCGCAGCATATTCATAGTTTCCGCTTCGTTATATTCGGTCAGGCACATATCCTTCACCTCCGCTCTGTTAGCTGTTATGAATTTTTTAATTTCAAAATCATCCGGCATGCTGGAAATTGCCTGGTCAATGGCATCCCCGATGCCGGCTGCTTTGTTATTTGATTTTGCACGGGTTTTCTCAGCTGTCAGGTTATTTCTGATTTCTGAAATAAACCAGGCGTATTCTCCAAGAGGCCGGCATGCTGAAAGCAGCTGCCTGTTGTGACCGTGGTTAATGTTGAGCATCCGGACTTTTACTTCGATATCAGGGCTGGCGCTTTGGAAAATCTGTTCCGCTTCAGAGGCGATTTTGATGGCATCCGGCGGTTCTTTCATTTCCTCATATCGGTGCAGGATATTCTGCCTGATTTCTTCTTTGAATGCATCGGAAAGACACAGCGTTATCTCGTCCTCTTTCTCGTCTTCTCCATTATAAAAAACAAAAAGCTTCGGCAGCGGGAGAGGCAGCAGTGTTTTGCTGTAGCGGTTCAGCTTTGCCGAATAAATGTATTTGTCATACAGTTTTGCGGCGTACATGAATTCGCGGACGGGAATGTTTGGACAGTAAGTGCTCTGCTGCTCATACAGTTCCATAGACTGGTACAGGCTGACTGTTTCCGATACCAGAATGGACAGGTCGTTTTTCATTCCCATATATACAACATCTTCAATGGTGTTAATCGTTATGCAGGACAGGTCGCTGTGGGATGTGCCGTGAATGGCGTTATACAGTGACAGCGTCCATTTTTTATTTTCTTCCCTGCCGAAAAGAAAGCTGAACAGGCGTGATTTGTATTCTCTGTTTTCTCCGTTTTTCAGCTGCTGTTCCAGTTCCCGGATGCGGTTTTTCAGTTCCTGGTATGTTTTCCGTTTAGACATTTGATGTTTCCTTTCATGAAATTATTCTATCATGAAACGGTTTTGTCTGCAAGTGCTGGAAACCGGCCTTTGAAAAAATATCCCCTGTGCCGGATTCCAGACGGTATCTGCTGGTAAACCTGCGTTCCTGCTTAAAGACTTCTCGTCAGAATATCGCTGCTTTTTAAAAATTCTTCAATCGTAAAAAATCCCAGCCGGTGAATCAAATCAATCACATAAGGATTTTCCGCCGGAGTTTTATAAGGGGCGGCCGCTGCGTAGTCATTCACCATGCCGGCCGCCTGTTCCGTTTCGATAATCCGCTTTGGCCCGCCCACGCAGCCGCCCGGGCACGCCATTCCTTCAAAGAAATTTCCCTCCGCGTTTCCATTTAAAATATCTTCTAACAGTCTCTTGCAGTCCGCGACACCGTTTGCAAATACAGGCTCTAAACGGCAGTCCGGTGCAATCTTTTTTACGCACTCGGAAACGGCATGGCTGACGCCTCCGGTTCTGGCATACAGCCGACCGGCTGACGCAGAGTGTTCTTTTTCTTCGCCTTCGATACAGGAAAAATCCACCTGAAATGTTTCAAACATATAGTTCAGTTCTTCAAAGGTCAGAACAGCATCAATCGCCCCCGCAAGCTCCGGCTCCTTGGCTTCGGCTTTTTTGGCAAGGCACGGTCCGATAAATACCGTTTTGATGCCTTTATGCAGCTGCTTGGCAACGCGTCCGCAGGCAATCATAGGCGATACCGATGCCGGCAGGTGTCCTGCGATTTTCTGAAAATCCTTTCGGATAAGCTTTATCCAGACCGGACAGCAGCAGCTGGTCAGCTGGAAAGCCTGCGGCTTTTGCATGTTCTGTGTAAATTCCAGCGATTCTTTCAGGGTCAGGATGTCTGCAAATGCGGCGACTTCAATCATGCCGGCAAATCCAATCTGCTTTAGGGCGGTGCGGATGCGGGAAGGGGAGGCGTCCGCGCCAAACTGCCCGATAAAAGCCGGGGCCATGAGTGCATAGACCGGATGCTCTTTGGCTTTTAACATTTCTAAAACCTTGATGGAATCATGGCTGAAGGTCAGGTTTTCGTTTTTGCAGGCTTCGATGCATTTGGCGCAGCCTGTGCATTTGTCCGGGTTCAGGATGGCTTTTCCGTCGTGAATTTCCAGGGCATGGAAGGTGCAGGCTGCGACACATTCGGATTCTTTGCAGTCACAGTCTGACAGCTTCCAGACAAGCGGCTGCTCATCCGGGTGCAGCAGGCAGTCCAGCTGGTGCTGTTCTTTATCGGTAAGGTGTTCCGGCAGCGGAGTGCCGTCTTTTTTCGCTTTTAAAACGCTGCGGTGCAGTTCGTTGAACGTCATAGTTCCTAACTCCTTTATGAATCTTAATTTTGTCAGTACAAAGTGTGACTATAAAACCAGTATGTGTAAGGAGAAGGATTTTATGCATATGCTGCGGTTCAGCCGCTGTGGCATTGAAACAGGGTCATATTCAGTCCGCGGCCGCTGTTTTTTGTGATTAGCTCCTTAAGGCAGCGGCGCATCTTTTTCAGATATGCAGTGCTTCCAATGTCGGTATCTTCCGGCGTATCTGCCACGAATGCATCCATGCCGTGCAGGATGTTTATGATGATTTCATCTCTCTGGCCGACTGTCAGGTCAGGGTCAGAAGGTTCATAGCGGACACACCATTCAAAATGCACGCTTGTGCCGTATCTGGGATAAGGAAGGTCAAAACAGCTGCCGAAATCCGGAGGGATATTTCCGACTCTGTCAGAAGGATATGTGGATTCGCTTTCCGTACAGGGCAGCGTTACGGTCAGAAAATGGTAATCTTCGCTGGAAAGCAGCTCTTTCAGCCGGCTGCGGTCTTCCTGTGCCAGACGGTTTTTGGCTTTCCATAAGGAATGGTCATCTTCATACCGGGATGCGGTATAATCTAAAAAATCTTCCAGCCTGAAATTTTGATAGCCGTCAGCTTTTAAAGTCAGTATTTTTTTGATATATGCCGGAATATCGCCGGATGATGTTTTGGCAGACACAGATTTTCCAGATGCTGTCTGCTCTGCGGGAGACGGCGCCGGGGTTTTCGCAGCCGTAAGCGTATCATCGGGATTTTTATTATCAGCTATGGAAGATACAGCGGCAGTGTCGTAAGCTGCAGGGTCTTCCGGTCCGTACAGGCATCTGCGGATGGACAGCCGGATGTTTCCTGCCTGGCTGATGGCTGCCGCATATTTTTTCAATGATTTTTCAGCCTGTTTCTGCACCTTTTGGACAGAGGAAGCAGAGGAGTCTGCAAGAATGGTTTCCGTCTGGGCTGACAGGAACTTTTGTGCAGCCTCACAAAGCCCCCTGTATGCCTGCTCATATTCCGATATTTTTATATCTGGATTTAAAATCGTTATGTCAGCGTTAAATTCAAGCTCTGCGATTTGCCCGTTTTGAAGAGAACGTTCTGCCGCGGCACTGGTTAGATGATATGTTTTCCATTCGCCGTTTGTCAGCGGGAGAAGAGTGTTGCACAGGAAAAAAGCATTTTCATCTGTAAAACGGCTAAAGCGGAGACTCTCTTCCCGTGCTGCTTTCGATAAAAGCTTCATGCCTTCCGGGGTGTCGAGCTCGAAAACGGCGTTTTCACGAAAGCTGCTGACGCTCATATCCTGGTAAGCGTCTGTTTTTAATGCGAGCAGACTGCGGTATCTGGATAAAATTTTATCCGGCAGGCTGTTATCTGCGGACACATGGCCGGAAATATTTTCTGCAGTCAGATGTCTGTCAGGCAGCGTCTGTTCAGGCACAGTGTCTGTCGTGGTTTTGCCTGGCGCTGTATTTTCCAAATCCTGCCTGGAAAGTGAAGAAGGCTTTAAAGGGGCTGCATATGCGCCGGTTATGGCAGAACTAATGCAGATACCCGCGGTAAGGATGGCAGCGGCGGCTGTCTTTGTTTTTGTTTGTTTTCGTTCGTTCATAATAGCACCTAACCTTTCTTTCAGCTGTTTTGCTCCTTCTGTCAGAGTCAGCGAAGAAGCGGGGAATCCAGAGGCAGGAATTGATTTCGAACACAAAAGCAGGGTGTTTCCATAAGCGATTTTTTCTTCCCTGCTTAAGGAACGGATGACTGCTTCGTCGCAGGAAAGCTCGCAGGCCTTGCAGACTTCCCGTTCGAGCAGATATACCAGCGGGTTGAACCAGTGCATGCACACAACTGCCTGAATCAGCCATTTGTAAAACATGTCCCGCCGTTTATAATGTGTCAGTTCATGCGTGAAGATGAATTTCAGTGCGGTATCGCTCATCTGGCGGCGGGCAATCGCAATACACGGATGAAAAAATCCGGTCATAACAGGGGATGCGGCTTTCGCAAGACAGTACAGCTCCACAGGCTTTTGGATGCCGCACGCTTCTTCGCATGCCGCAAGCAGGTTCAGGATATGGATATCGGATACCGCAGTCCCGCTGGTTTTAATATAGTTTAAAAAGTTCCGGTATACCATAATGTTACGGATAAAAAGACCTGTGGCAGGAAGGAACCAGATGAAAAACAGGAGGACAGAAATACCGTGTGAATATTCAGTCAGCAGTCCTGGCAAAGCTGTCTGAACAGCGCTGCCAGACGGGCTGTCAGAAGCCGGGGGAGCCGTTGTGCCGGAAAGACTGCCGGATGCCGGATTCTTCTTTGTACTGAAAAGACTGCTGGAGTCTGGATTATCCGCTATGCCGAAAAATCTGTCTGAATCTGAATTGTCTGCCCTGCCGAAAAATCTGCCAAAAGCCGGGCTGTCTGCGGTGGAAAGACTGCCGGATACTGAGGACTCAGCATGTTCAGACTGTCTGGCGGATAACGGAGCTTCCTGGGTATCGAAGGGGCTGCCAGATGCTGAAGCTTCGACAGCTGCTTCTGCTGTCTGAAACAGAAAACCGACCAGTGTATGGTCCGGGGCAAACGGAAGCAGAAAGCGGAATGCGGCAGTCAGCCAGATGTAATACTGCCAGCATTTGCTGAATTTGTCCTGATACAGTTTTTTTAGCAGTATTAGCGTAATCGTCAGCAGCGAGCCGGACAGTGAAAGGGAAAGCAGTATTTTTAGAAATTCACTCATTTTTTTTCGTTTTCTCCTTCCAAAAAGATTCCAGCTCGGTCCAGTCTGTTTCTGTCAGGGAATCCTGCGATAGCAGGGATGTCACCAGGTTTTTTACATTTCCCTCATAAACCCGGTCTAAAAAAACATGAGTCTGTTCGGACTGGTATTCCTGCTCGGATACGACAGCGATATATTCGTTGCGCCTTCCGAGTTTTTTTGCTGTTAAATAATGTTTCCCAATCAGGCGGGAGAGCAGCGTGAGGACTGTGTTTTTCTTCCATTCAGAATGTTCCTGCTCTAACTGTTCCATGATATAGGAAAACAGCGCAGTTCCTCCGTTTTTCCAGATGATTTTCATAAGTATCAGTTCGGATTCTGAAATCTGGTGCATAAAAACCTCCTTTCTATATATTAACATTTTGTAGGCATATTTATATTAACATGGTGTAGGCTTTGTGTCAATGGGGTATTTTCAGAAGTATATTGCAAGCGGTCTTTCCGGGTGTTAAAATAAGTTTAGATTCACAGATAATGCAGTACAGTGGCTGGGCCTGGAACATACAGGCGAAATGCTTCTGCGTACAGGAGATGCTTATGACAGACATTCAGATTGAAATACGAAGAACTGACTATGAAAAAACAGCGGAAGGACTTTATCCAAAGCTGCTGGAACGGTGTACGAAAAAAGAACAGCCTGGCCTGATGGAACGTTTTATCATGAAAATGGGCGCTTCTGGCGGGGAGATGGTGTGCGGATTTTTAAGCAGCATGCCGGATGAGGAGAAAGCAGAGCTTATCTGCAGCCTGACAGGGGAATATAACCAGAAGATTTTAGAGCTTTTGAATGGATTTCTGCAAAAGAATGAGGCGGGAAGGTTTATCCGCATCGGAAGAATTTCAGCTGTACCCGGGCAGAAGGGGAGCATCCTTCTGCGGGCCGGTGATATTGATATTGACTACAGGGAACTTGTAAAATGCAGGCTGTTTCGTGACAAAACAGCACAGCTGGCTGAGCAGTATGCCGGGATATTTAAAGAAATATGTTCTGCATTTATTTTGGGTACATCCGGGTTCCTGGCTGGCAGTTTTTCAAGAGAAACAGAAAAGGTTCTGATTCGTATCCTTCAGAAAAAGGAAAGCAGGAAAAGGATTCTTGCTATGATACAGCAGGCGCTCCAGGAGCGTAAGATATGGATGGAGCTGGCTGATTATACGGTGATTAGAAGCGCAGAGAAGGAAGAATCTGTCTGCTGGGATGTCCAGGAATATGCCGTTACAGATGAAATACTGGAAAAACTGCTGGATGCGGCGGTACAGTATTTAAAAAGTCTGCTGAAATAAAATTTTTTGAAGCAGCTTAGGCTTAGACACAGGCAGTATATGGAAACGTGATTTGCCAGGGAGGAGATGCTTTATGTACTATTTAAATACAGATGAATCGCTGAAGCAGTTTCAAAAGTCTGTAAACAGCAGTATTTATGTAGATAAAAGTCTTTTGATAGAAAAAATTACAAAAGCTGTCAATACATCCAGTCCGTATATATGCATTACCCGTCCGCGCAGATTTGGAAAAACTGTGAATGCAAATATGCTTGGAGCCTATTATACAAAAGGATATGACAGCCATTTCCTCTTTGACAGCCTGGCAGTCGCGGGCACACCGATGTATGAAAAGCATATAAACCGATACCATGTGATTCATATCGATTTTAGCAGGATGCCGGACTACGGTAGAGGCACAGCTTGGAGGATACAGCGCAGAGCAGCAGTGCCTGGAAACTCGTGATGAGATTTTATCGGCGATGGCGGTATATGGATTCCTTTCCTATTATAATGGATATCTGAGGATTCAAAACCAGGAA
Source organism: uncultured Eubacterium sp. (assembly GCA_947384955.1). Lineage (GTDB taxonomy): Bacteria > Bacillota > Clostridia > Lachnospirales > Lachnospiraceae > Eubacterium_J. The sequence continues at coordinate 21,540 of CANDJC010000032.1, read as the reverse complement.
CTGATGGAAAAATTTCAAAGGATTCTGGAATGGGATGAGGGAAAAGTATTTCATCAGACTTGACAAATCGCAGCGCATATGATACGTTCGAGTCTGGAAAATATGCAGAAACATAATATGAGAAAAGAAAAGGAACAGTTTCATGGGAGCACAGTTTGATAATGACAACATCCGCCGGATGCAGCGAATGGAACGCAAAAAGAGAATGAGAACGGAAAAAAGACGCCAGGTTTTATTTCGCAGAATATTAAAGGCAGGTTTTATTCTGCTGACGGTTCTTGTACTGGCGGTGACTGTAAGAGAAGGCGTTTTGAGATATATTTCCAGCGAGCAGGAGGCTGCCCGTAACGCCGGGAAGGAATTTCTGACAGGGGAAAGGGAACAGGATGCGTATCAAAATGAGGACGTTTCGGACGGGAATGCCCCGGATGAAAATGCTTTGGGTGATGATGCTTCCGGCGGAAATGATGCAGCGGGCGATGGCAGCGGGGATGAAAGCGGAAACAGCGCGGCAGGCGGCGGTAATGAAACCGCAGGAAAATCGGAAGGCGGAGGGAAAGCTGAAGGCACAGGCGGCAGCGGAAATGACAATGAGGCTGGTTCAGCAGGCGGCGGCACAAACGAAAACACAGCTGCTGACGGAACTGAGAACGGGAATGAACCGGATGCCGCAGACGGGAACAATGGAAGCATACAGAATACGCGTTATCAGAAAACCGAAGATACGCAGAAAATTAAAGATGAGATTACAAGCGGGCATGCTGTTTTGATTGATATGGATACAGGGAATATTCTTGCGTTAAAGAGCGCAAGAAAGCGGATTGTCCCGGCTTCCATGACAAAAGTGCTGACGCTTCTGGTTGCCGCGGAGCATCTGGAAAGCATCGGGAATCTGAAGGATAAGTTTAAAATAACAGCAGAAATTACCGATTACTGTTATGTAAACGGATGCAGTGTTGCCGGATTTGCCATTAAGGAAAAGGTAACGGTCCGGGATTTATTTTATGGGACAATTCTTCCTTCCGGTGCGGATGCTGCGATTGGGCTGGCAGAATATACGGCCGGTTCGCAGGAGGCATTTGCGGAAATGATGAATGAAAAACTGGAAGAACTCGGGCTGTCGCAGACTGCCCATTTTACAAACTGCGTGGGTATTTATGATGAAAATCACTATTGTACGGTTTTAGATATGGCGGCGATTATGGAGGCGGCTCTTCAAAATGAAATCTGCCGGGAAGTGTTGTCCGCACGTACTTATACCACGTCAAAAACAAAACAGCATCCTGACGGCATTGAGATTTCAAACTGGTTTGTGCGCCGGATTGAGGATAAAGATACCGGAGGCGAGGTATTGTGTGCAAAAACAGGCTACGTAGAACAGTCCGGGAACTGTGCCGTCAGCTATGGCGTGGATAAGAAGGGACGCAGCCGTATCTGTGTGACAACGAATGCGCCTGGGACGTGGAAATGTATTTATGACCATGTATATTTATATCAAGAGTTTTCAAAACGGTAGAAAATAGATTATCTGGTACACCGTAAAATAAATAACGTGTCTGTGAATCTGCAAAAACGGAGAACGGTTATGACAGAAATTTTTGCCTCTTTAGGCCCGGCCTGTGCACAGGCGGATATACTGGAAAAAATGTTTTTGGAAGGAATGACCGGAATCAGGCTGAATCTGTCGCATTCCGGCTTAAAAGAAAGCGAACCGCTGATTCAAAATTTTCAAAAGGCTGCGAACCGTACCGGCGTGGCAGCAGAGTTTTTAATCGATATGCAGGGGCCTGAAATACGGATTGGAGAACTGCCTGGCCCGCTGCAGCTTATGGAGATGGAAGAACTCGTCTTTTCTGCCGGCACAAAAGCAGTTTCCTGTAATGAGGCCGGCGGGGTGATTCCTGTATCAGAACAGGTTCTGCGCGCATTGGAAACAGGTGACCGCGTGCTGCTGGATGACGGAAGGCTGGAACTGGTTATTACATCTGTAAGCGGGAAAGTGACGGCGCGTGTGCTGCGCGGCGGTCTGCTGCAGTCAAAAAAGAGCCTTAAGATTGTGAATAAGCAGATTCCGGGACCGGTTCTTACCAGACAGGATATGGAAAATATCGCTCTTGCAAAGGATTACGGCGTAACGGCTCTGATGCAGCCGTTTGTGACGAAAGGGGAGCAGCTGCTGCAGGTGAAAAGAGAGCTTCAAAAAAGGCAGCTCGGGCATATCCGCATTTTTGCCAAGATTGAAAACCGTGAAGGAATGGAGCATATCACAGATATTCTGCCATATGCGGATATGATTGTGATTGCAAGAGGGGACCTTGGAAACGATATGCCTTTGTGGAAGCTGCCTGCGGCGCAGAAAATGATTTCAGAACTTTGCAGGAGGGAAGGAAAACCGTTTCTGATAGTAACGCAGCTGCTTGCCTCGATGGTGCAAAGCCCGTTTCCGACACGGGCGGAGGTATCGGATATCTTTCATGCTGTTTTGGATGGCGCAGCGGCTGTGATGGTTACGAATGAAACGGCGGTGGGAAAATATCCCCTGCAGGTTATGCAGTATCTGAAAAAAACAGTGGCGGAAGCAGAAAATTATGCAGCAGCGGGGCAGTATAAATTAAGTTTATGAAATCTGATGAAAGGCCGCTGCATGGATGATGCGAAGTCTGGACATTGTTTGTCAGACGAAATTTGTTTCAGTCAGTTTTCCACGAGCCGCACAAGCTCCAGTCCGCAGATTCCCCTTCGGAGCATACTTTCCGCGACAGACAGATGTACGATAACGGTATGCGGTCCTTTACGGCAGCGGATGCGAAAGATACCGGGTGATTTTTTGGCGAAATCACTTTCTTCTATATAAATAGCTGCCGGGAGTCCGTTTGAAGCATAGATAATTTTGCGGGGCTGATATGGCAGTGAGGGAAGGAACCAGAATGTTTTCTGGAGCTTCCGTTCCTGGTCGATAAAAACACAGGGTTTCCAGTCCTGTTCAATCAGGTACTGCTCAAACAGCAGCTTCAGACGGTCGCTTATCAGTGTTTCGGAAGCGATATAATCAAATCGGTCCAGCTGGGAAAGGTCAGCCATAGGACGGACGGAAATTTCCGGGCTGGAAGCGGCAAAGCTGGCAAAACTTTCTTCTTTTGGGATTACGATGGTTCCCGTCTGTTTTATCATAAAGTAATCCATGCAGTGCTTCCTTTCTGCGGTGTAGATGAGCGGCTGCCGTTCAGAGAAGTCTGTGCAAGGTCGGCTTCGACGGGCATTTCATCCGCAGTGCATACGGTCTGTTTCTGCTGCGGCGAGAGTAAAAATTGTCCGAGCTGTTCTTTTAGCAGCAGTGTGCTTTCCATCACCGCTCCGGTAAAATCGGCATCCAGGATATCCGCGTTTCGAAAATCCGCATGGCTGAGGTCGGCATTCCTAAAATTTACGCTGCGGTAACCGGCATCTGTCCAGTTTTGATTCTGGGAAACTCCGCGGAAGGCTCTGGCAGAGGCAAAGCGGGCACCGCGCAGCTGCGCGCCGCGAAAGTCTGCTTCATGCAAAAGACAGCCGCGAAAATCTGCATCTGTCAGGTCAGCCCCGCAGAAACGGGCTCCGGTCAGCCTGGCATTTCGAAAATCTGCTCCGGTCAGGGCAGCATTTCGAAAATCGGTATAGTCAAGATTGATTTCTGATAAATCCGCATGCGAAAAATTAAGGCCCGCAAAACTTTCATAGGTGTAGTCATATTTAAGCCGGCTGGCAAACCATTCCAGAGCTTCTTGTGCGGTGCGTTTCCGGTTTTCCTGATAAATGGGTTCCGAACAGGCCATATATTCTCCGGCACTGATGACAAATTCATCTGCACGCTGCAGAGATAAAAACGGTTCTGTATCGATGCAGTTAAGAATGAAAAAACGGCAGGCGGATATGACATACCGGTAAAAGCTGTCCGCACAGGAAAGAACAAAGGCAGTTATTTCCTGTGCAGAAACGCCGGGAAAACGCTTTCTTGACGCGGCAAGCTCTTTCGCAAGCTCCCAGTATCTGACAAAAAAAGGAGAAAAGTCAAAATATCCGGCAATGTACTGGCGGCCGTCGAAGTACCATTTGTCGTGATAAGCACGCACTTCTGCGACAGACTTTTTCTGCATCAGATTTGTACGCAATAGGGTGTATTCCAGAAAAGAGATTTCTCCAGACAGGCCGTTATGCTGCATTTTCAGAATGTTTTTGCAGACATCGCAAAAATTGTCCTGAAAATGCGGGAGGCAGATAGCGGGGGCAGACTGGTACAGGGCTTCTGTTTCGAACAGTTTTTGGTTTTTCAGGCTTTGGGCGTACTGCATGAATTCGTCTGTCATAGGTCTGGATGCCTTTCATACTGCATTGCTGGTGTAAAAGAATCTTTTGTGTTTCAGGAATACTCTAGTTTTTCGATGATTTTCATAGAGGCAAGCTCCTGCGGATGATCAGGCGGGAAGAAGGTGTCTGCTTTTCCGTCTTCTTTATAAACCATGACAGGGGAAATAAGCAGTGTTTCTTTTGTTTTTTCATCCCGGAAACTGAAAATCCATGCATTGGAAATTTCACTGACCTGGCTGATTTCCAGTCCCGCGCCCATATAAGAAAGGGCAGTTTTTTTTGCTTCATTTAATGTTATCATAATGATTCTCCTTTTGCTTCTTCCTGTGTGCATAAAACTATTCTGTTTGTAAATTCCTGGTCGTCTGTTCTTGTAAGGTATACTTTTTTAGAAGTATCAATATTACTAAAATAGGACAGGCAGTACATATTTCCGTTCTGCGGATCTACATATTCTGTATGACCGTTTATCTGTACAGCATTGAATACGTGACCGCCGCCGCTTTTCCAGATTACAGCTACAATAGCCCTGGAACCTTCGCCCCATTTCTCCATTTGTTCACGGATTTTCTGTTCGCAGTCCCATTCATTTTTCGAACTCATATCTAATATATCGGGTGATTTGTAGACAGAAAATATACCGGTTTTTGCATTTGGATGAGATAAATCGTCAAAGGCGGGGCGGTCAGGATAGGGATTCGGCTGGGCAGTAACGTTTTGTCCGCGCATACGTGCTTCAAATACGGAAACGCAGCGCTGGCAGTTAATTCTCCATTTTCTATTCTGCTCTCCCGGAGCGAAATTTGGATTTGTGCCTTTGACAGCTTCTTCTAATTCTTCCCACTTGCGTTTGCTGATATCTTCTTTTCTTTTATTGTTTAAATATTGCAGGCTCTTAAAAAGTACGTATGTCTGCGCACCTATAGTCATCGTACCGGAAGACGCAATGAACAGCATTTTAAGCCAGGTAAAAGTTTTTGATGCAGATTTTTTATCAGTATTTTCTGACTTTTTCTGCATATCTTTGCTGTCGCCTAATGCGGGTAATGCAGAGGCAGAAGTCTGCTTAGCGGAGACATGCCTGTTATCAGAGTTTTTCACAGATTCATTTATACCTGAAGCAGTATTTCCCATTGCAGGTACTGATGCCTGCACGGAATGTATCAGGCGGATGATGGTGGAACTTTCTTTTGCAGATGATGCACCGTTTCTGGCTTTCTCCATTCGAATACTCCCTTCTGACAGAATACTCCTTTACAGGCAGTCTGTTTCTGATTTCTGGGTCTCACATAATGATTTGCATTTTCCTGCATCTTACGGTCGTCCGTCCGGACAAACCTTGTTTCAGCAGGTTCGCAGCCGTTGAAATATCGCTCACAGTTCATATCACCGCTCTGTGGGTCTATATACTGCGTTTTTCCATCCGTGTGAACAGCCACAAATACATGGCCGCTCTGATTTTCATCTGCTTCCTTTGACCTGGTAACTCTGACAATGGCTCTGGAACCTTCACCCCATTGTTCCATCTGGCTGTCAATGCAGTCTTTACACTCGATACCGGTCTGTCTGCACTCCTGATATCTGGGAGGAAATAGATGGATTTTATATAGCCGGCCGTCAGATGATTCTTTTGCTGCACGTTCTGCTTGTTTCAGATATTATAATACAAATTATAGAAATAGTCTATAGTTTCTGCAAAAAACATATGAAGTTTGTAGAAAACGGTGGACATTTTTAGTTTTCTGCTGTATAATACAGACAAGTTTAGTTTCAGAACGCGGGCCGAAAATACGATGGAGGATTTTTATGGAGATAATTGAACAGACAAACCGGACGATTTTGTTTGACGTAGTAAATCCGGAAGTTTTTAATATGTTCAACATTATGTCGGATGTAGATGAGAATTCCAGGAGCCTTACAGACGAGAAAATCGCGGAGATTAACGATGCGCTCCTTGTGAAGAATTTTGACGATTTTTTAAAGAAGTTCCAGCCGACGATTTACAGTTATTTTGACCAGGAGCGGGGAATGGTGTATGAGCTGACAAAGCCGGCCGGGATTCCGGACCCTCTTGTGAAAAAAATTGTAATTGACCGCAGCAATATGTTTTTGAAAATGTTCATATCGATTATGGACAGCAAGAAAGCGACCGGGGCGACAAATGCGTCGTTTAATTATGAAAAAGTAACGGAGATGCTGGCGCCTCACAGGACGTTAAAGGAAATTAAAAAGCTGAAAAAGGATATTTCTTATCTGGAAAATAAGAATGCGGAGTTTGAAAGCGATTCTCCGGCGAAGCAGGACGCGGTTGTCAAGCTGAAATCCAAGCTAGACCGGACTAAGAAGTATTATAATGAGACGGATTCCCAGCTGACGCTGATGCTTGGGATGATTAAGGACAACCTGGATACGGCGGTACGGGCTTCTAAAAAAGGCATTACTGAGTTTAAGCCTGCGCTTCCGGTTTTAAATCCGGATGCTGAAATCGTTGCCCTGGAAATGACAGACCGTCCGGCGGCTCTTTTAACGGATAAAGGAAAAGGGAAAGAGAAAGAGAAAGAGAATCAGGAAGATACTGCACTGGCAAATGTGCCGAAAGGAGAACTGGCTGCGGCTTCGGGTGTGCCGAAGAAAGAAAAAATCAGTTATAAAGACCTGTCGATTTCTGTGATTGAAGAGCAGTACGATGAAACCATGCGGGAGCTGTATGCTTCTGTCGGGCAGGAGTATCAGGAACAGACGGCTGCATCCTCGCTTTCGAAAGAGCTGATTGTGGCAGCATTTACAGATAAAATGCCGGATACGCTTATGGCGATGGATATCAATGATAAGGTAGAGCTTTATAATAAATATTCGGCTATTCATGCCGGCTGGCAGAAAGCGTTTATCCGTACGGCAAAGCTGTTAATTGAAAAAATATTAAATGTAAAGGCATTTTTTGACCAGTATCAGCCGAAGTCGCCGATGATGCGTCCGTCTCTTCTGATTGTAAATGCCAGCATGGACGAGATTTTAGAAGAGAAAAATCTGGAAAATCTGAAAAAATATTTAGAAACGGTGAATAACAAGTCTGATTTTACAAATACGGTCTGGTTTGGCATTGTACCGAATCTGGAGTATTCCGAAGAGCGGGAAATTGAACTGGATGAAAATACGATGCGCCAGTTTGGCTATACCGGGGATATGGATACCGGGGTTACGCTGGTGCCGACACCGATGAGTGACTTACAGATACTGCTGGATGCGATTAAAGATTTTCGGATTCAGGTATTCTTTTCGTTTGAGGCCAGCGAGGACACGACATTTTTAAAACTGGCGACGCACGGCATGGAGCAGTATATGGAAGATACTCAGGATTTGGAAAATGAAGATTACAGCCGGTATGCAATTCCGTGCCTGCCGAATTTTACAGTGATACCAAGCAATAAATCGCGTGTTGTATTAGGCTCGAAAGCGATTCGCAAAGAGGACGGAACGCTGGAATTTTCCAAAGACCGGGATGATTTTATGAAATTTTGGATTTACGGCGTCTATATCAGCGCGGCTTATGTAGCTGCGGGGATTGTGGCTGCTTACCAGTGCCCGAATTTCTTAGCGACGAAGTTTCCGGGAAAGGTCAAGAAGGAATATCCGGGGGTGCGGTTTGATATCGAAGCAGATGACAATGCTCTGATGGTAACGACGACGATGCCGAAAGAAATCGCGGGCTATACAACGGAAACGAAAAACAGGATTAATGAATTTAAATACGGATTTGTATTTTCCTCAGATAAAAACCAGTTAGACGGCAGGTCCATTAACCTGATTACGGTTTATAAATCGCGCAGCATGAATGAGAGCAAAAGCGGCGGATTTGAGAGCATTTTCAGGGAGACAACGAGAACCTACCTGTACCGCATGATAGGAGCTATGACCGGCGATTATAAAAAAGACCGGATTGACCGGATTTTTGAGGCGGGCGGCAAGGTCAAGGAATGGCAGCTTTCGCCGAATTATGCGAATTCGATTCTGCGGGAAGGCGACGGAATCGAAAAAGGCGAATGTAACGATACGACTTATTATATCGAAATAAGCTTTAAGGGAGTTTCGGAAAATATGGAACTGTTAATTAATACCGATTAATGGGCAGAAGCCTGTAACGCATCCGGCAGATGCAGGTCTGCGCCGGCCGGATGCAGCGGATGTTCTGCCTGATTAATAATTTCAAAATCATAAAAGGAGGTATGAGACATGGCATACAAGATTGTAATTGCCGACGTTACTGAGCTGGGCGAAGAGATTATTGACGTTTCCTTCAGCTCGAAAATCCCGGAGGATTCTTTTGCAAGGTCTTCTGATATTGAAGCTGAGCTTGTGATTCGCGGAAAAGTTTCTTTTGATGCAGATAAGCTGTTTATGCGCGATGCAGCAAAGAGTATGGCGACATGGGCACTCGTAAAACCGGAAAGTGCGGATGCGTACAAGAAGGTTACCGTGGAATATCAGCATGCAACAGCGCCGAGAAAATATGAATTCTCTCATGCATTTGTAGTTGCTTATAAAGAGGAATTTACAAAGACTGACGGAGAGTTTGTGTTAGTGCTGAAGCAGAAAAAAGACAGGATTGACGGCATTGTGATTGAATAGTATGGAAAGAAAGGCGTGCAGACATATGTACGCCTTTTCAGAAATATTTGGGAGTCATTTATGGAAAAAAGCAAGACGGCTGGCAGGAGCATTTTGGCATGCCTGTTTATTTATCTGCTGATACAGATTTATTACTTATCTTCTTATATTCTGCCTTTCGCGCAGGGGGAGTCCTGGGAGAAGCTGGCATCTTTGCTTCTGATTCAGTCTGTCTTTTTCTCTGGCTGTATTCTGGCTGTATTTGTCTGTGATTTATGGCAGCACAGAAAGAGGGAATGCACATCGCCTTTTGTATCGTTTCTGCTTGTTTCTGGGGAAGGAAAAATCAAACATGAGTTTTTTCTTCAGAATAAGCGTTCTTTTCTCATTACGGGAAAGAAGGACGGAAAAGAGGTTTTTTTGGAAGACGCCGGGATGCCGCAGCCGGGCAGATTTATCTATGGCGTATGCAATCTTACCGAAGGAAACTGGTATCTGGAAGCGCTTTCTTCGAAAAGGGCAATGGGACTGAAGCGGGAAAACGAAACGATGATTTATAAAATAAAAGAAGAAATACCGTACCTGCTGCGTAAGTCAGACGTGATTTATGCAGATACCTGTAAAATTTTGATTAAATAGAATCATACAAAATAAATAGAAACAGCACCAGTTTACAAGTTTAAAGCTGTAAATGGGTGTATAATATAAATAGAACATTGATTCAAAAATAGAGTCAATTTATAAATAGATACAAGTAGATAAAAATTTTCTGGAGGAAGCAACATGGGTCTCATCCGCTGTGAAAACGGTCATTTATTCAGTGAGAAAAAATATGGAAATGTATGTCCTTACTGTAACACTGCTGTCAATAAAAACAGCAGCAGTAAAGAGGACCCGCTGGGAAAGTACAGTGATGTGGTATATTTAAATGATTTGGAAGTATTAAAGCCGGTGACAGGCTGGCTGGTCTGTCTGGAAGGGCCGTCGAAAGGGAAAGACTACCGGATTATAGCGGAAAAAAATTTTATCGGGCGTTCCGGTGATATGGAAATCCGTATTATCGGGGATGATACCATTTGTCTTAGAAATCATGCGATTATTTCTTACGACCCGGAGCGGAACCGGACGATGCTGCTGCCGGGAGATTCCCAGGGGCTTGTTTATATACTGGATGAGGAAGAAAACTGGGATGCCGTTTATGCGCCGCGCATGTTAGAAGCAGGAGACCGGATTAAGGCAGGACAGAGTGTTTTCATTTTTGTTCCGCTATGCGGCGAAAATGACGGCTTTGTATTTAACTGGAAAGAAGAGAACGAATAGGCGTGCAGGACACATATCGAATTGGAAATGCGCAGACAATCGGATACCGCCAGTTTCAGAGCAGCTATTTTTCGACATGGACGGACGGTCACTGCACGGCGGCGGCAGTGTTAGCGCACGGGACGATTGATCATATCAACGGCAGAAGATGTGCGGTATTAGCAGCAGAAACCTGTATGCGCGAATTTCACCGCCTTCCGGAAAACGAAGAGCTGCCCGTGTTTTTTGAACGTACCGCCGCAGAGATTCAGCGCCTGATGCGTGAGTATCTTTATCTGGGAAAACAGCCGTATCTCTCTCTTGGAATCCAGGTCATCCGGGAGCGGGAGCTGTTTTATTATCATGTGGGAAGCGGCAGGATGTTTCTTTATAACGGGACGGAGATTCAGTTTCTGACAAAACGAAGCGGGAAGGAAGCGTTTGCAAAAGGAATGACGGCCGGACTGATGACAAAGGGAATCTGGGAAGCGCTGCATGAAAAGGATATGGAATTCTATCTGAACCTGCATGCGCATCCGTACGAAAAAGCACAAAGGATGCTGTCCGGTGTCATCGAAAAAAACCGGAAAGAGGCGGGGAATGCTGCCGTCGTATTAATTGAGGGCTGGTTATGAGAAACTTAAACAGTAAGCTTGTGATGAATTTTTTGTCAGAGCAGGGATTTGACCCGATTGAAAAAACGTATGCTGCCTATACCCCGCTGGAAAATTATCTATGTGCTGCCGTGGCGGAAAGCTATGACAATGAAATGGAAGAAAACAGTGCGCAGATTGCGGTAGAGGCTGTGCTGACGGCGTTTGAAAAAAAGCCGTCCTTAAAAAGGCTTTCGGAGTATATCCGTTATGCGAATGAACAGGTGATGCTGCACAGTACACGCTGCCAGCTGAAAGTCAGCATTACGGTGCTTGTATCCGATTATACAAGAATGCGTTATGCAGTGTGCGGCAATACGCGTATTTTTGTGCTTTATGAAAACCTGATTTTACATACGTCTAAAACGCAGACCAAATATCAGCAGATATTAGATTCCAGTCAGACAAACCATGCAGATGAATTAAATGAAAAAGGAAATGAAGAATCCGCTCAGACAGCAGACCGGACACAGATTCATAATTTAACGGAATATCTTGGGAAGGACAGAAAAGTCAGGCCGCTCATATCAAAGATTACAGAGCTGACGGAAGGCTCTTCGATTCTGTTTGCAACGGGCAATTTATGGGGAAGGCTGTCGGAAATCGAAATACTGGATGCGTACGAGTATACAAAAACCGGAAAAGAATTTTTAGATATCCTGCAGGAGCTGCTGTTAAGCTATCAGGAGGAAGACGACCAGAGAATCGGAAGCTTTACGGCTGCCCTCCTTTATATCGAAAAAAAATTCCAGGAAGATGTACAGAAGAAGAAAAGAAAGAAACGCCTGATGTTTCTGCTGGCCGCGGCAGTGCTTGTACTGATGCTGCTGCTGTGGACGGTGATTTTATGTATCCGTGCTTTTGACCGCAGCAAAATGAGGGAAATCGAAAAACACAGCAAAAAAGGCACGCGCTATCTGGATTATGAAAACTATGACAAAGCGCTGGAAGAATATGAGAAGGCTTTAGAGCTTACAGAAGGGCTGAGTCTTCGCAACTGGCAGTATATCAGCCAGAAAGAGGAATTAATCGAGACGGTTTCGGGACAGGAAGCACTGCTGGCGCTGCTGCAGGAAGCGCAGACGGCTTTTTCTTCCGGCGGGTATGAAAAGGCAGAAAAGCTTTATGCGCAGATTCAAAAAGAAGCTGCCTGGCAGGGGTTTGCGCTTCTTTCATCCGATGCGGAAAAAAAGACAGCGGAAATTCTGGCGCGCAGGGAGATTTTACAGCAGATTTCCCTGGGAGATATGTACGATGCGTCTGAGGATTACGAAGAGGCGCTGGCACAGTATCAAAAGGCTTTGGAAAGCCTGAGCGCATATACGGATTTAGAAACACAGGGCGATGTGCAGGCTAAAATCTATGGCATCCGCCAGAAGCAGAAAGAAGAAAAACAGGAAGCAGAGGACGCAAAACAGGCCGCAGAAGAGAAAAAGCAGGAAGCAGAGCAGAAAAAACAGGAAGCGGAAGACGCGAAAAAACAGGCGGCGGCAGACAAAGCGGTGATTAAAATCAACACACTGCTCGCAAATGCGAACGGCGCGTTAGAAGAAGGGCGCACGGCAAGGGCCAGGGAGCTGTACCAGCAGGCGCTTGCAAGATATAACAAGTTTTCCGGCTCCAGCGAGGATGCGGATAAGCTGTATCAGGATATTACGATTTTAAGGCAGGCCATTACAGAGGCAGAGGTCAAAGCCGCGGAAGAGGCAAAAGAAGAACGTATTGCCCAGGCGGCACGGTATGCGATACAGGCGAAGGAGGCAGCCAGGGGCGGAGACAGGCAGACGGCCAGGGAGCTTTATGAAAAGGCGCTGGCGGTTTACCAGGAGCAGAATATCTGGGATGAGCGGACGCAGGCCGTTTACGATGCCATGGACGGTTTGGAACAGGAAAATCAGCCGCAGCAGCCGGCAGATACAGATGGCCGGGCCGCGGGTGATAATGAAAATGAGAGCAGCCAGGCCGCGGGCAGTGATGAAAAATGAGAGCAGCCAGACTGCGGCAGGAGAAGGGCGGAGGATGAAGACGGAACAGATGGAAGAGCTTTTGAGAGCCAGAATTGCGCAGATAAAAGATCCGGTACAAAAAATACTGCTGCAGGATGTGCTGGCGGATGTGTTTGAAGAGCTATTAAAATATACGGATTCCTGTTTTACGAATCTGGAGCGTAGAATTGACACAGAGCGAAACGATGACAGCCAGCTTTATGATATCTATACAGGCGTCTGCAAAAAAGACGGACTGGATGCTGCCAGCAGATGCCTGGCCGCTGTGGATGCGGTTTTGGAGCCTGGCAGGGAAGCAGAATATGCCCAGGCTGAGCGAGGCTATCTTGGCACGCTGTTTTTAGCCTGTAAATACCCGGATGTGCAGCAGTGCTTAAAGGAGCCGCACCGGGCGGAGGTGGAAACGGACCAGGGAAATTTCCAGATTCAGGCCAGTCTTTCTTTCAGTTATGCTTACCGGGAGGCATTTGCATGGCTGTATCAGCAGTTCGGGGCAAACCGGAGAATGTGGCATACGCCAAACTGCCCCTTTTTATATAAGATGCTGGATATTTTTGATACGGAGCATATCATTCCGAAGGATGCGTCTGTTTTAAAGGTCACGGCTGACCTGGGTAAATATTCCGAGTCTGCCATGAATGACATGGTTCTTGTATGGAATCTGTCAAAGGAGGAGTATCAGACGCGGGCAAAAGAAGGGGCGGCGGGAGAGCTTTCTTTTTATGAACACCGGATTTTACTGCCAGAGCCGCAGTCCGGGTATCTTGTCATGACAGGGGAGGATTCGTTAAAAGAGCAGGAAGCGTTTCTTGCCGTACGCTCCGGCGAAGAGCTGTGCGTGCGGACGCAGGAGGCTGCGTACAGTGCTGTCAGCCTGCTGAAATTTAACCGGATGGATATGCGCAAAGACCAGACAGCGCTTCTTTATCCGACTGCGTCGAATCACAGAAACCTGCGTCATGCAGACCGCCAGGCAATGGGCCAGCCCCGGTATTTGTGGACAAAGGGAGAGACAGAGCGGATACTGCATTCTTATGAAGCGTTTCAGGACTTTGAGCTTTTGGATATCTGTCCGGATAAAGAGGGTGAAATCAAAAGCATGGATATGAATCCGTTTATCCAGACCCATTCCATGTTAAAGCAGAAACGGAAAATGGCGCTTGTGCTGCATCCAAAGGACAGCTCGGATATTTTCCAGTATGAAAAGATGTTTTTTCTGCTCTCAGAGCTGCAGCTGTGTACGGAGGAATATGAATGGACAGGAATCATCAGGGAGTAAACCGCGGCAGCAGCCAGATATGGGGGCCGTATCTGGCGGTGAAAAAGCAGGGCGGGAGCATGAAGGAGCTTTATTATCATGTGAAAAATACGAGGGTGTCGCCCTATATCGAGCTGCAGGCGGACAGTCTGTATGAAAATGACGGCTTTGAAAAGGGATTTCCGCATATAGACGTGAATCCGTATCTCCGCTTTTTTTCGATTTTTGACCCGTTTCTGACACCGGACGACCTTGGATATGAGGAGTTTCAGGAGGTATTTGCGGATATCCTGCTGCATTATCTGGCAGACCTGGATTTGAAAGCCGATATGTGCCGGCATGATTTTTATCTGAAATTTATCGTGCGGGATATGGAAGACGGCGTATTCGGCGGCCTGGCAGAACTGGAGGAATTTACAGATGCGGAAAAACTGGAAGCGGCATGGCATATTCTGAGCTTTTATCAGACCGGGGACGCCGCCTTCTGCCTGAAAAAAGCTGTGGAATCGCTGCAGCCGGAATGTAAGATTTATATCAGGGAAGGGCAGGAATTTGTCTTTTATATGCGCCAGCCCTGGAATGAAAAGGATGAAAGGCGCCTGAATTATCTGATTCGCCTGTTTCTGCCGCTGTCTTATTCCTGTACGGTGCACTGGATGCGGACTTACGGAATTACAGGATACGAGGAAACGATGCGTACCGGCGATTTTATTCTTGCATAAATACAGCGATTCAGACAGAGAGAAACGGTATTTTAAAGAAGGCGGGATGCTGGAAGGGAGGAAGGCAGCTTCCATGAAATATGAGACTTATAAACTGGGAAAAATGAAAAAAAATCCAGTCAGGAGACTTTATACATGGGAAGAACTGGAAACGATGGAGCTGCCGGTGCTGAAGGAGATTTTAAGGGCAGAAAATATCAAGCCTCCGAAAATGGAAATGTTTTATCAAAGGGATGAGCTGGCAGCGCTTATTTACCGTTATCTGGGCACGCAGAAAAAGCCGGGCATTGCCGTGTATTCGAAGGAAGGCTGCGAACGTCTGACGAAAGCTTTTGAAAAATCCGGAAGCTGGGCGGACAGTACCGTGGAAGTGCCTGCACAGATGCAGTTATTTCAGGACCAGTCGTTTCATGAAATGGATTCTGCCTATCGGATTGTCAGTAAAACAGAGCCCGGACAGTACGCCTTTCTGATAGATGACGAACAGAAAATTCAGGCTGTTTTTACACTGGAACGGGAAAAAAGCAGGATGCATTCTGCTGCCTGCACAAAAAATGAAACATACCGCCTGCATCTGAAACGCGAACGGATGTCGCCGGAGATTCCGGCCGGGCGTTTTCATCACTGGGAGCTGCTGTTTTTAGAGCCGGAGTCTGTAACAGAAACCATCCGCTGCTATCTTGGAAAAGAGCGCAGAAAGAGCGTGATTTATTACAGCAGCGTTCCGCTGCCGGAAGTGTGGGTCAGGGAGGTTCCGGTTTCACAGGAGCCGCTGCTGATTGATTACGGAACTTCTTATACAACGGCCGGAGTCTGCCTGGAATCTGACCGGCAGAAAGGCAGCGCAGGCAGACGTATTTTATTCCCGAAGACTCGGGACTGTGAAGAAGAGCAGACAGGCCGAAGGGACTGCAGCACCGGGGATATCAACCGGATAGAATACGGGCCGGAAAACAGAGAGGGACAGTCTGACAGACCGGAAAGCAGAAAGGGCCGGACTGGCAAAACAGAGTACAGGCGGGAAAGCGGATGGCAGGCGGCAGGCGGCCGGGAGTACAGGCAGGAGGATGGATGGCAGGCGGCAGGCGGCCCTGGGTACTGTACCAGCGGCACGGAGTATGGGCTGCAAAGCGGGGAAAAGCAGTCAGGCGGCTGGAACTGCGGGCTGTGTCCGAGTGTGCTGGCTGTGAAGGACTGCAGCGACGGTATTGCAGAGCATATGACATTTCTTTACGGGGAGGAAGCGGCAGAGGAACAAAAAAGGCGGGGCTATCTGGCGCGCTGCAGTGTTTTTTATGATATGAAGCGGTGGGCTGGGCGTTACCGGGAACGGATTACCGTTACGGATATGGAAGGGAATACCTGTGAGGCAGAGCGTCTTTTATTCATACGCGCCTTTTTAAAGCATGTCATCGACCAGGCGCAGCAGCTTTATCGAATGCGGTTTCAAAAGCTGTGTTTTACATGTCCGGTCAAGCAGAAAGCGCTTTTTCTGCGCATGTATAAAGAAGCGCTGCCGGAGCATGAGATTTTAATGAAAAATGTTACCGATGAGGCGGCAGCGGTAGCTTATCATTTTTTGGAACAGGGAATCCGGGAGCTTGCATACGATGACGGTGTTTTAAAAAAGATGCTGATTTTAGACTGCGGGGGCGGCACCTCCGATATGGTAAACTGCAGTTACCGTATCACGAATGAAGGCATTACGAGCAGCCTGGAGCTTCATGTGACGTATGCCCACGGTGACACCAATTTTGGCGGAAACCGTCTGACATACCGCGTGATGCAGTATTTAAAAATCCGTCTGGCAAAACTGCTGACACATAAAGAACCCGTCAGTATGGATGCGCTGTTTCCCGGAATACTGGCAGAGCTTTATGACATCGTTGACCGCGAGGGGGTCGAAAAAGCATACGGGGTGTTTTCAGAGGTTTACAGGGATACGGAAAGCGTGCTTCCGACCTGTTACGATGACTACAGGAATCAGCCGGAAAGCGTATATTTAAAGGTCAGAAGCAATTTTTATTTTCTGTGGAATCTGGCGGAAATGGTGAAAAAAAAGCTGTACTGCAGGCCGGGCATTTTAAGAATCGCGCTGCAGCCGCTGTTTTCGGATTATAAAAATTACGGCCCGTTTACGGATTTTCATTTGTTTGCAAAAAGGGCAAAAGGGGGATTTGAAACCTTTACGGCCTGCCCGGACCTGGTGATTGAAAAAGAAGAAATTCAGCTTTTGCTCAAGCCGGATATTTACGGATTTTTGAAAAATTTTATCGAGCCATGGTACGAAAGCGGGCGCCTGATGGACACGGACCGGATTATTCTGTCCGGGCAGAGCAGTAAAATCGAGCTGTTTCGGGAAGTGATGAAAGAATATGTGCCAGGCAGAAAAGCCCGGACCAAAAGAGAGAGCGGATGCGAGCGGAAGTTTCTGTGTATCGACGGGGCCATGGCATACCAGAGGGATTTAAGAAGCGGCCGGATACGCACGAAGCTCAGCTATGAGCCGGCCAGAGCGCCGTATTCTTTGACCGCGGAGGATTATAAGGCGGGCGGACGGGAAAAAACGCTGTTAGAAAAAGGAACGCCTATGGGACAGGCTTATGGATGTCTGTCAAGGCCGGTGGAAACACAGGAGGTTTTGTTTCATTTAAAAGACGGGATGGGAAAAGAAGTTTTTACGATACCGTATTCGCTGGAACGGGAAAACCGCCAGGAGACCGGATACGGGCAGATGCTGTCCGATTACCCGTTTTTGAGGCAGGAAGATTTGGACGGCATGCGCAACGGGGAACTGCGTCTTTTTATTTATGCGGATGATACCAGCTGGGGGTTTTCCATTTTGGAAGCTGCCAGGGAGGCAGACAGGCTTTACAGCCGGACACCCGGTTTTCTGCCGTTTGAGCCGGGAGCGTGGGAAACGGATTATTTTGACGGGAGGCACTGATACATGCAGTATGATGCTAAACCGCTGTTTTGCAAAGGCAGGGTGCTGAAAACGGAAAGCTTAGAAGCACTGAGGGATTTCCCGCTTCAGCTGGTAAAGATGGGGCTTGCGGACTGGGCGGACGGCGTATTATTTGGATTCGATATCCGCTATGAGAACGAATGCATCCTGGTTGGGAAGGGAGCCGTCTGGCATCAGGGACAGGCGGTCATGACAAAGGATGAAATACTGCCGTTTGATGCGTTCGAGCAGCAGGTGACGGTCTGTCTGCGCCTGTATCCAGGGGCTTATACGGATGATTTCTATGTACGAAGGCTCGAACTGCGTCTGAAAAACGGCGAGGCTGGCAGAGATGAACTGGAACTGGGCCGGTTCCGTCTGTCGAAGGGAGCCCGTCTCAGGAAAGACTATCGGGACCTGGCAGACTGCCGTACGGCTTATAATACGCTGGATATTACCCAGGTGCCGTATGCCGGACCGGGCGGAGTCACGGCTGCACCGGATGTGCTGCGGATTTTTGCAAGGATGGTGTTAGATAATCCGCAGGCGGCTGATTTCGACGTGCATTTCGCGCTTTCCTGCCTGGCATGCCAGCCGGTATCGCGGGAATGCCTGCTGCGGTATGTAAGCCGCAGGCTGAAAGAGCCTTTGCGCGAACTTTCTCACAGCGAAATATTTGAGCGTCTGGTGCGGATTTCAGGAGCCGGAGGACGGAGCGTGAAAAGGGAGCACAGGACGGACGGGCCGGCTGTGTTTTAGTAGGGACGAAGAGAGCTGCTTTTGGACTCTGGGCAGAGCTCTGGCAGCTGGGAAAGAAGTTTTTTGACAGCTGATAAGAAAGGAGGACAAAGGCGTAATGGGAGAATCTTATGTCGTAAGCGGAGCGAAAATAAGCTGCAGCATGGGGACAGCGGATGCACCTCTAAGAACGGCGCCGGGAAGACTTGTGAAGCTGAGGGGAAAGGACCGGGCAAATATTACGGACTGCGTGCCGCTTTTAAATGTCGGCCCCTTTGGCGTATGCAAGCTGACAAAAATGCCCTGTGTGCCGGCATGCGCGGTATGGCTGAAGGGGAAAAACGATGTGCTCGTTCAGGGAATGCCCGCGCTGCTGTCAGGCTCTATGGCGGTGTGCCCGGCAGGAGCGGGGATTTTGAAAATAAAAGATGACGGGCAGTAAGAGGCGGTAAGTATAGCAGGAAACAGTAAGATGTAATGAAATAATAGTAAATAATTTGGAAGAAACAGCAAAAAGAGATAAGAAACGGCAGAAAATAGAAATGAAAGCGGTGAAGCATGGAAAAATACGGGGATGAAGATTTTATCCAGTTTTTAAAACAGGGCCGGGAAGAGAGCAGAAACAGAAATATCAAAGAAGGCAGCGTATGGATAGACGGCAGAGACGCAGTGTTTCATGAGCGTGAGGTTATAAAAAAGCAGCTCTGGATGTGGATGCCGGATGAGTTCGCGCTCATGAGCCAGGAAATGGCCCGTCTGAAATATCCGAACGAAAACAGGCCGGAAATCATTTATACAAGCGAAGATTCTACGGTCAACATTACGTTTTCCAAAAAAAAGGAGAAATTAAATCCCGGGGAAGAAGAGCAGGTGCGCGATGATATCGAACTGCTGATACTGCGGCTGTATCCGTCCGCAGGTACCATTGAAAAACAGACAGCTCTGGCAGTACAAAACCGGATTGCGTGGTTTGATTTTATATCTCCGGCGATGGATATGGATGTGTATAACCTGATGTTTTTTACCTCGCTAAAAGGAACGCTTCTGATGGGAGCCTGCAACTGCCTGAGCGGGGAACAGGGTCACTGGAAGGATGTGTTTCTGCAGATGCTTGCATCTTTGCGTACAGCGCAGCAGCAGAATGCGTGACAGGATGCCGGGAAGCGGGCAGATTTTGAAACAGCTTTCAGCCACAGAAAAGGAGGATGCCATATGGAACTGCAGGAGACAGGCAGATACAGTGTAGAGCCATTTGCACTTGAGAGGATACTGGAACTGGAATTAGTGAAAAAAATCAATGAGCATACCAGATTTTATGTCCGCGGAGTATTAAAAGAAGGAGAAGAAGACAGCCTGATTGGCCAGCAGTGGGCTCAAAAGACCGTGAAGCTGAAAGAAGACGGGGAGACTCTTTTTTGCGGCGCGGCGCAGGATGTGGGCGTGATATGCGAAAACGGCGTTTATTATCTGGAAGCAGAAGCGGTTTCCTGGACGATAAAGCTGGATAAAGAAGAAAAAAAGCGTTCGTTCCAGGAAAAGGGCAAAAGCTACAGCAGTATTGTGAACCAGCTGGCCGGGGAAGCGGGAGGCTCGGCGAAATGCACGGCGCCGGAAAAGCAGATTCAGAATCTTTTGTTAGAATACCGGGAGACAGACTGGGAATTTCTAAAAAGGCTGGCATCTCACAGCGGAAGCGTTCTTGCAGCCGATGCAAGGGCTGAAAAACCGTCCTTTACATTCGGACTGCCCGGTGGGAAATCATACGGAGAACAGACCGGCAGCATCCATGATTTTTCGGTGCGCAAAAAGGTAGCGCGTTACCGGAAGCTGTCTCAGTGCAGAGAAATCTCTTATCAGGAAACCGATGCGGAAGAATATACCGTACAGACAGGCCATGTGGCGGCAGAAATCGGGGATACGGTCAGTATCCGAGGGAAAACGCTTTTTGTACGGGAAGTGAATTTAAGGCTGGAAGGCTCAGTATTCCTGTGTACGGTCACAGCGACTACGAAGGCTGGCATTTCGGCGCCATATATATGCCATCCATACATCAGCGGACTGACACTCGGCGCAGAAGTGCTGAAAGCCGAAAAAGATACGGTAAAGGTGCATCTGGCGATAGATGAAGCGCAGTCCGTGGGAACCGCATACCCGTTCCCTTATGCAACCGGATTTTCCGCGGAAGAACATACGGGATGGTATGTGATGCCGGAAGAAGGCGATACGGTCCAGATTGTATTTCCGACAGAAGACGAAAATGACGCCTATGCCGTGCAGTCTGTACGGCAGGAGGATACCGAACTTTTGTCTGACCCGCGCGTGAAATATCTGCGGACAGCGGATGGAAAGGAAATCAGGCTCGACCGCAGGGAGATTCTGATTACGGCAAACGATGGGGTGACGCTGGTCAGAATCAGCGAAGATTCCGGTATCGATGTGTTTACGGATAAGGAAGTGCAGGTAATCAGTGACGGGAGTATTACTGTGCAGAGCGGAGATAATATTTCTATGTCGAGCGCAAACGATTTCAGCATTCATGCCGGAAAGAATCTGATTGTTACAGCGCAGGATTCTGTATCTGTAACATGCAGGGAAAATAATCTGAACATGGTTCCGGCAGATGGAATCAGTATGTCAGCGGCTAAGCCGATTCAGGTATCCGGAGAGGATACGCTGACGATTACGAGCAAAGGAGATTTTGCTGCGGGTACGAAAAGTGAGATGAAGTTTTCTGCTGACAGGGATTTATCGGCAGATGCTGGGAAGAAGCTGGTGCTGTCTGCTTCGAGTGCGATAGAAGAGTCCTGCGGGGCAAGTTCGATTAAGATGGACGGAAATATTAATATGAAGGCGCCGCTGATTAAGGAAAATTGAAGCGGGTTGCTTTGAGTGGACTGGGGGATATTTTGGCCTCTCGGACGCCGGGTGACGGGAAGATGCACCGGCTTCCTGCTCCGGCTCCGGAATG